>JBJMRA010000113.1:0-7912 GCA_045802365.1 Hyphomicrobiales bacterium | reverse complement strand
TTGCCTTCCTTCTCGACTGGCTCAAGGAGGCCCGTCTCGAACGGGTCGGCTGCTTCAAATACGAGGACGTCGCCGGCGCGAAATCGAACAACCTCGCGGGCCAAGTGCCAGAGGAGCTAAAGGCCGAGCGCTGGGCTCGTTACATGGAGACACAGCAGCAGATCAGCGCCGAGATCATGACGGCCAAGATCGGTCGCGAGGTCGACGTCATTATCGATTCGATCGACATAGAGGCCGATGAAGCGATTGGCCGCTCTCCATGGGATGCTCCGGAAATCGACGGCTCCGTCTTCCTTCCCGGCGAGACGGCGTCGTTGCAGCCGGGCGCTATCGTTAGAACGCGGATCATCGACGCCGAGGAATACGACCTCATCGCCGAGCGGTGTTAGGTCTCCCCTGGCCGCCTCGCCTTGATCTGCCTCTTGGGAGCTCGCTTGAGTTCCTGCCCGCTTCGGGGAGAGGGAAAATATTTTGTCGGCTTTAGACTCAAAGCGGGATGTTGTCGTGCTTCTTCCAGGGGTTCTCGAGCGTCTTCTCGCGCAGCATGCGGAGGGCGCGCGCCACGCGCCTTCGCGTGCTGTGCGGCATGATCACCTCGTCGAGATAACCGCGCTCGGCCGCAACAAAGGGATTGGCGAAACGGGCCTCGTACTCGCGAATGCGCTCGGCGATCTTCTCCTTGTCGGAGAGTTCGGCGCGATAGAGAATCTCGACCGCGCCTTTCGGTCCCATGACGGCGATCTCCGCCGTCGGCCAGGCGTAGTTCACATCGCCGCGAATATGCTTCGATGACATCACGTCGTAAGCGCCGCCGTAGGCCTTGCGGGTGATGACGGTCACTTTCGGGACGGTCGCCTCCGCAAAAGCAAAGAGAAGCTTGGCCCCGTGCTTGATGAGGCCACCATATTCCTGCTGTGTTCCGGGGAGGAAACCCGGAACATCCACGAAAGTGACGAGTGGAACGTTGAAGCAGTCGCAGAAGCGCACGAACCGCGCCGCCTTCCGGCTCGCGTCGGAATCGAGCACGCCCGCGAGCACCATCGGCTGGTTGGCGACAAAGCCCACAGGGCGTCCTTCCAGGCGCCCGAACCCGACCACGATGTTGCGCGCGAAATCGTCCTGGATCTCGAAGAAGTCGCCCTCGTCCGCGACCTTGTGGATCAACTCCTTGATGTCGTAGGGCTGGTTGGGGTTACGCGGAACGAGAGTATCGAGCGAGGGTTCGATGCGTTCGCCGTCATCGAAGCTCGGGATCGAAGGGAGATCCGCCGTGTTCGATGAGGGAAGAAAATCGAGCAGGCGCCTCACCTGGAGAAGCGCCTCGACATCGTTCTCGAACGCCTTGTCGGCGATCGCCGATTTCGTCGTATGGACGGCGGCGCCCCCGAGCTCCTCAGCGGTGACCGTCTCGTTGGTGACCGTCTTCACGACGTCGGGCCCGGTCACGAACATGTAGCTCGAGCCTTTGACCATAAAGATGAAGTCCGTCATCGCCGGCGAATAAACGTCGCCTCCGGCGCACGGACCCATGATCACCGAAATCTGCGGGACGACGCCTGAGGCGAGGACGTTCCGGAGAAAAACTTCGCCATAGCCGCCAAGTGCCGCGACGCCTTCCTGGATGCGCGCGCCGCCTGCATCGAAAAGGCCGACGATCGGCGCGCGATTGCGCAGCGCCATATCCTGGATCTTGATGATCTTGCCGGCATGCGCCTCGGAGAGCGAGCCTCCGAACACGGTGAAATCCTTGGCGAACAGATAGACGAGCCGGCCGTTGACGGTGCCCCAGCCGGTGACGACCCCGTCGCCCGGTATCCGGGTCTTATCCATTCCGAAGTCGGTGCAGCGATGCTCGACGAACATGTCGAACTCTTCGAATGATCCCTCGTCGAGGAGAACATCGATACGCTCGCGGGCGGTGAGCTTGCCGCGGTCGTGCTGAGCCTTGATCCGAGCCGCGCCGCCGCCCTCACGGGCTACGGCCCGGCGCTCTTCAAGCTTGGCCAGGATGTCCCGCATGGCCGTTCCGGGCGTGCTCCGCCCGCTCCCTTCCCGGAGACTATGCCAGCAAGGACAAGAACTTCAACGCGGCATCGAATTCTCGGCGATGCGCATTACGGCGGGCCTGGGCTTCGGAATCCATTCCCCACTGTTCGTTCTGCCAGTCCTCGTCGACATGGGCGGCTTTCCAGGCCTCCTCCCCGGTAATCGCGTCTGCCGCAACCATGAGCGCGAGGAAGGCCGACCCGGTCAGCGTCGTCAGATTGTGGATGGCTGCAAGCTCCCAAGACGATTTGGCCGAAGCATGGGCGCGGGCAGCGGCGAGGGCGGCGGCCGGCTGATTACGGAAAATCACGCCCGAGGCCATGACGAGGTTGACATCGAGCGCGCAGCTCGCCCAGGCAACGACGCGGTCCCAAGCTCCTGATTGGCGCTCGCGCAACGCTTCAGGCTCGCTTGCCCGGTAGCAGACGAGGTCGCTGCCCGCGAACCGGACGACATCATCGATGACCCGGTGCCGCTGAGTCTCGACCCGGTCGACGGCGGTGTTGGCGAGTTTGGTCAACGGCATCGAGCGGGGATCGATGGTTTCACCCTGATTCTGCCATTCGTCGGCGACCGCTTCCGCGAGAGCGCGCGTCGGAAGCGCAAGCGACGCTTTGAGCGGCGTGCGGAGCGGCTTGCCGTCAAGCCGGATCGAGAATGGAGCGGCCTCTCCCGCAACCGAGGCGTCCTTATAGAATCGCCGCAGGAGAGGCGCCGCCTCGCTTTTGAGAGGGCTGTCTTTGCGCGCCATCGAATGGGTTATAGCCGGCCGATCCGCCGCGACAACGGCCGGGTTCAGGGATCGTCGTAGCGATCGGGGTCGAAGCCGAAGAGCCCCCATGTTTCCCGCATGTGCGGCGGCAGGGGTGCCGTCACATCGACAGTTCCTCCGCGCGGGTGAGGAAACACGATGCGCCGCGCATGCAGTTGAAGCTTGTTCGGTATAGCGGCCGGCAGGCCCTCATCGCCGCCGTACTTGCCGTCGCCGATGATCGGATGACCGAGATGAGCCATATGGGCCCGCAACTGATGCTGACGCCCCGTCGATGGCTTGAGCGAAACCCAGGCAATGACCGGGGGCGCCTTGTCGACCACATTGTAGTGGGTGACCGCGCGCTGGGCATCCCCTTCGCCGGGTGTGGCCGCCCGGACGCGATCGCCATCCGGTCCGGCGGCCTTGAGGAGCGGAATGTCGATCTTGCCCTGCCCGGGTTTCGGCACTCCCTTGACGGCTGCCCAGTAGATCTTGTGCACGGCGCGGGTTGCGAAGAGCTTGCCCAGCGAGGCCGCGACCGCCCGGCGCTTGGCCACGACGAGCACGCCCGAGGTTTCCCGGTCGAGCCGGTGAACAAGGCGCGGCCTTTCCTTAAGATCAGCCGCCAGGCCAATGAGCAGGCCGTCGATATGACGATGCATCCTGGTACCGCCCTGCACCGCGAGGCCCGCTGGCTTGTCGAGCACATAGAGGTCTTTGTCTTCATAAAGAATCATGTCCTCGAAGAGCCGGCGCTCCTCGGAGGTCAGAGGCGGCACCTCGGCGGGCGCGAGATCGGCGGGCCGCGCTTCGAAGGCGAGCGGGGGAATGCGGATTTCCTGGCCCTCCGCGAGCCGGGAGTTGGGTTTCGCGCGCCGCCCGTCGATCCTCACCTGCCCCGTTCGCGCGAGCTTGTTGAGATAGGCGAAGGTGACTTGCGGGTAGTGCGCGTGGAACCAGCGGTCGAGACGCATCCCCTCCTCGTCGGCTGATACCTGCCGCTGAACCACCTCGCTCATCGTTGCGCCCGGACAAACCGCTCCGGGAGTAAAGCTTGGCTCGCTCTCACAGCCATCCCTTACGCCGGAAATAGACTAGCGGAACGACGCCGGACAGCACCATGAGCGCGATGGCGAACGGATAGCCCCACTCCCATTGAAGCTCCGGCATGGTTTTGAAATTCATGCCGTAGACGCTGGCGACCAAGGTCGGCGGCAGGAACCCGACCGCCGCTACCGAGAAAATCTTGATGATATCGTTCTGCTCGATTTGGATCATGCCGAGCACCGCATCGAGGAGGAAACTGATCTTGGCCGAGAGGAAGCTCGCGTGGTCGGTCAGCGAGATGATGTCTCTCTGCAATGTCTTGAGGCGCCCGCGGGTGTCACGCGCATCCCGTGTCGGCTTCGGTGCCTGGTCCATGATGGCCGACATGAAGGCGCAAAGCCGGCCGATGCCGACGAGGCTCTCGCGCATCTTCGAAGTGAAATCGCCCTCTTCGCCGATCCGCTGAAGCAATTCTTCGAAGCTCGGATTGCGCTTGCGTCTCGTGGAGTGGAAGACCCGCTTCGACGTATCGTCGACGATCTGGCCGACGCGCTCGAGATGGTCGGCGGCGCGGTCGACGACAGCCTCGAGCAGGCTGATCAGCAGGTTGAGGCCGTTGATCGGGCCCGTATGCGCCTTCATGGCGCGGCGAATGAAGATCGGAAACGCCTGCGGGTAATGATAGCGGACGGTGATGAGGAGCCGGTCCTTGATGATGAAGGTGACGGGAGAGGATTCAGGCTGGTCATCCCCGCCGCGCCGGATCAGGTTGGCGGTCATGAACGCCGCCCCGTCCTCCTGATAAAGTCGGCTCGACGCCTCGATTTCCGCAAGCTCCTCACGTGTTGGAATGTCGATGCCGAGCGCCTCCTCGACCAGCGTCTCCTCCTCGTGCGTGGGCTCGATGAGATCGATCCACAGGGCGTTTTCCGGCACACGCGGCTCCGGGCCGATCGGTAGCTCGGCGAGGTTGCCGTTGCTGCTTCCGTAGACCGCCAACATCGCGGAGGGTGCCTTACGCCGAGCGCTGCCAGTCGAGGACCACCTTGCCGCAAGAGCCCTGCTTCATCAAAGCGAAGCCTTGCGCGAAATCCTCAGCTCTCATCCGGTGGGTGATCACGCCCCTCACGTCAAGCCCCGACTGCAGCATGGCGATCATCTTGTACCAGGTCTCGAACATTTCCCGTCCGTAAATGCCTTTGATGGTCAAGGACCCGAAGATGACCGCATTCCAATCGACCGGGGTCTTGCCGGTCGGAATGCCGAGCATGGCGATCTTGCCGCCTATGATCAGGTTGTTCACCATCTGCTCGAAAGCCATCGGGGCTCCCGACATCTCGAGCCCGATGTCGAATCCCTCTTTCATTCCCAGACGGTCCATGACCGAGCGCAGGTCCTCGCGCGATACGTTGACGGTCACCGCATCGACGACCTCGTTGCAAAGCTCGAGCCGGTAGTCATTGATGTCGGTGACGACGATATGCCGGGCGCCGACATGCCGGCATACGGCCGCCGCCATGATGCCGATCGGGCCAGCTCCGGTGATGAGCACGTCCTCGCCGACGAGCTCGAAAGAGAGCGCCGTGTGCACGGCGTTGCCCAGGGGGTCTAGGATAGAGCCGATCTCATCATCAACCTCGGGCGGGAGGTGGATGGCATTGAAGGCCGGGATCTTGAGGTATTCAGCGAAGGCGCCGGGCACGTTTACGCCGATGCCCTTGGTCTCCGGGTCGAGGTGGAAGTGACCGGCGCGCGCCATGCGGCTCTTCATCCCGATCAGGTGCCCCTCGCCGGAGACGCGATCGCCCGGCTTGACCGTCCGCACATGGGTGCCGACCTCGGCGACAACGCCCGAGAATTCATGGCCGACCACCATCGGCACAGGAATGGTTTTTTGGGCCCATTCATCCCACTTCCAGATGTGGAGATCGGTGCCGCAGATGCCGGTCTTCGCCACCTTGATGAGGACGTCGTCAGGACCGATCTTCGGAATGGGCTCCTCGCGCATCACGAGGCCTTCCGCCCGCTCCGCCTTGACGAGCGCCTTCATCGGATCACTCCCATCTCACGGCCGACGGCTATGAATGCGCCGACGGCCGTTTCGATATCCTCCGGCGAGTGCGCCGCCGACATCTGGGTGCGGATGCGCGCCTGACCCTCCGGCACGACCGGATAGAAGAAGCCCGTGACGTAAATGCCCTGTTCGTAGAGTCGCGCCGCCATCTCTTGGGCGAGCCTCGCCTCTTTGAGCATCACGGGAATGATCGGATGCTCGCCCGGAAGGAGGTCGAAGCCGGCTTCGCGCATTGCGGAGCGAAACGCTCGAGCATTCGCGAAGAGGCGCTCCCGAAGGTGGTCACCGCTACGCGCAAGCTCGATCGCCTCGAGGGCCGCGCCGAGCACCATCGGCGGCAGCGCGTTCGAAAAAAGATAGGGCCTCGAGCGCTGCCGCAAGAGATCGACGATCGGCTTCGCCGCGGCGGTATAGCCTCCGATCGATCCGCCGAGCGCCTTGCCAAGCGTACCCGTCAGGATGTCGACGCGCACCCCCGCCCGCGCCGGCGTGCCGCGCCCTTGGGGGCCGATGAACCCGGTCGCATGGCAGTCGTCGACCATGACGAGCGCATCATAGGCATCGGCGAGCGACCTAATGTCGGGCAGGTTCGCGAAGTAGCCGTCCATGGAAAAAACGCCGTCGGTCGCGATCACCACCCGCCTAGCGCCGGCCATGCGCGCCGCCTTCAGCTGCATCTCGAGATCGTTCATGTCGCCGTTGCGATAACGGTAGCGCTTCGCCTTGGATAGGCGGATGCCGTCGATGATCGAGGCATGGTTCAGGGCATCGGAAACGATCGCGTCTTCTTCGCCGAACAGCGGCTCGAACAAGCCGCCATTGGCATCGAAGCAGGCGGCATAGAGGATCGCATCCTCCTGGCCGAGATAGGCGGCGATCGCCGTCTCGAGCGCCCGGTGAAGATCGCTCGTTCCGCAGATGAACCGGACCGAGGCCATGCCGAGTCCGTGCGTGTCCATCGCCTGCTTGGCTGCGGCGATGAGGTCGGGATGATCGGCGAGGCCCAGATAGTTATTGGCGCAGAAGTTCAGGACATCCCGGATGCCGTCATCGCGTGCGACCCTGATGTGCCCTTCTTGCGGGGATACGATCGGCCGCTCGGTTTTCCACAGCGACTGCGCGCGAATGCTATCGAGCTCGGCTTCTATGTCGGCGAGGACAGCCATGAAGCACCTCCCCGCGAGCTATGTCCGTTCAACCAGGAGAGCGCAAGCCCACTACTTCTCGACGAGCTTCACACCCGACGCGGCTACGAGGCCTCGGACGTGTCGAAGCGGAATCTCGATTCAGGAGGATCCGCGACCTGCTGATCGGCGCTAATTCAAACATCCCCGGGGCCCAAGCCTATTCCCCTCCCCCTGGGGGGGGAGGGGTCAGGGGTGGGGGTCGCGAGGTCGTCGTCCTTGTCATACGAATAGAGCGTCGGCAGGCCGACGCCGTTGCGGATCCTATCGACTACTCCTTCGAGACCCTCGAACAAATCGACGTTCCAGAACCGCATGACGCGGAATCCTCGATTCTGCAGGTCCTTCGTTCTTCGTTCATCAGCCTGCTGATTTTCAGGAAAGTTATGCCGCCCACCATCGAGCTCGATGATCAGCCGCCGGCGGTAGCAGACGAAGTCAGCGATGTACGATCCGATCGGAACCTGTCTTCGGAAGTGATATCCGTCGCTCTTCAGCAAGCGCAGCTCGTGCCACAATCGACGCTCGGCGTCGGTTTGGTTGCGACGCAAGTGACGTGCGAATTGGTTCGGCATCTCGCGACCCCCACCCCTAACCCCTCCCCACTGTACGGGCCGGAGACATAGGTAACACCGTTCGGGGACATGGGTGACAGATGAAGGAGTCCACTTCCATCATTACTCATGGATCTGTTGTTGTTGATTGACTGTGGATAACCTGTGGAGGACTGGCGAATTGTCCATGGCCGCCGCCGATGTGGATGGCGCCGCCGTTGAGATCGAGGCTGCCGATCTGATGCGCGCCGTA
>JBJMRA010000112.1:0-22114 GCA_045802365.1 Hyphomicrobiales bacterium | reverse complement strand
TCGGGCTCCTGCCGCGACTACGTGCTCAATACGGTCGCTCACCTGCGCCAACTTGGTATCCGGGATCGGCCACTCGAACAGCTGGCGGCGGCGCTGGCGCTCGTCCCGGCGGATTGACGCGTCAGCTGCACTTCGAATAGCCGCAGTTAAGGCAAGTCGCGCAGCCTTCCTGGAACACGAGTGCCGCCTCGCCGCACCGCGGGCACTGCGCCGGCACGGCGTTTTCGCCAACCGCCTTCGCGCGGCGGCCGAGACTTACTGCCGTGTCCGGTTTGAGGAAGCCCGTGTCGATCATGTGCTTTTCGATGATGCCGCCGATCGCCGCCAGCAGGCTCGGAACGTAGCGGCCCTCCATCCACTGTCCGCCGCGGGGATCGAACACCGCCTTCAGCTCCTCGACGACGAAGGCGACGTCGCCGCCCCGCCTGAACACTGCCGAGATCATCCGGGTCAGCGCCACCGTCCAGGCGTAGTGCTCCATGTTCTTCGAGTTGATGAAGATCTCGAACGGGCGCCTTCGCCCGTCCTGCAGGATATCGTTGATCGTGATGTAGATGGCGTGATCCGACTCCGGCCAGCGGAGCTTGTAGGTAAAGCCCGGCAGAACCTCGTGCCTCTCGAGGGGCCGTTTCATATAGACAACCTCGCCGGGCTCGGCCTGCAGGATCGGATCGCGCGCGGCCTCGAGCGGCAGCAAAGTTTGGACCGGCTCTAATTGAGGCTCGGCGCTCGAACTCAGCACCGAACCCGTTACAGCGTTGGGCCGGAAAGTGGTGCAGCCTTTGAGGCCCAGGTCGTAGGCATTCATGTAGACCGCCTCGAAATCCTCGAAGGACAAGGTGGCAGGGCAGTTGATCGTCTTCGAGATCGAGGAATCGACATGCTTCTGGACGACGGCCTGCATCACGAGATGCTCGTGCGGGTTAAGCTCATCGGCGGTGACGAAAGCCGGAGGGAGCGGCACGTCGCGGCCCTGTAGAAGCCACCAGGCGCGCGCGGCATAGTCTTCGACCTCCTCGGTCCGCCGCGAGCCGTCAGGCATCAGCACCTTGCGCTCATAGGCGATGTTGAAGATGGGCTCGATGCCGCTCGAGACGTTGCCGGCAAAAAGCGAGATGGTCCCGGTCGGCGCGATCGACGTCAGCAGCCCGTTACGGATCCCATTCGCGGCGATGCCGTCGCGTATGTCGGCAGGCAGTGACGCGACATGGCCCCCGGCGAGATAGGCGTCGCGGTCGAAGAGCGGAAAGGCGCCCTTCTCGCGCGCGAGTTCGATGCTGGCGCGGTAGGCGCGCGTGTCGATCGCTTCCATCCAGCGCGAAGCGGCTTGAGCCGCCTCGGCCGAACCGTATCGCGAGCCGCACATCGCGAGGGCGTCGGCGAGCCCGGTAAGACCCAACCCGATCCGTCGTTTAGCCTTCGCTTCCTGTCTCTGTTCCGGGAGCGGATAATTCGAAATGTCGATCACATCATCCATAAAGCGGATCGCCGTCGCGACGATCCGGTCGAGGCTCTCGAGATCGATGCGGGCCTCGCTCGTGAAAGGCGCGAGCACGAAACGGGTGAGATTGATCGAGCCCAGAAGGCACGCCCCGTAAGCGGGCAGCGGCTGCTCGCCGCAGGGATTGGTGGCGTGGATCGTCTCGCAGTAACCGAGGTTGTTCGCCTCGTTGATGCGATCGATGAAAATCACGCCCGGCTCGGCATAGTCGTAGGTCGAGCGCATGATTCGCTGCCACAGTGCTCTCGCCGGCAGGCACTTCAGCACTTTGCCGTCGAACTTGAGCTCCCAGTCGCGGTCGGCCTTGACCGCCTCCATGAAGGCGTCGGTCACGAGCACCGACACGTTGAACATGCGCAGCCGTTCCGGGTCGCGCTTGGCGTCGATGAAGGCCTCGATGTCGGGATGATCGCACCGGAGCGTTCCCATCATGGCGCCCCGCCGCGAGCCCGCCGACATGATCGTGCGGCACATCGAGTCCCAGACGTCCATGAAGCTCAAGGGCCCGGAGGCATCGGCGCCTACGCCCCTGACCGGCGCCCCCTTGTAGCGTAGAGTCGAAAAGTCATGGCCGATGCCGCCCCCCTGCTGCATGGTCAGGGCCGCCTCTTTGAGGCCCTGAAAAATGCCGGAGAGCGAGTCCTCGAGATCTCCCATGACGAAGCAATTGAAGAGCGTGACGGACCGCTCAGTCCCCGCGCCGGCCAGGATTCGTCCGGCCGGCAGGAAGCGGTAACCGGCGAGGAGGTCATAGAACACCTCGGACCAGCGGGCCCGATGCTCGGGGACCTCGGCCGCGGCGACGGCGGTGGCGACGCGCCGCCAGGTATCGGTGATGGCCTCGTCCACGGGCGCGCCGTCGAGCCGCTTGAAACGGTACTTCATGTCCCAGATCTCGCGGGCGATCGGGTCGAGAGCGCTATCGTCGAAGGGGGCCATTAGCGCACTATACCGTTCCCTTTTCGTTCAAAACAAGCCGGGTGGTCGCCCCCTCGATATCTCGGATTAGCCGGGTCACGAACTCCTTCCGAGGCAGGTTGGCCGGGATCGCCGGCAGGAACTCAATCACCACCGTGCCTGGATACCTCCGAAATTGCCGGCGCGGCCAGTAGAGCCCGGAGTTGAGCGCAACAGGCACGCACGGGAGTCCGAGGTTCAGGTAGAGCGCCGTGGCCCCGGGCTTGTAGTCCGGCGGGGCTCCGGGTTGGCGGCGCGTGCCCTCTGGAAAGATCACGATCTGACGCCCCATTCGGGCCGCCTCCTTGGCATCGGCGATTAGCTTGCGAAGGGCGGCCGGGCCGGCGGCGCGCTCGACCCTGATCATCCGGAACTTGAAGATGAACCATCCGAAGAGCGGGATGAAGGAGAGCTCGCGCTTCAACACCATGGCCGGATCATCGAGGAGCGGCAGGATCGCGAAGGTTTCCCATAACGACTGGTGCTTGCTCGCGACGAGCGCGGCGCCGGCCGGAATGTGCCGCGCGCCGCGGACCTCCATCCCGATTCCGCACACGACCTTCAAGAGCCACAAGCTCGTCCGCGCCCAGGCCTGCAGCGCCCGCACTGCGATCTTCCGCGGAACGAGGAAGAACTCGCAGCCGAGGACCAGGAAGAGGGCGAGATTGACATAGAAAAGAACGTTGAAGGCGAGCGATCTCAGCCAGATCACCGCAAATCCCTCAAGATGCGGAGCAACGTCAGCCGCGACGTAATGAGGCTGATCACGGTGGCAAGCAGGGGAACCGCGGCGAGGAACGCGAAGTTCGTGGCGACGCGCTCGGTAGAGAGACTGAGGAACTCGCGGCCGATCGCACTGAAACTTTGCGGCGCCACGAGCACGGCGATGAGAAATGTCGCGATCCCGAGCAGGAAACCCAGTACTCCCGCTGCGAGACCGGTCTTGAGGAAGCGCTGCCACACCTGACGGGCGATGAAGCGCTCGCGCGCGCCCACGAGATGCAGCACCGCGACGATCTCGCGGTTGGCCTCGAGCGCGGCGCGGCTCGCGAACACGACCATCGCTATGGCGCACACGCCGATCAGGCCAAGGATGGCGTAGGCTAGGCTCGTCAGCACTTCCGCCATCCGGGTGAGCTCGCTTTGCCAGTGGCGATGCGTGTCGAGGCTGCCGCCGGCCACGCCCTCGGCGAGCCGCTTTTCGAGCTGGGCGAAGTCGGGCTGGACCTCCGGGTCGACGCTCACGGTTATGAGGCGCGGAACCGGAAGATCGCCCAAATCGGTGTCGCCGAGCCACGGCTCAAGGAGCTTGCGCGCAGCAGTCTCGTCGAGGGGTGAAACGGCGACGACGCCCGGTGTCGATTTGAGGATCGCCACGGCCTTCCCAACCTCCTCATCGATCCCGTGGCCCTCGGTTTCGCGGACCTGCACCGTCACTTCGCGCGCGAGATCGCCTGTCCAGGATGCGACCGAGCGGTTGATGAGGATGAGCGCCCCCGCCGCCAAGCAGGCGAGGTAGCACATGACCGACATGGCGATCGTCAGGGTGCGGAGCGGTGCCGCGCGCGGCGGAATGATCGGCTCTGGCCGATGCGCAGCGGACATGCTCATGTAGCCAGCCGAAGCTCGCCCCTCTCGAGCGCCATGACCGGCATGCCCGCTTGTGCGATGAGATCGGAATCATGTGTCGCGATGAGCACCGTCGTCCCGAGGCGGTTGAGTTCCAAAAACAACCTGAGGAGTCTTCGGGCGAGATTGGGATCCACGTTGCCGGTAGGCTCATCGGCGAGCAGAAGCTTGGGCTTGGCGATGACGGCGCGCGCGATTGCGGCGCGCTGTTTCTCGCCCCCTGAGAGGACGGGCGGCAGCGCCTTCGCTTGGTCGGCGAGGCCCACCCATTTGAGGAGCTCCATCACGTCCGCCCGGTAGCTCTCTTCCCGCAATCCGGCCACCCTGAGCGGCAGGGCCACATTCTCATAAGTGGTGAGGTGATCGAGCAGCCGGAACTCCTGGAAGACGATGCCGATGCGTCGCCTGATGAGAGGCATCATGCGTTTGGAGATCGAGGTCGCATCCTGGCCGAACAGGCTCATGAAGCCGCGCGTCGGCGACAGCGCAAGAAAGAGCAGGCGCAAGAGCGACGTCTTGCCCGCCCCCGACGGTCCGGTGAGGAAACGAAATTCCCCCGGGTTCAGGCGGAAGGTGACGTCCTTCAAGACCTCCGGGCCATAGCCATAGCGCAGACCGACGCTTTCCAGGCAGACCACTTCAGGAGTCTCCGCGTTCCCGCTCATCAACCAGCGCCCTCTTAACGTTACATTAAAGGGGTATGCTCTCGCTTTTAGCTTTTGTGTCAGGAGCTTAAGCAGCGGACATACATCCTGCTTCGGTCCAAGCCGACGGAATCACCCCGTGTGCAGTCTATCACACTCCGAGCTCCACCGGTTTGCTAACGTGGAAGCAATCGGACACACGCCAAGCCGGCGCCGAGTCGCCCAGTACGACGGGCAAGCCAAAGGAGGGCGCGCGTCAGGTGTTCGACCCTGAGGCCAACGATCCCTGCAAGGAGGATCGTTGAAGACGATGTTGAAGCCCCAATCGGCCAACGCACAAGCGATACCGCGGCCAATTCCGCGCCTGCCACCGGTTACCAAGGCAACTTTTCTGCCGGTCTGGGACATCAGGCTGACAAAATTTCTCTCAGGACCGCTGCGGCGCCGTTGATGTCCGCAACAATTGCCGCACGAGCGCTCCTCGCATCGCGCCGCTTAAGGGCGGCCGCAAGATTTTTGTGCTCGCGGTTCGCCCGCGCATAATTGCCCGAGGCGTGCAGGAGGTTGAAATAAGGACTGATCTGCACCCAAAGGCTCTCGATGATGGACAACAATGTTTGTGAGCCGGCCGACCGGTAAATGCCGAAATGAAAGTCGCGGTTGCCGTGTAGGAAAGCTTTTACGTCGCTGTTGCGATCGGCACGCGCCATCGACTGTACAAGTTCATCGAGACGGTCGAGATCTCGATCGGATAGGCGTGAGCAGGCCCAGCTGGTCGCCAAACCTTCCATTTCGAGCCGTATGCGTTTCAAATCCTCCAACCGGGCGATACTGAGCGGCGGCAGGCCGACCGAACGCCCTGATATGACCGTTAGAGCACGCTCGGCGACCAAGCGGTGGAGCGCCTCTCGGACAGGCATGTGGCTCACGGCAAAGGCTGAGGCGAGGGAATTGATGGTGATAGACTGACCCGGTGAAATGTCGCCGGTCAGGATCAATTCCTTAATCGCCTTGTAGACATGATCTTGAAGTGTTTGGCGGGGCGCCGGAGCAAATGGCAGGACTGAGGCCGCTGGCTTGCTGCCAGCGGGGCTCCGTCGTGCCCGTGGCGAGCGTGTGGCGGCCTTGAAGCCTGCGCGCTTCTCAGCCGCACTTGCGCGAGTTTTCATCATTGATCTATGATCAAATAGTGCAAGCAAGGTAAATCGCCGAAAGAGTTCGCGCAAGCAGTTGGCCGGCTCGCGGCCTCTGGTGGGCGCATCAACTGGGAGGAAGATATGAGATTCTTGAAGAGAGTGTTGTCTCTCGCAGCTGCGGGCGCTTTGATGGTCGTCGCCCAAATTGCCGGCCCCACGGCGGCCGACGCAGCCGGAAAGCACAAGATCTTTCTGAGCATGAGCTACATCGGCAACGATTGGCAGGCTGAAGCGGCCAACATGGTCAAAGCCATGGCCGCCCACAAGGACATGGTCGACAAGGTGGACCTCCAAGTCCAGGTGGCCGGACCCAACGCGCAGCGCCAGATCCAGCAGATCAATGCGATGGTGCAGGCGGGCGCGGAAGCGATTGTGGTCTTCCCGATTTCGCCGACCGCTCTCAATCAGGTGGTCAAGAGCGCTTGCGAAAAGGGAGTGATCGTCATCGCCTATGACGCGGAGATCACCGAGCCGTGCGCCTATAACGTTCACATCGATCAGTTGGAAGCGGGTCGCGTAACGGCGGAGTGGCTCGCCAAGAAGCTCAATGGCAAGGGCAACATCGTCGTCCTGACGGGGGTTCCCGGCACCTCGGTCGACACGCAACGCACGCAGGCCGCGAAAGAGGTGTTCGCCAAGTACCCGGACATCCACATCATCGCGGAAGCGGTCGGCATGTGGAGCCAAGCGGTGACCCGCACCGAATTGTCGAAGATCCTCGCCACGCATACCTGGGACGATATCGACGGACTGTGGATGCAGGTCGGCTGCTATACCGCCAACGCCATGCAGCTGGAAGCCGGGAAGAAACCCGAGCAGCTGAAGGTCTGCGCTGGCGAAGGCGCGAACGGCGGCCGCGTCCAGATGCTGCCGATTGGAACCGAGGTCGAAGGAGCTGCGATGCCCTACGCGCCGCTGGGAGCCCCGCGTATATCCTACGCCTCCCCTCCCTACTCGGGAGGCCTCGCGCTGAAGCTCGCGGTTCAGAAACTCGAAGGGAAGGACATCCCTAAACTTACAGTGCTCCCGCTTCCCCTTGTCACCAACGAGACAATCAAGCTCTGCAAGGAAGGAACTTGGCAGGAGATGAAAGCGGGCTGCAACGCTTTCCCGCCGTCCCTTGTTCCGAATCCTGGTTGGTTCGCTTCGATCTTCTCGGAAGCGACCCCGGAGATCGGCTTTTCGGCGGCACTCGTGGGTCAGCCTGAGCAATAGCTGAAAGGGCTCGGGGAGCGGGCGGGCGGAATAGCCCCGCCCGGCCCAATGCCCTTAAAACGTGCTCAACGCGCGCGATGCCCGAACCGCAAGACACGATCGCCATTGAGACTCAGGAACTCCGAAAAGCGTTCGGCGCAACCGTAGCGGTCGATGGCGTAAGCTTCGGAATTCCGAAAAATCGGGTTCACGCGCTCCTCGGTGAGAACGGTGCCGGCAAGTCTACCGTAGTGAAGCTGCTTGCCGGGCTCATCGCACCAGATGCAGGGACCATCCGAGTGTTCGGTGAGAGCGTCAGGATCGACACTCCACGGGCCGCTCACGCTCTTGGTATCCAGACGGCGTTTCAGGAGATGACACTCGTCCGGGACCTAACGGTCCTCGACAATATGCTGATGCCGTATGCGCCGCTTGGACCGGGCGCGGTCATCCGCCGCCGGAGCGCTGCTTCAGCGGCCGCTGCTCATTTTGAGTCCCTCGGGCTTGGATACATCGACCTTCGAGATGAAATCCGAGAGCTCGACCTGCCGGACCGGCAGAAGATCGAAATTGCGCGCGCCCTCTACCGGCGGCCGAAGATCCTGCTCCTGGATGAGCCGACATCGACCCTGTCGGGGCGCGACGTCGACTGGTTGGGCGAGCTCATCGCCAAGGAGAAAACGAAGGGCACCACCGTCGTCTTCATATCGCACAGATTGCGAGAGGTCCGTGCATTCTGCGACTCGGTCACCGTGCTGCGGAATGGGCGGCACATCGCAACCCGCCCGATCGACGAATTGAGCGATGAAGAGGTGATCCGGATGATCGTGGGCCGGTCAATCGGCCAAGCTTTTCCAGAACGACCGAAAGGGCGCAGAGACACGGGGGCAGAAGTACTGGGCGCGCGCGA
Organism: Hyphomicrobiales bacterium; assembly: GCA_045802365.1. Classification (GTDB taxonomy): domain Bacteria; phylum Pseudomonadota; class Alphaproteobacteria; order Rhizobiales; family Aestuariivirgaceae; genus JBJMRA01. The sequence continues at coordinate 14,083 of JBJMRA010000112.1, read as the reverse complement.
TCTCGCGGCCGGCAAGTTGAAAAACGCGAGCTTCGCTCTCCATTCCGGTGAGATCCTCGGTGTCGCCGGCCTACAGGGAATGGGTCAGCTCGACCTGTTCCTCGCCTGTTTCGGAATGAAGGAGCTCTCGGCCGGAGCGATCCAAGTCGACGGCAAGACGGTTTCGCTTGCGAGCCCGGTCGACGCCGTGCGCGCGGATATCGGCATCAGCCTCGTTCCTGAAGACCGCAAGACCGAAGCGCTCTTTCTCAAGCTTAGCGGGCAACACAACGCATCCTTACCGGTTATCCATCGCTTCACGCGGTTCGGCCTCATCGACGAGAAGCGGGAGCGCGTGGCGGTCAAGTCCGTTTTCGACTTGGTCGAGGTTGACCAGCGCGCGCTGTGGATGCGGGTCGGAGCTTTTTCGGGAGGCAATCAGCAGAAGATTGCCATCGCCAAGTGGCTGTTGGCGGAAAGCCGGATACTCCTCCTCTATGATCCGACGCGGGGCATCGACGTCGGCACCAAGCACGAACTCTACCGTCTCATTCGCGCCTTTGCAGAATCCGGCGGGGCGGTGTTGTTCTATTCGACCGAAATTCCCGAGCTGGTCCACCTCGGCGATCGGGTGATGGTGCTTTATCACGGCGAAGTGGTTGAGGAGATCGGGCGAGATCAGCTCAGCGAGGAGTCGATTGTCACGGCGGCCCTCGGCGGCATGCCGGAAGCCCGAAAGGTCGCCTGATGACGGACGCCGCTCTGTCCGAGGCACGCCCCCTACTTGCGCGATATCGTATCGGCCGCGCCCGCGGTCTCCTCGTCGCGATTGCCGTCTTTCTCGTCCTGCTCGTCGTCAACGACCTGATCAGCGCCGGAACGATGAGCTATTTCGAAGTGCAGTTCATGTCGAGCGGTGGGGCGACCCTGGCACTCGCCTCCGTCGGGCAGACGATCGTCATCCTTTCCGGCGGGTTCGACCTCTCGGCAGGAGCGGTCATCTCGCTCGTGAACGTGGTGCTTGCGACTTACATGCAGGACACCGCCCCGAGCATGATTACCTGGGTCTTGCTCGGCATAGGTGTCGGTGTTGCGACCGGTGCGTTCAATGGAGTCTTCATCGCCTTCCTGCGGCTTCAGCCGATCGTCGTGACCCTCTCGACGATGTTCATCGTCCAGGGGGTGACGCTTCTGGTGATGGACAAGCCGGGCGGGATGATCCCAGCTGGACTGTCAAGCACCCTTGTCGGGGACGCCATCCCCGGCATCCTGCCAATGCCACTCGTCATCCTCGCGATCGCGATCCTGCTGTGGCTGTGGTTGAAGAACACACCGCTCGGCCGAGGCATCTACGCGATCGGCAGCGACATGGACGCGGCCCGCTCCCAAGGCGTGCGCGTCGCACTCGTTCAGTTCCTGGTCTATGTCATCGCCGGCGCATGTTATGGCGCGGCCGGCGTGTTCATATCGGCGCAGCAGGGGGCGGGCGATCCTCTGGTTGGAAATCCAATCCTCCTCCAGATGTTCGCAGCGGTGGTGGTCGGCGGGACCAGACTCGGAGGCGGACGCGGCGGACCCGTCGGTTCTATCGTCGGCGCGTATATTCTGATGATCGTCGTGAACGTACTCTTGGTCCTGAACATTTCCGCGTACTACCAAAGCATCGTCGAGGGCTGCATCCTGGTGCTCGCCGTGCTCGGGGGCTCGATCGCTAAAAATTCGGTGCTTGCGCAGCGCTTACGCGGCGCTCTTACCTGGTTTCGGGCGTGGCGTCGGGGCAGCCTCCCGCGACAGGCAAACCGGCCGCTCGCTCATCTGTCTCTGGTCAAGGCTGCAGGCCTGCAACCCAAGCCGGTCGTCATGCCTGGGTTTCTGACGCGGCATGCCGAGACGATCCGCTACGCGCTTCCAGCTTACGTCTGCTTCGTCATCGTCGTTCTCGTTACCGAGATCGTGCTCGGCCGCGCGCTGGTCAGTGGGTCTTACTACAATGCACTGCTGGTCCTCTCGGTATTCCTTTTGGTTCTGGCTCTTGGGCAGGGCACGGTAATCCTCACGGGCGGCCTCGATCTGTCCGTGCCTTGGACGATCGCCCTGTGCGGAATCGTGTTCGCGGGGCTGGTCCGCGGGTCGGACGAGGCGGTTCTCTACGCCTTGCCGGTGGTTCTGCTCATCGGACTTGCAGCCGGCCTCTTTAATGGCCTCGGCATCGTCGCGCTCGGTTTGTCGCCGATCGTCATGACCCTCGCAATGAATGGCATCCTGCAGGGCTTTGCCTTGCTCTATTCGCAGGGCACTCCGGACGGCTTCTCCTCGCCGGCGCTCAGATGGTTCATGACCGATCGGACCGGCCTCTTCACGCCCGTGGTTCCGTTCGTGCTGCTGTTTGTTGCGCTCGCGGTGACGTTGCTCAGCCGTACGCCCTTCGGCCGTCGAGTCTACGGCATCGGCAATGGGGAGCGGGTGGCCGCGCTCTCCGGCATCTCGGTCGGCCGCACTCTGGTCCTCGTCTACATGCTGTCGGGATTGTGCTCGGCGCTCGTCGGGTGCTTGCTCACGGGTTTTTCCGGTCAGGCGAGCCTCGGCATGGGCGATGAGTATTTGCTTCCGTCGATTGCCGTGGTGGTCGTCGGCGGCGCTCTCATCACAGGCGGGCGAGGAAGCTATATCGGAATGGCGGGCGGTGTCCTCCTGTTGACGAGCCTGCAAACGCTCCTAGCTGGAACCACGCTTCCCTACGCCATGCGTGCAATCCTGTTTGGCGTAGTCGTTCTGGGCGCGGTCATCGCGCTTCGTGAACGGCAGAGTTAGGCAAGAGGCTCGAATGGCGACCCCCGTCGGAGTGCCGATCGTCAACGGGATAAAGCCGGACCTGCGTGTTCTCGTCACCGCGGGAGCAAGCGGCATCGGACGCGCGATCGTCGACATGCTGAGCGTGCACGGCGCACGCATTCACATCTGCGACGTGGCCGACGGAGCCCTGGATGAGTTCAGTCGGGCCCACCCCGACCACGGCGCGACAAAGGCCGACGTCTCGAGCGACGACGACACGGCTCGGCTGTTCGAGGATATCACCGCAAGGTTGGGCGGCCTCGACGTGCTCGTCAATAATGCCGGCATCGCCGGTCCGACGGGTGCGGTCGAAGACATCTCGCCCGCCGACTGGCGGCGCTGCATCGATGTCGACCTGACCGGCCAGTTCCTCTGTGCGCACCATGCGGTACCGCTCATCAAGGCGGCGGGGGGCGGCGCGATCATAAATATGTCCTCCGCCGCAGGGCGGCACGGCTATGCTTTCCGCACGCCCTATTCGGCGGCGAAATTCGGGATCATCGGTTTCACCCAGAGCCTCGCTAAGGAACTCGGTCCGGCAAATATCCGGGTGAATGCAATTCTGCCCGGCATCGTCGAGGGGCCGCGCATGGAAAAGGTCATTCGAGATCGCGCAGGGCAGCTTGGTATCAGCTACGAGGATATGGAGCGCCGATATCTGGAGCGCGTTTCGCTCCGCCGGATGGTGTCGCCTCACGACGTGGCGGCCATGGTGGTGTTCCTGCTGTCACCGATGGGAGAGAACCTCTCGGGCCAATCTCTCGGCGTTGATGGCAACGTCGAGACCTTATAGCGGGGCGTCGGGTGACTAAGGTTGCAATCATCGGGTCTGGGTTCATCGGCAGGGCATGGGCGATCTCCTTCGCTCGTGCCGGGCATGAGGTCTCCCTCTGCGACGCAGAACCCGCCGCGCCCGCCGCGGCGCTGACATACATCGACTCCATACTGCCGGATCTCGGCGCCAACGATCTGTTGGAGGGCCAGGCTCCCGATCGGATCCGAAGCCGCTTACGCGCTATGGGCAGCATCGAAGACGCCCTTGCGGGCGCACAGTACGTCCAGGAGAACACGCCCGAAAAGGTCGAGGTGAAACGCGAGGTATTCTCGCTGCTCGACCGCCATGCGGCGAGCGAAGCCATCCTCGCGTCCTCGACGTCGGCCATTCTGCCTTCCAAGTTCACCGAGCATCTCGCGGGACGGCATCGCTGCCTCGTGGTTCATCCGATCAATCCGCCTTACCTGATACCGGCCGCGGAGGTTGTTCCAGCCCCATGGACAAGTCCTGAGACCGTGAACCGCACGCGCGATTTTCTCGTCGCTGCAGGCCATGCTCCGATCGTGATGAAGCGCGAGCTCGACGGCTTCGTCATGAATCGCATGCAGGGCGCGCTCCTCGAGGAAGCGTTCAGGCTGGTCGCCGATGGGTACGCGTCCGTCGAGGATGTGGATGTCGGCATTCGCGAAGGAATCGCGCTGCGCTGGTCGTTCATGGGTCCCTTCGAGACGATCGACCTCAACGCGCCGGGGGGCGTGCGCGACTACGTTCTGCGATATCAGGAAATCTACGAGCGGCTGCACCCGAGCCAGCAACGCCGCGTGGACTGGGCGGGCCCCGTGCTCGACACCGTCGAAAAGGACCGCCGCGCCCGTTTGCCGGCGGACCAGCTCAAAGAGCGGCAGATGTGGCGCGACCGGCGCCTCATGGCGCTCATCGCTCAGAAACGCCGGGCGAAACGCGAAATCGGATCATAAAAGGACTAGGCAAGCATGGCGAAGTCCCGGAAAGTCATCATCACCTGCGCGGTCACGGGGTCGATCCACACGCCGTCGATGTCGCCGCACCTGCCGATCACCGCGGAAGAGATCGCCGATGCGGCGGCCGGCGCCGCCGAGGCGGGAGCGGCGATCGTTCATCTCCATGCGCGCAATCCGAAGGACGGCCGTCCCGACCAGAGTCCTGAGGCCTTCGCCCCCTTTCTGAAAGTCATCAAGCAGCGCTCCGACGTCGTCGTGAACATCACGACGGGCGGGGCGGCGACGATGACCATCGAGGAGCGCGTGAGGCCGGCGGCGACGTTCAAGCCCGAGGTTGCGTCGTTGAACATGGGGACCATGAATTTCGGTCTCTACCCGATGCTGGAGCGCTTCAAGGAGTTCCAGCACAACTGGGAGCGGCCCTATCTCGAAGGCTCGCGCGAGCGCATCTTCAAGAACACGTTCAAGGACATCGAGTACATCCTGACAACTTGCGCCGAGAACGGCACGCGTTTCGAAATCGAGTGCTACGACATCGGGCATCTCTATACGCTCAGACACTTTGCCGACCGCGGCATCGTCAAGCCGCCGTTCTTCGTCCAGAGCGTGTTCGGAATCCTCGGCGGCATCGGGCCGCATCCGGAAGACGTCGCGCATATGAAGCGGACGGCCGACCGGCTCTTCGGTGATCAATACCGCTGGTCGGTGCTGGGCGCTGGCCGCAATCAGCTGCCGGTCGCGGCGATTGCCGCGGCGATGGGCGGCAATGTAAGGGTCGGCCTCCAGGACTCGCTGTGGATCGGGCCCGGACAGCTCGCCAGCTCCAATGCCGAGCAGGTGACGCGGGCCCGCCAGATCATCGAGGGCCTGGGGCTCGAGGTCGCAAGGCCCGATGAAGCCCGAGAGATACTGGCCCTCAAGGGAGCCGACAAGGTCGAGTTCTGAGCTTCATGCTGCGGATCGAGACATTCAGCGCCGAGCCGGATAGCCTTGGCGAAGGACCGCTCTGGGACGTCCAGGAAGAGCGCCTCTACTGGATCGACTCCTATGGGCCTTATGTCCATCGAGTCGATCTCGAGGGCGGCGATCGGCGCACCTGGCGAGTGCCCGAGCCGATCGGCTCGATGGCCCTGCGTGAAAAGGGCGGCGCCGTGTTGTCGCTGAGATCCGGGTTTCACTTCCTCGATTTCGATACGGGAGAGGTTACCCGGATAAATGAAACCCATCCGGGGGAACTCCGGCCTCGCCTGAACGATGGGAAAGTCGATCGCCAGGGCAGGTTCGTCGCCGGCTCTATGGATTTCGAAGAGAGCGAGCCCGTGGGGAAGCTGTTTAGCCTCGATCCCGATCTATCCTGCCGCGAGCTCGACAGTGGAATCATCTGTTCGAATGGTCCCTGCTGGAGTCCGGACGGCTCGACCTTCTACTTTGCCGATACTGGCAAGCGGGTCATCTACGCATACGACTACGATCTCCACACGGGCGCGGCTCGCTCCCGCCGCCAATTCGCCCGCTTCGATCCGCCTCGTGGATTGCCCGACGGGGCGACGGTCGATGAGCAAGGCTTCGTCTGGAGCGTCGAGGTCTATGCCGGCCGGCTCGTCAGGTTCGACCCGAACGGCGTTGTGGATCGGGTGGTGGGATTGCCGGTCTTTTCGACGACAAGCGTGACATTCGGCGGGCCCAACCTCGATATCGCCTTCATCACCTCGATGGCTCGCCCTTACAGCGGCGCCTATCACATGGAAAAAGAGGCAGGCTTGGTGTTCGCAATTCGCGGGCTGGGCGTGCGCGGCCTGCCCGAGCCGCGGTTCAAGGGATAGGGGAGGACTGGATGCGCATCGAGGTCCTGGTGGACGTCAAGACAACGCTCGGGGAGGGCCCTCTCTGGGACGTCGATCAAGAGCGGCTTTATTGGATCGACAGTTTCGATGGCCGGGTGTTCCGGGCTACCGCGGACGGCCGCGAGATCCGCGCTTGGGATGTGCCCGCCAAGATAGGCTCGATCGCGATCCGCAAAGACGGCAACGGTGCGATCTGCTCGCTCGCCAACGGGTTTCATGCCCTCGATTTCAAATCGGGGGAATGCACTCTCATCCATGATCCGGAGCCCGACAAGCCGGCGAACCGCATCAACGATGGCAAGGTCGACCGCCGCGGGCGCTTCATCGCCGGTTCGATGGACACGCAGGAAGCCGGCCCGAACGGCGCGCTCTACCGGCTCGACCCCGATTTCAAGGTCAACAAGATCGATGACGGGATCATCGTCTCGAACGGCCCGTGTTGGAGCCCCGACGACAAGACCTTCTACTTCGCCGATTCCTGGTCCGGCGAGATTTGGGCCTATGATTATGACATTGCGACCGGACGGGTGTCGAACCGCCGCACCTTCACCAAAATCGACATGTCGCAGGGCGGGGCGGCCGACGGCTCGACCGTCGATTCCGAAGGATTCGTCTGGAATGCCGCCGTCTATGTCAGCAAGATCATTCGCTACGCGCCGGACGGCTCGGTCGACCGGGTGATCGAGATGCCGGTAAAAAAGGTGACGAGCGTTATGTTCGGCGGGCCCAACCTCGACGTTCTCTACGTCACCTCGATGGCAAAGCCGCCATTGCCCCGCTTTCCAAGCGATGGAGTCCTGCGAGGCTCTTTGTTCGCCATCTACGACCTCGGTATTCGCGGGGTGCCAGAACCGCGCTTCGGTGCTTAGCTCAAATGCCGAACCATGATGTCATTTGAAATCGACGGCCACTCGATCGCGGTGCTGTTTTCGGAGGAGGAGATCGCGAGGCGAATCGACGCGATCGCCAAGGAGATCGGAGCGCGCCGGCCGCATCGTCTGCTCGTGGTTCCGGTCCTCAAGGGAAGCTTCGTCTTTGCCGCCGACCTGATGCGGGCGATGTTCCGGGCGGGCCTTTCGCCCGAAGTCGACTTCATGATTCTTTCGAGCTATCGCGACAAGACGCGCTCGTCGGGCCGCGTCGAGGTGCTGCGCGACATCGAGGCCGACGTCCGAGGCCGCGACGTTCTCCTGATCGACGACATCCTCGAATCGGGCCGCACGCTTGCCTTCGCGAAAGATCTCATCGCCGCGCGTGGCGCGCGCAACGTGATGACGGCGGTGCTCCTCGAAAAGCCCGGCCACCTCGCGGCCGACATCAGCGCCGACTTCCGCGGCTTCCTCTGCCCCGACAAGTTCGTCGTGGGCTATGGCATGGACATGGCGCACCAGTTCCGCGAACTGCCTTTCGTCGGCCACGTCGTGAGGTAATTCCCTCCCCGTTTCAGGGCGAAGGAACGCTAGTAGAGGCCGCGCAGGAGCCGCTCGATGTAATCGCGGTCGATGCGCGGCAGGTCCGGGATGTTGGCCCGTGAGCGCAGCATCTCTAGGATCTCGCGCGCCCGCCTCACCGCCATCTCGCTCGGCAGCATATTGCGTTCGGGACCGAAGTCTTCGCCCGTCGTTCGGAACGGCCGGCCGAGGGGGTCGCGGTCATCCCCCCGCGCTTCGCCGTGACGACCGTAGTTGCCGGTGCTGCCCACGCCCTGCTGCATCATCTGACGCGCCATGTTCTGCGCGCCTTCGCGAAGCTTGCTCAGCGCCTGGGCCTGCTGGTCGAGGGCCGGCTCGCGCTCGCCCTGGCGAAGCGAGCCCGTGGCGCCTTCCATCGATTTGCCGGCTTCGCCGAACGAGGGCGGCGCCTGCATGCCCTGCTCGCCGAGCCGGCCCATCATCTCCTCGAGCATCCGGCGCAGCGCATCCTGCTGGGCGGCAAGCGCATCCTTGTCGACGTCGCCGCCGGGACGCGCGCCCTCGCCGTTGAATTCGCCCGACATCTCGCCGTTCTGGCCGCCCGGCATCTTCTGCGTGTCGTCCATGAGCTGCTGCTGGCGGCGCATCATTTCGGTGAGCTGGTCCAGCATTTCCGACATCTCGGAATTCTGTTGCTGGTCCATCTGAGCCGACATTCCTGGCTTTAGGTTCCGCAAGATATTGTCGAGCTGCGACAGCATTTCCTGGGCCGCCTCCTTGGCCCCGCTTTTGGCAAGATCCTCGATGCGGTCGAGCATCTTTTGGAGATCCTCGGGCGTGATCATCTGGCCCGGGCGCATCGGCTGCGGCTGCTGAGACCCCTGCTGGCTCATGCGCCGCTGCGTTTCTTCCGCCATCGACTGGAGGTAACGATCCATGGCCTTCCTGAGCTTGTCCATGAGCTCGGCGAGCTTTTCGGGAGAAGCCCCCTCGGCGAGGGCGCGCTCAAGCTCCTTGCGCGCTTGCTCGAGGGCGGCGCGCGCATCGCCCAAATCGCCTTCCTCGACTGCCGTTGCGATCTGCCACAGCCGATCGATCGCTTCGCGGATATCGTCATGGTCGCGCGCCGCGGCGATGTGGGAGCGTACCGCGCTGACCGCGATCTGCACGCCGCTCTTCTCGATGACGCCGTCGGGCCAGGCGAGGAGGGCGTCGAGCATGGCGAGCACGCTCGAAGTCTCGTCCGGATTGAAGATCAGCGCCTTCCGCTGCTCGATCAGCACTTTGGCGAGCGGCTTCAGGAACTCGCGCTCGGGAAGCTTGACGGTCTTGACTTCGCTCTTCGCCGTCTGTCCGGCCTGGTCCTTGGCTTCGAGCGTGATGTTCACGTTGAGCCCCGCCCAGGGATGCTCGGTCAGATCGTTCACGCTTCGGTCCGCGATCTCGCGCGCCATCGCGCGCTTGAGCTGGATCGGGAACTGCGGCGGCTCGAATAGGAATACCCCGTTTCCTTCGATGCCCAGGCCATCATCCTGCTCGTCGGCAAGGCTGACCTCGGCTTCGATCGCGCCAACCCCGTAGTCGTCCTTGGCCTTCCACGCTAGCGCGAGCCCGCCGCCCGGCTCGGTCTCAGGATCGGCCGTAAAGGCAACGCTCGGCGGAGCGTCCGGGAGGAGCGCGATGCGCCATTCGGCAATCGTGCCGCTCTCGTCGGCGAGGCGGACATGAACCGGACGCGTGAGGCGCGCCTCGGCAGCGAAAACGCCGTTCTCGCTCTTGGTCGTTGACGCAATCTCCTTGAGCTCCTGCCCCGGTTGCGGGCCGGCGATCGGCTCGTAATAGGCGACCGTCGGATTCCGGGCGCCGGTCACCCGCAGCACGAGGGAGCTGTTTTCGGGAACGACCAGCTCGCCATCGCGCTCGAGCTTCTCAACGATGGCCGGACTCGTCAGCAGAACGGGGGATTTGCCGGTATAGGCGGGCGGCCTCACCCAGGCGTCAACGGCGACCTCGACCTTGGCCTCCGCAGGCGCAATCCGGACGGCATCCGCTAGATTGGTGCCAGGGTCGCCCGGATGAAGAAACAAGACGGCGACCAGCCCAAGGCCCGCGGCAAGGCGCAGAGCTAAGGGATCCCGCCATTTCAGAGAAGACTGCGGGCGTCCGGCTCTGATGCTCGAGAGGCGTCGGAGCTGCCGGATCAAGTGCTCGTCCCAGATCGAGCGGCTCTCGGAATAGGCAAACTCCGGAGCGAGCCGATCGCTGACCGCGGCGACCGGACGATGATCGAGCGCCGAGGCGAGCTCGACGCGCCGCAAGGACTCCGAGCGAGCCGGCGCGCGGACCCGCAGCAGCGGCCGCAGGGCGGCGAGGAACGCAATCGCGAAAATGCCGATCGACGCAAGCCGTACCATGTCGGGCAGAATGGCGATCAGGCCGGAAAAGGCGCCGATCGCGAACAGAGCAATGACGAGCAGGGCCGGAAAGGCGGCTCCCCACAGGCGTTCCCACAGTATGGCCCAGCGGGCGAGCTTGATCGTGCGGTCGAGTTTCGCGCTCATGTTTTGATGATGGTAACACAAAGCGGCAAACAAGTGACCGCTTCAGGCGTTCCCCTGCCAGGGTGCGAGGCGGTCGAGCCCGATCAGCTCCTCATAGGTCTGGCGTTCGCGGACGATCGCGAATCTCGCCCCCGAAACCAGGACCTCGGGCACGAGCGGGCGCGAATTGTAGGTGCCGGACTGGACGGCGCCATAGGCCCCGGCCGTCATGAGGGCGAGGAGGTCGCCGGGGGCCAGCGGCGGCAGGAGGCGGTCCTTGGCCATGTAGTCCCCCGATTCGCAAATCGGCCCCACGACGTCGGCGAGGCTCCGCTCTGCCCCTTCCTCCGGCTCACCGACGGGGACGAGCTCGTGCCAAGCGTCGTAGAGGGTCGGGCGAATCAAATCGTTCATCGCCGCATCGAGGATCACGAACCGCTTCGCCTCGCCTTCCTTAGCATAAATGACGCGAGACACGAGAATTCCGGCATTCCCGGCGATCATCCGACCGGGCTCCAGCACGATCTTGGCGCCGAGCTGGCCAAGCGTCCGCTTGACCAGGGCGGCATATTCGTCGGGGTGGGGCGGGATGTCGTTGCTGCCGCGATAGGGAACGCCGAGGCCGCCGCCGAGGTCCACGTGGCGAATATCGTGCCCGTCGGCCCTGAGCGTCACCGCAAGATCGGCCATTAGCCGAAAAGCGCGTTCGAAGGGCTCGAGTGCCGTGATCTGGCTGCCGATATGAATATCGATTCCGGACACGTCGATACCTGGCAGTCCGGCGGCGCGGCGGTAGACCTCCCGCGCTTTCAGAGCGGAGACGCCGAACTTGTCCTCGGCGCGGCCGGTCGTGATCTTGTGGTGGGTTCCGGCATCGACGTCGGGATTGATGCGGATCGAAACTGCGGCGCGCGTCCCGAGACGCGTCGCGAGGGTGGAAAGAAGATCGAGCTCGGGCTCGGATTCGACATTGAAGCAGGCGATCCGCTCCTTGAGCGCGGTCGCGATCTCGCGCGCCGTCTTGCCGACCCCCGAGAAGACGATCTTGCGTCCGGGCACGCCCAATGCGAGCGCGCGGCGGAGTTCTCCTTCGGAGACGACGTCGACCCCGGCGCCGAGATCGACGAGAGTTTTCATCACCGCCTGGTTCGAGTTCGCCTTGGCGGAATAGAAGATCGAATGATCGATCCCGGCAAAGGCCTGATCGAACACCCGGTAGTGACGCTCGAGGGTGGCCGTCGAGTAGCAGTAGAAGGGCGTTCCGACGTCCTCGGCAAGGCTCCGTAGATCAACATCCTCGGCGTGAAGGACGCCGTTCCTGTAGGCGAAATGATGCATCCGTAGGCGCGATTCAGATGAGCTTGTCGAGCACGATCGGCCGGTTCAGGTCCTTCTTCGGATGGGAGCCGGGCGGCGGCTCGGGTTCGCCACGCACCCCACAGCCCGCGAGGAGACCCGCGAGGATCAGCAGAGAGAGCAGCTGGCGAATGAGCGTCATCGAAGCCTTTCCGTTGTAGCCCGGTGAGCGTCGGCTTCCAAGCGATCGTTCAGCCAGCGCTCGGCCTCCGTTCGGACGTTCTCGGGAGCGGTGCCACCCAGGCTCGTGCGAGATGCGACCGAGGCCTCGATCGTCAGGACCTCGAACACGTCCGGCGTGATCCGCGGCTCTATTGTGGCCATGTCGGCGATGTCCAGGCTCGCCAGATCGCAGCCCTTTTTCTCAGCGAGCGCAACGAGCGCGCCGGTGACATGATGAGCTTCGCGGAAAGGGAGCCCGAGCTTGCGGACCAGCCAGTCGGCGAGGTCGGTCGCCGTCGCATGGCCGGCGCCCGCGGCCCGCCGCATCTCTCGGACGTTGGGCTCGAGATCGGCAATCATGCCCGTCATGGCAGCGATGGCGAGGGAGAGATTGTCGAGTGCGTCGAAGGCGGGCTCCTTATCCTCCTGCATGTCCTTCCCGTAAGCGAGAGGGAGCCCCTTCATGACGGTCAGGAGTGCCACCAGAGCACCTGCGATCCGGCCGGGCTTGGCGCGGATGAGCTCCGCCGCATCGGGGTTGCGCTTCTGCGGCATGATCGAGGAGCCGGTCGTGAACCGATCGGAAAGCGTGACGAACCGGAACTGGGGCGAGCACCAGATGACGATCTCTTCGGCGAGCCGCGACAGATGCATCGCGCAAATTGCGGCGGCCGCCAGCGTTTCGATGACGAAGTCGCGATCGGAGACGGCATCGAGAGAATTGCGCATTGGCCGGTCGAAGCCGAGATCGCGGGCCGTCATCTCGCGATCGATCGGGAACGAGGTGCCGGCGAGAGCCGCGGCGCCGAGCGGGCATTCGTTCATGCGGGCGCGGGCGTCGGCGAGGCGGCCGCGATCGCGCGACAGCATTTCCATATATGCGAGAAGGTGGTGCCCGAAAGTCGTCGGCTGGGCCGGTTGCAGATGCGTGAAGCCGGGCATGATCGTCGCCGCGTAGCGGAGCGCTTTCTCCGCCAGAGCGCGCTGAAGCTCTGCCAACTGGAGATCGAGCGCGTCGATTGCATCGCGTATGTACAAACGGAAATCGGTGGCAACCTGGTCGTTGCGGGAACGGGCCGTGTGCAGCCGCCCGGCAGGCTCGCCGATGATCTCCTTGAGGCGGGCCTCGATATTCATATGGATGTCTTCGAGAGCGCGCGAGAACGTGAACTCCCCTTGCGCGATCTCGACTTGTATCCGATCGAGGCCCCGCCTAATTTCCGCCGCATCGGATTTCGAGATGATGCCCCGTTCGGCAAGCATCCGGGCATGCGCTTTGGAGCCCCGAATGTCCTGCTCGTAGAGGCGCTTGTCGAAGTCGATCGAGGCGTTGATCTCTTCCATGACGGCGTCCGGGCTCGACGAGAACCGGCCGCCCCACATCCTGTTGGTCATACCCTGCCTTTGGACTGAAGATGAGCGAAGTGCCCGCCTCTGCCGGTAAGCGCCGCCTGAGCCCCCTCCTCGGGGCTCTGCTTCTCGCCGCCCTCGCTGTCGTAGGGGCGATTTACTTTATGGCCGGAGAAGAGCGCAAGCCGCTGACGCCCGAAGCGCCAGGCTCGAACGCGCCCCAAACGGCGGGTACGAATGTGCCTCAGGACAAGGTCACGCGAGCGCTTGCGACCGGGAGCCTCACCGCCTTCGTCGTCCATCCGAAACGGCCCGCACTCGCCGAGCTCGCATTCACCGAGGCGTCGGGGAAGCAAAGATCGCTCAGCGAATGGCGAGGACGCGTGGTGCTCGTCAATCTGTGGGCCACGTGGTGCGCGCCATGCCGGAAGGAGATGCCCTCTTTGGCCGAGCTCGAGCGCCAGCTCGGATCGAAGGATTTTGAGGTCGTCGCCATCAGCCTCGACCGCAAGGGGGCCGAAGCGGCCGCACCTTTCCTCAAGGATACCGGAGCGGCCGGCCTCGCTCTCTATCTCGATGCGACGGCGGCGAGCCTCGACCAACTGCGCGCGATAGGCCTGCCGGCCTCTGTCCTCGTCGACCGGCAGGGAAACGAGATCGGCCGCATGCTGGGCCCGGCCGATTGGTCCTCGCCCGAGGCCATTGCTCTGGTGAAAGCGGCGCTGGCCGAGAAGACCGGCTGACTACGGTATATCCGCTGAAGCTGGAGCGGTGTCCGCCGGCCTGTGCACGGCGACGCCCGCCATCACGAGAGCCACGCCGAGCATGTCCTTGGGCCCCGGCCATTGGGCGA
>JBJMRA010000111.1:0-7256 GCA_045802365.1 Hyphomicrobiales bacterium | reverse complement strand
TACACGACGCTCGTCAAGTTCGGCTTTGCGAGCGGCGCATATCGCGCCGATCCGGCGGACGGACTCGTGCTCAGAGATTGCATGATCACCAATGCGGTTCGCTGCGTGCCGCCGGAGAACAAGCCGCTCCCCGTCGAGATTCGGACCTGCAACCGGTTCCTCGCGAGCCAGATCAGCATGATGCCGCGGCTCTCAGCGATCATCACGCTCGGCCGGGTCGCGCATGACGCGGCGCTCGCGGCATTCGCGGCCCGTCGCTCGGCCTATTCCTTCGCGCACGGGTCCAAGCATGAAGTGGGGTCGGTTGCGATCATCAACAGCTATCACTGTTCGCGCTACAACACGAACACCGGAGTGCTGACACCCGCGATGTTCGAAGCCGTGTTCGATATGGCGCGCGCCGCGCTCGGACCCACTGGGCGGGTTTCAGAGCGTGACGATATTTGTTCGGACGGCGATCGCGATTAACACTTTCCCCTTCTCTCACGCGCATGCGTGGGAGAAGGTGGCGCGAAGCGCCGGATGAGGGCCCGAGCGAAGCGAGGGTCTTGCCGTTTGCACCACCGCTCCGCTTGCGCTGCGCGGCCCTCATCCGCCCTTCGGGCACCTTCTCCCGCTAACGCGGGCGAAGGGGATGGCCGTTGCCTAGCGCAGCAGCTTCATCTTGGAGCGGAGCTCCTCGGAAACGATGCTTGCATCGATGCTGTCCTTGATCACCCGCGGGGTGATGAAGACCACGAGCTCGGTCCTCTTGCCGGTCTTCGAGGTGTCGCCGATGATATCGCCGATCAGCGGGATCTTGTTCACGATCGGAACGCTGTCGCGCGTATAGTTGAGCTGTCCGCTGATCAGCCCGCCGAGCACCACGGTCTGATCGCTGTAGACCGAGACCGTGCTTGTGACGCTTCGTTGCGAGATGGTGGGGGTCGTCGACTTATCGGAGCCGCCCGCTGAGTTCGGGACCACCGCCGAAAGCTCCTGTGAAATCAGCATCGTGACGAGCCCCGCCGAGTTGACGCGCGGGATCACCTGCAAGATCACGCCGGTGTCGCGGTACTCGATGGAGTTGATGATCGGCGCGTTGGGCGTCTCTATCGCTTGCGCCTCCTGCACAGTGATCGGAACCTGGTCGCCGATCTTGATGGTGGCGGGCTGGTTTTCGAGGACGACGACCGACGGTGATGAAACCACCCTGACGCTGGTCACGGCCGATAGCGCATCGAGGACCAGCCGGGGGTCGGACGTGCTGCCCAGAATGAAATTCAACCCTGGAAAGCTCGGCCGCAGCACCAGACTGTCGCCGTTGAAAACGCCTCCAGCCGCGTTATTGGCCTTGAAGTAGGCCTGCACTCCGTAACGGAGCTCATCGGTGAGGACGACCTCGGCGATGGTCGTGTTGACCATGACCTGCAGGCCGGGACTGTCGATATTGCGAAGAACGGCCAGCACCTTGCGGTAATCGCGGGCGGTAGCGCGGATCACGAGGGTGTTGTTGGTCGTCGAGGCGGTGATCCTGATTCCGCCCTTGCCGCCCGCCGGCGGCTGTGTTCCGGTCGTCGATTGTGACGATGCCTCGCCGAAGGCGGTCGATGTTTGGAGGTCGGATTTGCCGGCCGTGCTGGCGCTGCCCTGGGTCTGGCTGCCCGTGTCCTGACCGCCCGTATTGTTTGTGTTCGGAGTGGTGCCGGTCCCAGTGGTCGGCGTATTCGTCAGGGTGGATTTCTGCAACTGCTGCTGTTCGGGGTTCACCTCCGACGTCTCGAGCCCGGTCGTTTGGTCGGTGAACGTCGCCTGCAGAACTTTGGCGACATCGGCGGCTTTCCCGTTCTGGACGAAATAAGTGTAATAGTTCATCCCTTCGGCGCTCTCGCGGTCGAGCCGCGCCACCCAGGTGACCGCGCGTTTGACCTTCTCCTGGTTGTTGCCAACGATGAGGACGCCGTTCAAACGCTCGAGCGCCACGAAACGCACGGCGTTGCTCCCCGAGGCAGTCGTATCATCGGCGAAGATCGCTTCGAGCTTCGGAACGACATCCTCCGGGGCGCTGTTGGCGAGCGTGACGACGCTTGCCGTCTGCCGTTTCATCCAATCGACGTCGAAGGACATGACGATATCGACCAGCGATTGGCGCTCGGCGGCGGTGCCGCGCAGGAGCACGAGATTGCCGGTGTTCCAGGCCTTCACAGTGCTGTCGCGGGTGATGAAGGTGTCGAGCAGCTCCATGATGCTCTGGGCGCTCACAAAGCGCAGCGGCACGACGCTTACGCCGTACCCCGGCGTGGTCTTGGCATTGTCGTCGATGACATCGGCGCTGCCCATCTCGCCTTCGGCGACATCGCCGCTCGGCACGACCTTGTAGTGGCCGGCCTCTTTGATGAGCACCGCGGCATTGCTGTGGAGCGCTGCTTCGAAGGCGGCGAGCACCTGCTCGGTTGTGAGCGGCCGGGCGCTCGAAATAGTGATCGTCCCCTGAACCCTCGGATCGAGGACATAAGTTTCCCCGAGCGTGTCTCCTAAGATGAGCTTGGTCGCATCGGCGATGCTCGCGTTATCGAGGTTGATCTGGTAGCCGCCCTCGGTCTTGGCGACGGCCGCGCGGCCTTTGGACGCGACCGGCTTGACGGGAGGGGGGTCCTTTCCGGGATAGACCTGGTAGGTTCCTTTGCCCGCAGTCCCCCCGGCGCTGCCCCGTCCGGTGTCGAGCTTCGTCGGCTGCTTGGGGCTCAAATCGATGTTGCCGGTATCGAGCAGACGGGGGTCAGGACCGCCTCCGCACGAGAACAGGAAGGGCAATAACGCTATGACGACAAGCAACCTGGAATAGGCGCAAGCGACGCCCCCGTTGCCGCTTGAGCGCCTGATCGAACGACAGTTGGCTTGGCCCCGAACTCGAACTGCGCCCATGCGATACGATAACGACACGAATATTCGAAATCCAGCCGGAGTTGAATTTTCCGTGGCAGATCAAACCCGATACGCGCCACCTCATGGCCACATTGATCCCTCTCTTGGGCCCAAGTAAGACCATTCTGCGATGCCCTTCTGCCGCGACCTGACCCGCTGGCAAGCGATAGGCTGTGCCGCAGCGGGCCTCGTGACCGCGCTCGCGGCTTACTTTCTGTCGCGATCGCCGGCGACCGCGGCTCTCACCGGGTATCTCCTGTTCACGGCCGCCGCGATCACCATCGTGGACTATCGCAGTTTCATCATCCCCGACGAGCTCTCGCTCCCCGCCATTCCCCTCGGAATCCTTGCAAGCTCATTGGCGGGCGGAGCCGGTTTGCCTTCTCAGCCCATTTTCGATTCGCTCATCGGAGCCGCTGTCGGCGGGGGATCGTTTTACGTGCTGAGAGCCGCATACAGCCGCCTCAGAGGCTTCGAGGGGCTCGGCATGGGCGATGTCAAGCTCGCCGCGGCGGCGGGCGCCTGGGTCGGTCTAGAGGGGCTGCCGACGGTCCTGATCCTCGCGACGGCGGGGGCGGTCGCGGCAGTGCTGTTCGCGCAGGCGCGGGGGACTGATCAGGCCATCAGCCGCACGACGCCGATCCCGTTCGGCAGCTTTCTAGCCCCGGCTCTGTGGCTCGTGTGGTCTTATTTCGCGGTGATCGAAGGGTCAGGCGGCTGAAGCCGTATAGTCGGTACGCGCCGCGAGGAGCGAGGCATTCACAGCGGCGATCTGGCCGGCGGTTGGCTCCTTGGCGAGCGCCATGACGGGAATGACGCGTCTCAGCATGTCGTGGTAGGCGCGAACGCCTGCCTCAAGATCGGAGAGGATCATCCCGGAAAACCCCGAAGATAGCATCGCCTCCCAGGACCATGTGATGAGCTGAACGTCTTCGGCGCCGGTGATCTTGTCGATCCGATGGGCGAGATAGCGCGCGACGCGGGCTTCGCGGCTTTCATCCGGGCGGGCGTAGTAGGCTACCCTCTGCACGGTTTTGCCGACTCCGATTGGAATCTCCTGATAGAAGCCGACGATCTCCGGATAAAGCATGATCACGACATTCGGAAAGATGCCCAGATACACCCAGCGGTCTCGCGATTGTTCTGCAAGATGGATGGGTTGCGGGCGGAGCTTCACGTAATTCCTGACGCTCCAAATACGGTGCAAGCTTCCGCTGATCCGTCCCTCGGAGCGGGAGACGCCGTTTACCGGCCGCTGGTCGCGGTAGTCGAGGCCATAGAGGTCGTGAAGGGCGGGATGGGCGATCGGGACGTGATAGCCTTCATTGTCGACATCGCGCACCGCTTTCCAGTTGACCTCGATCAACTCGCGAGTGGGGATACCGTACGGCCGAAGCTTGTCGAGCTCGTAGGAGCGGATCTCCTCGGCGTGAGCGGCCAGGAGACTGGCCACCGAGGGCTGCGGCCCCGGCTTGAAGCGGACGAACACGAACCCGTTCCACACTTCATGCTCAAGCGGGAGAAGCCCGTGCTCGACCGGGTCCAGTTTGGGGAACGTCCGCGCCTGGGGAACGGCCCGCAAGGTGCCGTCGAGATTGTAGGACCAGCCGTGAAACGGGCAAACCATTGCCGTCTTGCAGCGGCCCCGCTCTCCCGCCACGACGCGCGAGCCTCGGTGCCGGCAGACATTGTGGAAGGCGCGCACAAGGTCGTCGCGCCCGCGAACGATGAGCGCGCGCTCTCCCGAGACATCGAAGGCGCACCAGTCTCCGGGTGCCGGAACGTCCGAGACATGGCAAGCAAGCTGCCAATGTCGGCGGAACAGCTGATCCTTCTCGATCTCGAACAGCTCGGCGTTGAAGTAGGTCCATGGCGCCAAACCGCCGCGCTGGTCGTCATCGAGGCGGGGATTGGTCGTTTCGGGAGGGGTGTACACGTTCATAAAGCCGTCTCCCTTCTTAATTGAATGTTCATTCAATAGCCCACAAAGAAGCGGGAGGCAAGAAGGGTCGGTGCGAAGCGCTTGACCACGGCGCGCAAGAGTGGCACCGCTATCCCGTCGTGGTGCTCCGATGCCTGCCGGCAAGGAGCCTAACAGGGAACACGGTGAGGACGACCCACTCCGGGGCCGAAACCGTGGCTGCCCCCGCAACTGTGAGCGGCGAGGCTGGCGTGAACGTGCCACTGGGAAACCGGGAAGGCAGCGCCAAACCGCACGAAGCCGCAAGCCAGGAGACCTGCCGCGACCGACTGGGCTTCGGCCCGCAAGAGTTCGAGCACACGGAGGGTGTCCCACTCATGATCGCACAACGAATCGCCGCCGAAAGCTTCAGTCTGTCGCAGCGCCTCATCGCTGGATTCTCGGTTCTGGCCTTTGGCAGCCTGTTGCTCTTCGCCGTTGGCCTCGCCCATTCCGAACGGCTGCACAATGCCGCGCATGACACGCGGCATGCGATCGGCTTTCCCTGTCACTAGCCGGATATCTCCATGACCGGGCGAGTCCTTCTCGCCGCGCTCCTCGCCGGGATCGCGGCGGGGCTCATCATGAGCGCCATCCAGCACGTGAAACTAACACCACTCATCCTCGCGGCTGAGAAGTACGAAACTGAGGGCGCGAGCGCGCATCAACACCGAACCGAGGCTCAACCCGCTCCGGAGGACGCCTGGGCGCCGCGGAACGGCTTTGAGCGAACGCTCTACACCACGCTTGCCAGCATCATCGCCGGAGCGGGCTTCGCCTCGCTGCTGGCGGGCATTTCCGTTCTGCTCGGGCAGCGGGTGACCGGGAGGAACGGCGTCCTCTGGGGGCTGGCGGGCTTCGTCACCGTGAGCCTCGCGCCTGCAGCAGGCCTGCCGCCCGAGCTTCCGGGGATGCAGGCGGCTGATCTTATCCAGCGGCAAATCTGGTGGGTTGCGACGATCATCGCGACCGGCGCAGGCATTGCACTCATTTTTCTCAGGAGCGAGCTGATCGCCAAGATTGTTGGAGTGGCGATTATTGCCGTTCCTCACCTCATCGGCGCACCGCAACCACTCAGCGAAGAAAGCGGCGTGCCTCCCGCACTCTCCGCCGCATTCGCGGCCAACTCGATCGTCGCCGCCGCGATCTTCTGGTGCGCCATCGGCGGCTTCCTCGGACTCACCATGGACCGGTTTCTCGAGGATCGGTCCGCGCCATGAGCCTCAACAAGATTCCCGCAACCGTCATCACCGGCTTTCTCGGGGCCGGCAAGACGACGCTCATCCGCAATCTCATCACGTCGGCAAACGGACGGCGCATCGCGCTTATAGTGAACGAATTCGGCGACGTCGGAATCGACGGTGAAATCCTCAAGGCTTGCGGCAATGAGAGCTGCCGCGAGGACGACATCATCGAGCTTGCGAACGGCTGCATCTGCTGCACCGTCGCGGACGATTTCATACCCGCGATGACCAAGCTCATCGATCGGCCGGACCCTCCCGACCACATCGTCATCGAGACGTCGGGGCTGGCGTTGCCGCAGCCCTTGGTGCGCGCGTTCAACTGGCCCGAGATCAAGCGGCGGGTGACGGTGGACGGAGTGGTCACCGTCGTCGACGGCAGGGCGCTCGCCGATGGACGTTTCGCCGCGGACGAGGCCGCGCTCGCCGCGCAACGGCGCGCCGATCCGGGCCTCGACCATGACAATCCGATCGAGGAGCTCTTCGAAGACCAGCTCAACTGCGCCGATATGATTATCGTGAGCAAGGCCGACCTCCTCGAGGATGGCGAGGCCCATCGGGTGCTCTCGGAGCTCAAGCCGAAAGTGAGGCCGGGCGCCGCTATCGTGCCCGTGGAGGGTGGCCGAGTCGATGCCTCCGCCCTGATCGGCCTCAATGCCGCAGCCGAGGATGATCTCCAAACCAGGCTTTCCCACCATGAGCTCGAAGGCGAAGAGCAGCACGATCACGACGATTTCGACAGCTTCGTCGTGGAGATCGCCGAAGCGAAGGATCGTGCCGAGCTTGAGCGGCGAATATCTTCCGCCATCGCGTCGTACGGCATCCTGCGGCTCAAGGGCTTCGTCTCGCTGGAGGACTCGCGCTCCCGGCTCCTCGTACAAGCGGTCGGTCCGCGGCTCTCGACCTATTTCGACCGGCCGTGGAAAACGGCTGAGGAGCGCCGTTCCGATCTCGTCGTGATCGGTCTCCGCGGCCTCGATCGCGCCGCCATCGCCGCCGCCCTTTCCGGCTGATGCATCGGCTTGCGGTCGAGGCGGGGGTCCTCGGCGGCGGCGCTGAGGCCGTCGATCTCGGGCAGAGGCCGGGCGACATCATCGTCCTTTCCTCAGCCGACAGCGAGCTTGCCGCGCTCGCGCGCGCCTGGGGCTCGG
>JBJMRA010000110.1:0-9725 GCA_045802365.1 Hyphomicrobiales bacterium | reverse complement strand
TGTGCGCGACATCGCCGCCGAGCTTTACGAGCGTCGTCACGAAAAACAACAGCACGAGCGCCGCGAGCACGAGCGCCAGCGCTATCGACCGCCTGCGCCGCCGCGCCAAGTCCTCCGGCGTAAAAGGCGATCTGTCCATCGCCGTGCTCATGCGAAGAGCGGCGGGAACGGCGCGATGCCGATAGCCCGCTCGGCGATAACGAGCGCGAAGATCAGAAACAGGTAGAGGATCGAGAAGCCGAACAGCCCCTTGCACGCCAGATCGGCACGGGCGCCCTCGCGGCGAACGAAGACTTGTGCGGCGTACCAGAGGAAAACAATGCCGAGACACAGAGCGCCCGCCGCATAGAGCGGTCCCGCCGTTCCGATGAGCGCCGGGACGAGCGTCAGCGGCACGAGAGCGAGGCTGTAGAGAAGGATCTGCCTGCGGGTCGCGGCCTGACCGGCGACGACCGGCATCATCGGTATGCCCGCCTTGGCGTAATCCCCCTCGCGGAAGAGCGCGAGCGCCCAGAAATGCGGCGGCGTCCACATGAAGATAATGAGGAATAGCGCGATGGCGCCGAGATCGACACTGCCCGAGGCGGAGGCCCAGCCGATGATCGGCGGAAACGCGCCCGCCGCGCCGCCGATGACGATGTTTTGCGGCGTCCAGCGCTTCAGCCACATCGTGTAGATGACGACATAGAAGAAGATCGTGAACGCGAGGAGCGCGCCCGCGAGCCAGTTCACGAGAAGGCCGAGCACGAGGACGGACCCGATCGCGAGCGTCATCCCGAAGCCGAGCGCCTCGCCGGCAAGAATGGCTCCGCGCGGAACCGGCCGCTTGGCGGTGCGCCGCATCAGCGCATCGATGTCGGCGTCGTACCACATATTGAGCGCGCCTGCCGCACCGGCTCCAGCCGCGATCGCGACGAGGGCCACGGCCGCCAACCAAGGATGGATCCGGCCGGGAGCCGCGATGAGGCCGGCAAGTGCCGTGAACACCACGAGCGACATGACTCGCGGCTTGAGCAAGAGGACGTAGTCCCCGGCCGTCCCTTGTCCGCCGAGGGCGTGAGGCTCGGGCTTGAGGATCGAAGCGTCGCTCATGCCGCTCCTATCTGATTACCGGCAGCGTGTTGAACTGGTGGAAGGGAGGCGGCGAGGGCAGCGTCCACTCGAGCGTGGTCGCGCCCGCGCCCCAGGGATTATCGGCCGCGAACCGCTTGCGCGCGAAGGCCTCGTATACGCCGTAGAGGAACACGAGCACGCTCACCCCCGAGATGTAGGAGCCGATCGAGGAGACGTAGTTCCAGTGCGCGAAGGCATCGGGATAATCGATGTACCGGCGCGGCATGCCGGCGAGCCCCAGGAAGTGCTGCGGGAAGAAGATCAGATTGACGCCGATGAACTGCAGCCAGAAGTGAATGCGCCCGTATGTCTCGTTGTACATGTAGCCCGTCATCTTCGGGAACCAGTAGTACCAGCCTCCGAAGATGGCGAAGACGGCGCCGAGCGAGAGCACGTAATGGAAGTGCGCTACGACATAGTAGGTGTCGTGCAGCACGCGGTCGACCCCCGCATTGGCAAGGACGACTCCGGTCACTCCGCCGATCGTGAACAGGAAGATGAAGCCGATCGCCCAGAGCATGGGCGTGCGGAACTCGATCGAGCCGCCCCACATCGTAGCGATCCATGAGAATATTTTGACCCCGGTCGGCACCGCGATGATCATCGTCGCGGCGACGAAGTAGGCCTGCGTGTCGGCATCGAGCCCGACGGTGTACATGTGGTGGGCCCACACGACGAAGCCGACGAGCCCGATCGACACCATCGCGTAGGCCATTCCGAGGTAACCGAATACGGGCTTTTTGGAGAAGGTGGCGACGATCTGGCTGACCATGCCGAAGCCCGGCAGGATGAGGATATAGACCTCGGGATGCCCGAAAAACCAGAAGAGATGCTGGAAGAGGACGGGGTCGCCGCCCTTCGAGGGCACGAAGAAGCTCGTTCCGAAATTGCGGTCGGTGAGGAGCATGGTGATCGCGCCGGCGAGCACCGGCAAGGCGAGCAGCAGAAGGAACACGGTGACGAGGATCGACCACACGAAGAGCGGCATCTTGTGCAGCGTCATGCCGGGCGCGCGCATGTTGAAGATGGTCGTGATGAAGTTGATCGCGCCCAGAATGGAGGATGCGCCCGCGAGGTGGAGCGCCAGGATCGCGAAATCCATCGCGGGTCCGGGCTGTCCGGTGGTCGACAGGGGCGGATAGATGGTCCAGCCGCCGCCCGTGCCCCAGGCTCCAGCCGGGCCTTCGACGAACATCGAGATGAGCAAGAGCGCGAAGGCCGGCGGCAAGAGCCAGAACGACACGTTGTTCATGCGCGGGAACGCCATGTCCGGGGCGCCGATCATGAGCGGCACCATCCAGTTCCCGAAGCCGCCGATCATCGCCGGCATGACCATGAAGAAGATCATGATGAGCCCGTGCGCGGTGATGAACACGTTGTACATGTGCTTGGCGACGTCGGTCGCATCGCCTTGGACGCCGTAGAGGATCTGCGCCCACCCGGTGAAATACTGGATGCCGGGCTCCATGAGCTCGATCCGCATGAGGATCGACAGAAGACCGCCGATGACGCCGGCAATGATCGCCAACACGAGGTACATCGTGCCGATGTCCTTGTGGTTCGTCGAATAGACGTATCGACGCCAGCCGGTGGGATGATCGGCGTGCTCGTGGGCGGCGTGGGCGTATGCCATCGATGACCTCTGCTTCAGTCTGTCATGCGGCCTGCGTCAGGCAGGCTATTGTTCTTCAGTTCCGGGCGAGCTGTCCCTTAGCCGCGAGCCGGGCGAACAGGTCCTTGCGCGCCTCGTCCGCGCCGGCCGTCTTGATCTTGTTGGCCCAAGCGTCGAAATCGGCCTGCGAGACAGCATGGACCTCGATCGGCATGAAAGCGTGGTCCTTGCCGCACAGTTCCGAGCACTGGCCGTAGTAGGTGCCGACCTGCGTGATCTCGAACCAGTCCTCGTTGAGCCTCCCCGGGATCGCGTCGATCTTGACCCCTGAAGAGGGCAGGGTCCACGCATGGATGATGCCCTCGGGGTCCGATGTGACGATGAGCTTGACGATCTTGTTGACGGGCACGACCACCGGCACGTCGGTCGTGAGTAGCCAGGGCTCGCCCGGCTTCAGCTGGTCCTTGGGCTTGAGATAGGCCGTGAAGTTCACCTTCGCAGTCCCATCGGGATTGACCCCGAGATCGGGGTACTCATAGGTCCAGTTCCATGAGGGGTTTCCGGTGATCTTGAGAGTCATGTCCCCCTTAGGGATGTCGCGCTCGTAATAGAGGAGCCGGAAGGACGGGATGGCGATCACGACCAGGATCAGGATCGGGACGACCGTCCAGAGAACCTCGATGAAAGTGTTGTGCGTGGTTCGCGAGGGGACAGGATTAGCCCGCGCATTGAACTTCACCATCACGACCACGAGGAGACCGAGCACGAACAGCGTGATGAGCGTAATGATCGGCAAGAGCACCCAGTCGTGGAGCACGTGGATGCCGTGCATCACGGGAGTGGCCGCCTTCTGAAGGCCGATCTGCCATTCGACTGGGCGGCCGAGCCCCGGCTCAACCTGCTGTTCCTGTCCGAGCGCGGCCGTCGCAAACGATCCGAGCCCGACGCTCAGTGCGGCCAGAATCCTACCCGATCTCATGGATGCCTCGTTCTTTTCGGCTTTCTGAGCTTTCGCGAAGGCCAAGGCAAGGCCTGGATCGCGCCCGAAATCCGGCGCCGCTGTGAAACCATATTCGCATCACCGCCGCAACGGAGCCGGGCGCGGCAAAACGTCGTCGCGGCGCCACCGGCCGCGCAACCGGAATTCCGCCTCAATTCTCGCTGAAAGCGCGTTGGCTCGCGATTGGCGTCGGTGGATTCGGGGACGGGGAGAGAAGCAGCCTTGAGAGTGCGTCTGAGAACGGTCTCGGCGGCGGTGTCGGCCGTGGCACTGGTCGCTTTAACCCTTCCGGCCCTTGCCCAGGAGGACGCCGCTCCTCCCCAAAACTCGTTCGGGCCGCGGGTCCAGCCCGCCCAGCCGTCTCCGCAGCAGAACCCCCAGCAGCAGCTGCCCGCGCCGGAGGTGATCGCGACGCATGGCGACTGGAAAATCCAGTGCGAAGCCCCGCCTCCCAACGCGCAAGGAGCGCCCGCTCAGAAGCAGTGCGGGATGATCCAGACCGCCCGGAGCGACAAGAATCCGAAGGTCGGGCTGACCCTCGTCCTCGTGAAGGGCCAGCAGAACGGCAAGGCTATCACCATGATGCGGATCATGGCTCCGGTCGGTGTCTACCTGCCGACCGGCGTGGCGCTCGAGGTGGATGGCGGCGCGGTGGGCCGGGTGCCGTTCACGCGATGCCTGCCGCAGGTGTGCATCGCTTTCGCCGAGGCCACTCGCGAGACGCTCGACAAGCTGAAGAAGGGCTCGGCCGCCAACTTCATCATTTACGAGGCGCCGGGCCTCGGCCTTCCGCTCAAGATCTCTCTCAACGGCTTCTCCGCCGCCTACGGAGCCTTGGACAACCTCTAACGCGCCCTACCCCCTGTGCGCTGGGCCGCGCGAGACTTATATGTCGGCCATGTCCACGCTCTCCGTACTCGAAACCTGCGGGGTCGACCGCAAGTCCGCCCTTTCCATTCTCGAAGAGACCCTCGCCGGCGCCGATGACGGCGAGCTCTTCATCGAGCATCGCCAGAGCGAGGCGACGGTGTGGGAGGACGGCCGCCTCAAGGCGGCGAGCTTCGATGAGGGCCAGGGCTTCGGCCTTCGCGCCATAGAAGGCGACACCGCGGCCTATTCTCATTCAACCGAGATTTCCGAGGCCGCGCTCAAGCGGGCGAGCGAGACCTGCAGGAGCATCCTGTCGGGCTCGTCTTCGAAGACGGTCGAAGCCCCGCCCCGCAGTAATGTCAGGCTCTACCCGGCCATTAATCCCGCCGAGACCATGGATCTTGCCGCTAAAGTGAGTCTTCTCGAGGCGGCCGACCGGTTGGCGCGCTCGCTCGACCCGCGGGTGAAACAGGTGACACTGTCGATCGGGGGCGACTGGCAGGATGTCGAGATCCTGCGCGCCTCGGGCGATGTCTATCGCGACACCCGTCCGCTGGTGCGCTTCAACGTCAGCGTCATGAGCGACAATGGCACGACCCGCGGTCATGGCTCTTACGGGTTCGGCGGCCGCGGCGCCTATCCCACCTACATCGAGGAAGAACGCTGGCAGGACGCGGTGCGCGAAGCGGTGCGCCAGAGCTTGGTGGCCCTCGAAGCCAGACCTGCGCCCGCAGGCGAGATGGACGTGGTTTTGGGATCGGGCTGGC
Organism: Hyphomicrobiales bacterium; assembly: GCA_045802365.1. GTDB lineage: Bacteria > Pseudomonadota > Alphaproteobacteria > Rhizobiales > Aestuariivirgaceae > JBJMRA01. The sequence goes on along the minus strand of JBJMRA010000110.1, from coordinate 4,363 downwards.
CGGGCATCCTCCTTCATGAGGCGGTGGGGCACGGTCTCGAGGGCGACTTCAACCGCAAGAAGACGAGCGCTTTCGCGGGCCTCATGGGCGAGCGCGTCGCCTCGAAGGGGGTGACGATCGTCGACGACGGCACCCTCCCGAACCGCCGCGGATCGATCTCGATCGATGACGAGGGCACGCCATCCTCCTCGACCACCCTGATCGAGGACGGCATCCTCGTCGGCTACATGCAGGATAGGCTCAATGCGAGGCTCATGGGCATGAAGCCGACCGGTAACGGCCGCCGACAGTCCTATGCCCACCACCCGATGCCCCGCATGACGAACACGTATATGCTGGCGGGCGACAAGCCCCGCGAGGAGATCATCGCGTCCGTCAAGCGCGGCCTTTACGCGGTCTCCTTCGGCGGCGGACAGGTCGACATCACGTCGGGCAAGTTCGTGTTCTCCTGCACCGAGGCCTATCTCATCGAGGACGGCAAGATCACCGCCCCGGTCAAGGATGCCATCATCATCGGCAACGGCCCCGACGCGCTGACGCGCGTGTCGATGGTCGGCAACGATATGGCGCTCGACCCTGGCATCGGCACGTGTGGCAAGGAAGGGCAGGGCGTTCCGGTTGGCGTCGGCCAGCCGAGCCTCAGGCTCGACCGCATCACCGTCGGCGGCACCGCGGCTTAGCGGGCTCGACCCCCTTCTGTCATCCCCGCATTCATTGCGGGGACCTATCGTGCAGCACCTTCGAGCGCCGAATTCGTTCGGGCGGTAGGTTGCCGGGACAAGCCCGGCATTGACAAGAGGAGAGGTTCTCGTTTTCAAGTGAAGGTTGGGAGCTTACGGAAAAAGCACGTGCGTTCGCCGGTGTGGCAGGCAGGCCCGGCTGGGTGCACTCGGAGCAACAGGGTGTCGCCATCGCAGTCGAGCCACAGGCTCTCGACCCGCATGGTGTTGCCGCTCGTTGCGCCTTTGCGCCAGAGCTCCGATCGGCTGCGGCTCCAGAACCAGGCTTCGCCCGTTTCCCGCGTAAGACGAAAGGCCTCGGCGTTCATCCAGGCCATCATCAGCACCTCGCCCGATTCGGCCGATTGCACCACGGCCGCCACGAGGCCCCGCTCATCCCATTTGACGTCCGGCATCGCTCACTCCGGCCCGTTCGCGCGGCGTATCTCGAGGCCGCGGCGGCTCAATTCATACTTGATCGATCCAACGGTATACTCGCCGAAATGCAGGATCGAGGCGACGAGAGCGGCATCGGCATGTCCATCGGTCAGCACCTCATAGAGATGGTCCGGCCAGCCGCCCCCGCCTGATGCAACCACGGGAAGGCTCACCGCATCGGCGATGAGGCGGGTGAGCCGGACGTCGTAACCTTGGCGCGTGCCGTCGGCATCGATCGCGTTGACGACGATCTCGCCCGCACCCATAGCTTCGCCCTGCCGCGCCCAGACACCTGCGTCGATTCCCATCGGCGTTCGTCCGCCATTGATGACGATCTCGTAGCCGGATGGGATGGCGGCGGAGACGGACACGCGCGCCACATCCATTGACAGCACCACGCATTGCGAACCGAACGCCTTGGCCGCGTCCGCGATGAGCGAAGGGTTCTTCACCGCCGCGGTGTTCAGATTGACCTTCTCCGCGCCGGCGAGCAGCACCCGGCCGCAGTCGTCCACGGTGCGGAGGCCGCCCCCGACCGAAAACGGAATGAAGACCTGAGCCGCGACCTCGCTCACGACCTCGAGCATGATGCCGCGCCCCTCCGGCGACGCGGCGATGTCATAGAACACGAGCTCGTCGATGCCCTGCTCGTAGTAGCGACGGGCGGTTTCGACAGGATCGCCGATGTCGCGCGTGTCGACAAAACGCACGCTCTTGGCGAGGCGCCCGTTGCGCACATCGAGGCAGGCGATGAGCCGCTTGCTCAGCATGGTTCACCGCTCCAGCGCGCGAAATTGGACATGAGCGAGAGGCCGAGAGCCCCGCTCTTCTCGGAATGGAACTGCGTCGCGAAAAGATTTCCCGAGCCGATCATCGCGGCGAAAGTCATGCCGTAGTCACAGCTTCCATAGACGTTTGCCGGGTCAGCCGGGCGAAGGTAGTACGAATGCACGAAATAAAACCGTGAATGGTCGGCGATGCCCTCGAGCACCGGATGAGGTTTCACGAACCTCACGGTGTTCCAACCCATATGTGGCACCTTCAGTCCCGGGGCGTGATCGAAGCGCACGCAATCTCCCGCGATCAGGTCGAGGCAGGCGGTCGGTCCTTCTTCCGAATGCGAGAGCAGGATTTGCGCTCCGACGCAGGTGCCGAGGATCGGCGTCCCGCGATGGAAAGCTTCGCGGAGCGCCATATCGAGTCCGCGTTCCTCGAGCACGGCCATCGCCGTTCCGGCGTGGCCGACACCCGGAAAGATGATGCGGTCCGCGCGGCGAACGGCCTCGGGGTCTGCTGTGATGCGCGCAGCGAGGCCTAGATGCGCAAGCGCACGCGCGACCGATGTCAGATTACCGGCCTTGTAGTCTATGATGGTGATCATCGATGAGTTCTTGGAGCCGAATCTGCCCCTCATAGAGCGCTCGCCCTATGACGATCCCGGCGAGTCCTGCGGCCCGAACCTGGTTCACATCCTCCTTGCCGGCGACGCCGCCCGAGGCGATCACCTGGAGGCCTGTCGTCGTCGCAAGATCGGCCGCCGCTGTGACGTTGACCCCTCGACCCAGCCCGTCCCGCGAAACGTCCGTAAAAACAGACCACGTAACGCCTTGGTCGCGCAGTCGCTGCCCAAGCTCGACCGCCGAAACTTCCGCCCCCTCGGCCCAGCCGCGGACGCGTACCCAGCCATCGCGTGCGTCGATCCCGGCCGCGATCTGGTCAGGGCCGTAGTTATCGAGCGCCCAATCAACGAGATCGGGCTGTTCTGCGGCGGCCGTCCCGAGGACGGCGCGGGACACTCCCGCAGCGAAAGCATTTTCGAGACTTTCTCGGTTCCTGAGTCCGCCGCCGAACTGTACGCGAATGCCAAGCCCGAGGATCGAGTCCAGGACCGCTAAATTCTCTGTGCTCGGCGCCTCGAAAGCCGCGTCCAGGTTGACGATGTGGAGCCACTCCGCGCCGTCCGCCTTGAACCGCTTGGCCGTTTCGCAGGGATCCTCGCCATAGACCGTCTCCCGATCGGGATTGCCCTCAGCGAGCCGCACCACCTTTCCTCCCCTGAGATCGATCGCCGGGAAGATTGTGAAGGTCATAGGACGCCTTTGGTCGACGGTAGATCGCCGCCGCGTCGAGGATCGATCGCGGTTGCTTGTCGTAGCGCCCGGCCGAGCGCCTTGAACAGCGCTTCGGCCTTATGATGATCATCGCGACCGTATTCGATACGCGCATGAATGTTGGCCCTGGCGTTGGCGGCCACGCTCTCGAAGAAGTGGTTCACCATCGAGGTCGGAAACTGGCCGATCGCCGGCGCGCTCCAGCCTGCCTCGACGACCGCATAGGGACGTCCGGAGAGATCGACCGCGACGAAGGCGAGCGTCTCGTCCATCGGCACGTAGGCCGATCCCATCCGAGAAATTCCCCGCTTGTCGGCGGCCGCCTCGGCGAGCGCCTGCCCGAACGCAAGCGCGGTGTCCTCAATCGTGTGATGCGCATCGATGTGGAGATCGCCTTGGGCCTTCACCCCAAGATCGAACAATCCGTGCACCGCGACGTGGGTCAGCATGTGGTCGAGAAAACCCACTCCGGTCGCGATCTGATACTGGCCCGTTCCGTCGAGATCGAGCGTGAGCTCGATGTCGGTTTCGTTCGTGCGCCGATGAACGCTGGCCCTGCGCATGTCGTCTTCACGTGCGCGCAAGAAGAGTATCGAGCTTTCGGGCGCGCTCGGGCTCCTCTTCGAAGATGTAGGTGACGGGCGAGACGATCACCCCGCTTCCGCCCGCGGAGCGCAAGGCGCGCACGGCGGGGATGATCCTGTCCTTTTGCACGACGATCGTGACCGAGTGCCAGCGTTCTCCGTCGCGGGTGAAGACGGGCGCGACGGTCGGCCCCTGGAGGCCTCCGAGCTCGGGCTCGGCAAACAGTTTCTTGGCCACTTCATTGGGCTTGTCGCCGCGCATGTTGGCCACCACCATGTAGTTCTCCTGCCCGCGCAGGTGGGCCTCGACATATTCGAGCAGCTGGCGGGCGATCGCCAGGGCCTCGGGGCGCCGCTCGAGAGCGCTGCGATTGCCGAAGAGCACGGCTTGCGAGCGGAGCACCACCCCGTCCTCGATCGGCCGGAGCCGGTTGTCCCTGAGAGTCTGCCCGGACGAGACGAGATCGGCGATGACATCGGCATAGCCGATCGCGGGCGCCACCTCGAGGGT
>JBJMRA010000109.1:0-10301 GCA_045802365.1 Hyphomicrobiales bacterium | reverse complement strand
CCTCGGCGAACGGCACCAAGCTCTCTCTTCTCTTCGATCCCCCCAATCCGCCTGATCAACGCAGCGAGTAGAGATAGGCGGCGAGATCGCGCGCGTCCTGTTCCGAGATGAAGGTCGAAGGCATCGCGGTGTGCGGCTTCATCGTGCGTGCGTCGCGGATCCAGTGGATCAGGTTATCGGCGGTATTATTGATCTCTCCGGCGATGTAGACCCGCCCGGCAAGGCCGGTAAGCGGCGGGCCTACGAGGCCCCGCGCCCCCGGGACGCCGGCGATCACGTGGCATCCCCCGCACCCGTTGGCCATCGCGATGCGAGGCGCGTTTGCCGGGTCGCCGTCGGTTATTGTCCGCGTCCAGCGCGTTTCGTCGACTCCCCGCGAACCCCAGTAGGCCGCATAGGCGCCGATCAGCGCAACGAGCACGATCCCCGCAAGCACCATCGTCACTCGCATGAGCGCACGCATTTATCGCTCGCAACCCGTAAATATCAGCGAAGCCATCGTTTGGAGAAGGATCACTGCGGCGAAGAGAATGGCTGCAAGGGCCGCCGTGCCCGCTGCAAGGGCGATCCCGCCGTTCGCGGCGTTCCGCCATTCCCGCCAGGACAGGAAAGCTCCGGCAAGCGAAACGATTGCAAGAATGAGGGCCACCCATGGAATGGGATAGGCATGGTTCCCGCACTGCCACGGCACGAGCGCGTAATTGAGCTGCGTCGAGACGGCCCAGGCGGTGGGTCCGGCAATGAGGCCGGACCACGCGCTCAGATAGCGCGCTCCTTCGCGTCCGCTTACCATCGGGGCACCCAGTAGAGGAGAATGTAGATCGGTATCCAGCTCAGCACGACGAAGTCCCAGTAGGTGGCGTTGTCCTCGCAGTCGCTGAACCGGCGGCCGGCGTGGCCGTGGCGCGTGAACATGAGCGCCGTCAGCACGATGGTGTCGCCGACATCGGTCGCAATATGGGTCGTGTGCAGCCCGAGCAGAAACCAGACGATCGATCCGTAGGCGTTCGTGTCCCACGACACGTTGAGCAAGGGGAATTCAAAGGCGCGAATGACGAGCAGAACAACGCCCACGAGACTCATGATCACAAGTCCGACCCGCACCGCACCGAGCTGCTCCTGTTTTGCCCATCGCCTGACGAAGTAATTCGGAATTTCGCTCAGCACCAAGACCGCGGTGAGAAGGCTCGAAGCAAGCAGGTTCGGAGGCGAAGCGCCGATCGGCCACTCCCGGTTCATGGCCATGAGATAGAGGTATGTCCCGATCGCGAGGACGAACCCCGTGCCTTCGAGAGCAATGAAGGCGATGGTTCCCCAGAACATCGTCATCCGGGAGCCGAAGCCGTAGTTGGGCAGCCGCGCGAGATCGATGTGAGGCGCCCGGATCATTCCTCATCCTCGGGCGTGCCCTTCGGCCAGAACCATCCGATGAGCGTGATGGCGAGCGGGGGGGACCCCCAAACGATCGCCCATGGGGTGAAGATCGAGCCGAGGAACAGGGCGCCGGTAGCGAGAGAGGCGAGGAACGGCCAAATCGAAGGCTCGGGCGAGCTCTCTCGGAGATCGGGAACGGCTTCCGCCGCAGTGGTGACTACAATCTCTCGTGAGTCGACCTTGAGACCCGCCGCCTCCGATCTGGCTTCCCGATGCCAGAGAGGTTCGTGGTCGGTCACGACCGGAATGCGGGCGAAGTTGTAGGGCGGGGGCGGCGATGAGGTCGCCCATTCGAGCGTTCCTGCATCCCAAGGATTCGGTCCGGCCGGCTCGCCATGCCTCAGGCTGCGAATGATGTTGTAGGCGAGCAGGAGGAAGCTCCCGGCAAAGACGAGCGCCGCCAGGCTGACGAACAGATTGAGCCCGCCCCATTCGGTCTCGACCGGATAGGTATAGACGCGCCGCGGCATGCCCTCGAGGCCGAGGATGTGCATTGGGAAAAAGGCCGCGTTGAAGGCGAGGAAAGCAAGCCAGAAATTCCAGTGACCGAGCCGCTCGCTCATCATCCGGCCCGTAACCTTCGGGAACCAGTAGTAGATCGCGCCGATGAGCGGGAACACTGCTCCGCCGATCAGCACATAATGGAAGTGGGCGACCACGAAATAGGTGTCGTGAACCTGGAGATCGATCGGCACCGAAGCGACCATCACGCCCGTGAGGCCGCCGATCACGAACGTGACGATGAACGCGATGACGAAGAGCAGGGGAGTCTTGTAGACGGGCCGGCCTCCCCATAGCGTCGCGATCCAGCAGAATATCTGCAGACCTGAGGGAATGGCGATCAGCATGCTCGATGCGGTGAAGAAGCTCGAGCCGAGCTGCGGAATGCCGGTTGCGAACATGTGGTGCACCCACAGTCCGAACGAGAGGAAACCGGTGGCGATCAAGGCTAGGACGAGGGCGAGATAGCCGAACATCGGCCGGCGTGCGAAGGTTGGAATGATGGCCGAGACGATCGCCGTCCCCGGGATGAAAATGATGTAGACCTCGGGATGGCCGAAGAACCAGAAAAGATGCTGCCAGAGCAGCGCGTCGCCGCCTTCGGCCGGATTGAAGAAATGCGTGCCGACCAGCCGGTCTAGAATCAGCATGGTGCTCGACACCATTACCGAGGGCATCCCGAAGAGAATGACGAAGGCGGTAACGAGGGAGCCCCACACGAAGAGCGGAATGCGGTCGAGCCGCATCAAGGGAGCGCGCTGCTTGAAGATGGTGACGATGATCTCGACTGCGACCGCGAGCGCCGCCACTTCCGTGAAAGTGACCATCTGCGCCCAAAAATCGGTGCGCTTCCCCGGCGTGTATTCGGGGCCGGAGAGGGGAACGTACGCGAACCAGCCGGCGTCCGCCCCGGTGTTGAAGGCGAAGGCGACCCAGATCATGAGTCCGCCAGACAGGTACACGTAGTAGCTGAAGGCATTGAGGCGCGGGAAGGCGATGTTCCGGGTGCCGACCATCAACGGCACCAGGTAGACCATGATCGCTTCCATGATCGGCACGGCGAACAGGAACATCATCGTCGTGCCGTGCATCGTGAAGAGCTGATTGTAGAGATCGGGTCCGACAAGGCTGTTTTCGGGACGAGAGAGCTGAAGCCTCATCACCACCGCGGAAAAGCCAGCCAGAGCCAGGAAGAAGAGGGCGGTAATGAAATACCGGACGCCGATCACCTTGTGATCGACGGTCGAAAGCCAGCCGATCACTCCGGACGGCGTTCGCCAGGTCTCGAAAAGCCTGCGCTGGAGCGCCTCGTCCCGCAGATCCGTATCGCGGATCACGCGCTCGGCGGCTTCGACGCTCATCGCAACACCTCGAGGTAGGCGATGAGCGCGTTGAGCTCATCAGCCGAGAGATCGGTGAGCGGCATCTTGGCGCCGGGTTTTACGCCTTGCGGATCGGCGATCCAGGCTCCGAGGCTCCCGCGCGTATTCGGCAGGGTCTCGGCCGCGAGGTAGAGCCGGCTGGCGATGTGGGTCAGGTCGGGTCCGGCGCGGCTCGCTGCTGTCGTGCCTCGGATCGTGTGGCACATCACGCATGGACGGGAGAGAAACGCATCACGCCCGCGGCGCGCTTCTTCAGTCGCGGGCTGGTTTGCCGGCTTGAGTTGGGCATCGTACCAGGCGGTGAACTGGTCGGGAGGATCGACGATCACGCGCAGGGCCATGTGGGCGTGCTGCAGGCCACAGAACTCGGCGCATTGGCCACGATAGACGCCGGGCTTGGTCGCGACGATGCGGAGGTAGTTTTCGCGGCCCGGGATCAAGTCTTCCTTGCCGGCGAGCTCGGGCACCCAGAAGCTGTGGATCACGTCGCCCGCTGCGAGCTTCAGCATGACTGCCTTGTTCGCCGGGATGTGAATCTCGTTGGCGGTCGTCAGTACGCGGCTCGCCTCGGCGTTTTCATAGGTGACATCCCACCACCACTGCCATCCGGTCACCCGGATCGTCAGGGGTTCCTCCTGAATGAGGTTAGCCAGGCTCTTGCCGGTGAAGTAGCTTGCGGCGGTCAGGACGACGAGGATGACCGCCGTGACGGCGACGAGAACCTCGACCACTCGGCGCGCGATGCGCTCGCGCCGTTCCTCCACCTGGACGAGCGGGCCTATGCGTTCGGCCGGTGAGCGGCGCCGCAGAAGCGCAATCGCGAGCCCGATAACGACCAGAACCCAGACGATGGCGGAAACGATGGTGAACAACCAGAACAGATCGGCGATGCGTTCGGCCGCGATTCCCTTGGGGGCGAGGGCCGAGGGGCCGCGCGTGCATCCCCCGAGCAAAACGGTAAGGAGGCAGGGAGCATAGACAAGGCGGCGCATGGCTACCGCTCAGGGGAGCCGCCGCCCGCGACCCCTTCCTGCGGACGAGCGCTCCAGGGAGTGGCATTGAGCTCATCGGCGCGCGCCGGAGAGGTGGATTGCGCGGTCAGTCCGCTCAGCGAGCGAACGTAAGCCGCGATCTGCCAGATCTGGTCTTCCGGGATCCTGCCGCGGAACGATGGCATGCCGTTCGGGCGGCCTTCACGAATTGTGGCAGCGATGTTTTCCATGCTGGCGCCATAGATCCACTGGTCATCCATGAGCGCCGGACCGATGCCGCCGCCGCCATTGAAGTGGCACCCCGCACAATTGAACCATTTGTAGAGGCGCTGCCCCTCGCTGATGTCGTAAGCGATCTGCGGGCGATCCTCGGAAGTCGCGCTGTTCGCGACATCGGGTCCGCCCTTTCCGGGCGCATTGGTCGACATCGCGATCGCGCCCTTGGTATCGGAGTAGGGAGGCGGATTGCGGTAATCGCGGTCTTCCCGCTTGCAGCCGGCGAGTGCGAGGAGAGCCACGGCTGTCAGCAGAGCGCGTTTCATTGCTGGGGCAGGCTGAAAACGTAGAGCGTGCCGCCCCGTGTCGTCGCATTCTTGAGGTCGGCCATGGCTGCCGTGAAGCCGAGCGCGCCGGTTGCATCCCTTGGATCGAGATTGGCGGCGACGATCGCTCCCGACCATCCGCCGACGCCGGATAGGATGGCCACATATTGATGCCCGTCGGGTCCGCGATAGGTCGTGGGCTGCCCGATGATCCCCGATCCGGTCTTGAATTGCCAAAGCAGTTCGCCGGTCTCGGCATTCACCGCCTTGAACCAGCCTTCCATGGTTCCGTAAAAAGTGACGTTGCCCGCGGTCACCATGGTGCCGCTCCAGACCGGGAAGTTCTCCTGAATGGCCCAGACCTTCTTGGCGTTGGTGATGTCCCACGCGGCATATTCGCCGCGGTTGCCGCCGGGCGCGCCCTTCATGCGCACCTCAGCGCCGACGTAAGGCGTCCCTGCGATGTAGTTCGCCTCGGCCTCCTCCATATCCATGCAGAGATTGTTGTGCGGGATGTAGAGGAGCCCGGTCTTGTGCGAGAAAGCGGAGGGGTTCCAGTCCTTCCCGCCGGGCGCCGCCGGGCACATGTCGCGCACGACCTTGCCCACGAGCGGCTCTTTGTCGGCATTGTATTTGAGCCGCCCGGTCTTGAGGTCGACGCCGGTGCTTGTCGTGATGTAGGCGAAGGGCTCAGCGGACAGCACTTCCCCGGTCGTGCGGTCTAGGACGTAGACATAGCCGTTGCGCTCGGGCCGGACGATCACCTTCCGCTTCGAACCCTTCCAATCCATATCGAGAATGATGTTCTCGTTAGTGCCGTCGTAATCGTAGAGATCGTGCGGGCTCCACTGGTAGAACCAGCGCGCGCGTCCGGTATCGATGTCGCGCGCGAAGACGCCTGCCGTCCACTTGTTGTCGCCCGGCCGCTGATGCGAGTTCCACGGGCCCGGGTTTCCGGTGCCGTGAAAGATGAGGTTGAGATCGGGGTCGTAGGAGATCCACCCCCATACATTTCCTCCGCCGATCTGCCAGGCATCCGGCGGCCACGTGCTGACTCCCAAGTCCTTGCCCTTGTCCTGGTCGTAAAAGGGCTTGAAGTCGGGACCGATCAACACATCCGAGTCAGGTCCCGTGTTGTAGGCCTTCCAGGCGACTTTTCCCGTGTTCTCGTCGAGGGCGGTGATCCAGCCGCGCACTCCAAATTCACCCCCCGAGTTGCCGACGAGAACCTTGCCCTTGGCGACGAGCGGGGCCATCGTGAGCGACTCGCCGATGTTGATGTCGGCGACCTGAACCTTCCAGACCTCCTTGCCGGTGTTGGCGTCGACCGCGACGGTATGACCGTCGAGCACGTTGTAGATGATCCGCCCGTTCGAATAGCTAGGCCCCCGGTTGACGACGTCGCAGCAGGCCACCCCTTGTGCGGAGGGATTGGGCTTCGGATCGTACATCCATTTCATTGGCGCGCCGGGTTTCGTGAGGTCGAGCGCATAGAGCCGGTTTGGAAACGGAGTGACGATAAACATCGTGTTGCCGACCACGATCGGAGCGGCTTCCTGACCGCGATCGATGCCCGTAGAGAACGTGAACGCGACTTTGAGGGTCTTCACGTTCGAGACGTTGATCTCGTCGAGCTCCGAATATCGGGTGTTCGCATAGTTCTTGGCCGGCATCGCCCACTGGCCGTCGTCGCGCGGCGCTGCCGATTCCGGCGGCAGGATCGGGGCTTGGGCGTACCCGGGACCAGCGGGGCTGAGGGTCGCCAACGCGAACAGAACGACAGCGGCTTCTTTTCTCAAGGTGCCTTCCCGCGTGACTTTCCGGTCGAGCAACCCTCAATGCCCAAGCAGAGGGAAAGTTCCTGATCTTGGCGGAGGCCTGCCTGTGATCGGGCGGAACAGTGATGGAATAGCGGCGAAAGCCGAGCGTAGTTCGGGCTGAGGGACACATTCGTACCGCGAACGTCCCTTGCAGCGCCGCCCCGCGCAATTTGCGCAGACAAATCGTCAAAGGAGAGAGGACATGGCTCATGATCTTCGTAATTCAGCTCGCCGTGATTTCCTGAAGGCCGGCGCTCTTGCCGGTGCCACGCTTGCGATGAGTGCAGGGAGTGTGTTGTCGGCGAGCGCCGCTACGACTCGCACGCTCAACCGAGGCGACACCGCGATCCTGAGGTTCCTCGCCGCCGCCGAACTCATCGAGCACGATCTCTGGCTCCAATATGCCGAGCTCGGCGAGAACAACCCCGATTTCGGCGAAGCGCTCGAGGCGATCGACGACGACATGGTGGACTACGCCGTCGACGTCACCGATGACGAGCTGAGCCATCACGAGTTCATCAACGCTTTCCTCGCTTCTCGCGGCGAGGAGCCTGTCAACCTCGATCAGTTCAAGACCATCGATCCGCCCAACGTCACGGGAATCCAACAAACTCCGAGACTCACGAACCTCACCAAGCTCAGCGTCGACACGAGCTACTACACGCGATACCGCCGCAGCGGGAATCCCGATTTCGGCGACCAATTCCCGCAGATCGCGACTATCATCGAGCAGCCCGGCATTCCGACCTCGGACGGATTGAGCGAGAAAAGGTTAGGCGGCATCGCGCGCGTTGCGGCGTTCCATTTCGCCTCGATCGAGGTCGGAGGAACGAGCCTTTACGACTCGTTCCTGACGAAGGTTGCCAATTCCGACGTGCTGAGGATCGTCGGCTCGATTTACGCGACCGAGGCCATCCATTACGCGATCTTCGAGGACACGTTTGGAGGTATCACGGCCTTCCACAACGCCGACGGCACTCTCGTCGTGCCCGACCTCACCGAGGGAAAGCACGGTTCGGAGCATGTCATGCCGAAGCGCTGCACGTTCTTCGACCGCAGCTTGCCGACGTGCTCCGTGATCCGGCCGAGCGCCACGGCGAACGCCGGTGCGATCGCAGCCGTGAAGGCGTTGACCGCCTCCAATCTCTTCCTCGGGCAGAGCCGAAAGTTCTTCCACGTACTGAACGAGCTCGCCGAACAGGCGGATGCGGCAGTGTCGGGGAGGTAGATCACCGTCGGTTTACGGCGCCAGTCTCGGCGCCGTATCCGTTTGAGCGACCCTGCCGTACGCTGGGGAACCAGCAAGTCCGTCCGGCATTCCGCTTGTATGCGGATGACACTGCCGCTTGCATTGCCGGTTTTGGCCGCCCTTTTGCTTGTGGCCATTCCGGAGAGAGAAGCCTCCGCCGCGACCCCGGTCTTAGCGAATTGGGTCGCCGCGCCTTTGGCTCGCGAGGGACCGATCCTGATCCGCGGCGGCCATGGCAGGCATGCGGCTCGAGGCCGGCGGGGGCACGCGCGCGGCCATTCGCATCACCATCGCTTCCGGGCAGGGCACATTAGGCGCGCTTTCCGGTCCCGTTCAGCCGGAGGCTTCCATGAATTGACGGCGGCGGCTGTTGAAACCAGTCCGATCTTCGGCTCCTCTGTCCGATTGACGGAGGCTCAGGTCCCTCGTCGGATTGCATCGGTTTCCGAGCTCGATAGCATGGTCGATGTGAACCGGTCGAAGGCGCTCGATTGCGAAGTGGCTCGAACGGTGGTGAGCGGGTATGCGTTTTCTTCGGTATCGCCCACGAACTGCTCGGGTCCCGTCTACGCCTTCCGCGCGAACCGCGCCAATAAGACCTATGCGGTGCGTCTCAGCGCTTCGACCGGCGAGATCGTGAACGTGCAAAAGCTCCCGAGCGAGGTCCTTCCGGGCCCGTCCGACCGTAACTCATCAATTGAGCCGCCACTCCCTGTCGACTAATCTCATTTCGGCCGGGCCGATGATGCTGCTGTGAGCAACGCGCACGGATGCCAAGGGGCCATCGAGATTGTGTGTCCAGAAGTCCAGGAACTTGATGAGGCGCGGAAATCTGGGCGCCATGTCATAGTCCTGCCAGACGAACGTCTGAAGAATGTCGTGAAAGTCGGGCAGATGATACATGATCTCAGCCGTGGTGAGACTCCAACCACGCAACTGACACTCGAAAGCCATTTCGGCCATCCTGCTTCTCCTTTGCAGCCGCCGACCATTCTTACGTTGGTCAGTATGCTCGCGAGTCGCTGAACGGCAAATTAAATAATAAGTTCCGCGGCTTAGCAGCGTGCGGTTTCGACTGCTGCTAGGGCCTAAGCGAGAACAGTTCAACGGCTTTGGAATCAGCGTAGGCGAAGCAGCCGGCGAGCGTCGGGCTGAAGGGAAGTTCGGCATAGGCGCCGAGCGCACCGCGCTCAGCCAGCCGTCCCGCCAGTCCCGGAGCGTCACCCGCAACCACCCAGATGAAGCCGAGCCAAGTTGAACGGACCGGCCTAGCGCCCGCCGCGATGATGTTACCGAATATGCGATCCTCGGAGGTCCCCGGCTCGAAGACCACCAGCATTGGCCCGCTCGCAGAGGACGGCAGCGCCGCGAGCCGTACGGTGATTGCCATCACGGCGAACCAGAGCACCAGCACGGCAAAGGCGAGTCCGAGCGCAAGGCGATGGCCGGGCCAGTGCATGACGTATCAGGTCGCGAATTCGGGCGCCGCACGTTCGCGGATCGGCCAGTTCACAAGCGCCGCGAAGATCCCGAGGGCGGCCCCGATCCACCACACCGGATCATAGGTCCCGTAAAGATCGTGGAACTTGCCGCCGAGCCATACCCCGAAGAAGGACCCGATCTGATGGCTGAGGAACACGAAGCCGTAGAGCGTGGCCATGTAGCGGGTGCCGAACATCACGGTCACGAGTCCCATCGTGAGGGGCACGGTGGAGAGCCAGAGGAGGCCGATGAAGGCCGTAAACAACACGGTCGACAGCGGCGTCACGGGAAGCAGGATAAAGAGAGCGATCGCGAGCGAGCGCAGCAGATAGATGATGCAGAGCGAGTATCTCTTGGGAAAGATCGCGCCGATGAGCCCGGCGGAATAGGACCCGATCACGTTGAACACCCCGATGATCGCGATCGACCACGCAGCGAGCCATTCGCTGATCCCGCTCTCGACGAGGAACGCTGGAAGGTGGATCGTCGTGAAGGCAAGCTGGAAGCCGCACACGAAGAAGCCGACCGTGAGCAGGACATAACTGGCGTGTGAGAACGCCAGTTGGATGGCATTGCCGAGCGACATCGGAAGCTCGCTCCGTTGAGCTCCGGTCGCGTTCGCCGAAGGCGCGTTGAGCGGCACCGCGAAGGGAACGATCAGAAGCACGAGCATCGCGAGATAGATGAGCGCCGTCTGCCATCCGAAAGCGGCAATAAAGGCCTGCCCCAGCGGCGCGAAAATGAACTGGCCGAGCGAGCCGGCGGCGGTGGCGATTCCGAATGCCCAGGACCGCTTGTCGGGCGGGACGAGCCTTGCAAAACCAGCCATGACGATCGAGAACGAGGCGGTAGCGATGCCGACCCCGACGATCACGCCGCCGCTCAGGTACATAAGCGTT
>JBJMRA010000108.1:0-9976 GCA_045802365.1 Hyphomicrobiales bacterium | reverse complement strand
GCGCAATCAGCAGTTCCTCATTCGTTGGAATGACCCAGGCATGTAGTTTCGATCCGTCGGCACTAATTCTCCCTTCACGGCCGACCGTCTGATCGTTTTGACCCGTATCCATCGTCAATCCGGCCCACGCGAGGCCCGTGCAGATGCGGCCGCGGATTTCGGGCATCAGCCCGATCGCGGTGTGCCGCCGGTGGTCTCGATCGAGCGCCGGCACGCGCTCTCCCCCGAGGGGTGGCCGTTTTTGCCGAGCGGCGAGCCAATCCGCCGCTTTGTTGATGATGCGAAGGGTCGTCAGATAGCACTCCTTGGCGCTCTCGGCCCACGTGAAGAGGCCGTGTCCGCCGAGGACGACCCCCGCGTACTGCGGATCTGCTTTCGCCATCTCGCCGAGCTTGAGGCCGAGGTCGAACCCCGGCCTCTGCCAGGGAAGAAATCCGATCTCACCGCCGTAGATCTCGCGGGTCAAAGCCTCGGCGTCGCGCGAGGCTGCAATGGCGATCACCGCATCTGGATGCACGTGGTCGACATGCCTCCAAGGGACGAAAGCGTGAAGCGGCGTGTCGATCGAGGCCGCGCGCGGATTAAGGTTGGAGGTGCAGTACGGCAGGTACTCCACCATCTCGTCTTCATGGGCGATGCCGCGGTACCTGGGCTTGAGGCTTTCGAGTTTATCGAGATAGAGGGTGGCAAAGCCGTCGAGCTTCATGGAGCCGAGATCGCCGCCCGATCCTTTCACCCAGAGCACGGTGACAGGTTCATCGGTCAGAGGATCGTTCATCCTGATCTTGGCCGAGGTATTCCCGCCCCCGAAGTTGGTGATCCGGAGATCGCTGCCGAGCAGGTTCGACCGATAGAGAAGGAGGCCTGCCTCATCGAGAGTCTCGGCCAAGCGATCGTCCCAGAGGGAGGGAATGGCAGATGTCGTCATGTCTCACCTTGGGAGCGTAGGCGGCTCGCGCACCAGAGGGGCGGCGGAATGCCGCCCCTCCGATTGTCGGATCAAAAGTCGAACTGGCCGACATTCTCCTTCGTGAAGGTGAAGGGCGACCCGAGCAGGATTTCGCTACCGTTGATGACCTGAAGATCGCCGAGCTTGCCGGCTTTGACCGAGGTCGCGCCGGGCTTGAGATCGCCATCCGCCGTCGCGCGGAGCACGTACATCGCGGCATAGCCGAGGTCGACTGGGTTCCAGAGCACCACCGACTTGACGCAACCCTTCTCGACATAAGGCTTCATCGCGTTGGGCGTAGCGAGGCCGACCACCGCAATCGACCCACACTTGCCGGCCTGCGTCACGGCCTCGGCAGATGCGGGCGTCGCGACGCTCGTCATGCCGAAGAGACCTTTCAGCTCATCGCCGTACTTGTTGATGAGCGTGGTCGCCTGATTGAACGAGAGGACGTTGTCCTCCTGGGCCTCGACCGTCTCAAGCCATTTCAGCTTTGGATGGCACTTCGCGGCATAAGCCGACATCTCGGCGATCCACCGCGCCTGGTTGGGCGTCGTAAAGGTCGAGGTCACGATCGCGAAGGACCCCTCCTCCCCGATCTCCTTCGCCATGTTGTCGATGAGCGATTTGGCGATGCCGTTGAACTGAGCCTGGTTCACGAACCACTGGCGCGCATCGGGTGTCGAGTTCGCATCATAGCCCACCACGTTGATGCCCTTGGAGAGCGCCTTTTTGAGAACCGGGGCGATCGCGACCGGGTCGTTCGCGGCGAAGAGAATTCCGTCGACCCCGCTCGTGATGTAGTTGTCGATGAAGCTGATCTGCTGGTCGATGTTCGCTTGGGTCGGGCCATCGGTCTTGACGTCCACGTTCCCGAGCTCCTTGGCGGCTTCGGCAATGCCCTTCGAGGTCGCGTTGAAGTAGCCGATACCGATGAGCTTCGGTATGTCGACGACTTTGATGGGCTTGCCTTTACGATCCGGCGCGTTCTGCGGAACGCCTCCATCATAGGCCTTCGCTTCGGCCTTGCCCGGCGTGCCGTCGCAGGCGAGAGGATTGGTCGGCAGCTCATCGCCACCGGTCCACGCCGATTGCGCCATCGCCGTACCACCCATGAAGGCGAGGGCGGCGGCGATCAGCAATGACTTGCGTATCATTCTCGGTCTCCCTTATTGCGGCCCGGTCTCATGGTACCGTCGACGGCTGTGGCGCCGGGCCTTCTTCAGCCGTCCACATCTCTCCTGAACAGATTGCTGATCAGCGTAGCACCGATCAACACGATTCCGATGATGACGATCGTGCCGTCCCCCTTGACGCCGGCGAGAGCGAGCCCGCTCTTCAAGGCCTGCATGAGGAAAAGGCCGAGCACGGTGCCGATGATCGTGCCGCGCCCCCCGAAGATGCTCGTCCCCCCGAGCACCACCGCCGTGATGACGTCGAGCTCGAGTCCCGTGCCCATATCGGACCGGGTGGTCGAGACGCGCGAAACGAACACGACCGCGGCCAATCCCGCCACGAGCCCCGAAGCCGTATAGATCAGAAGCTTTGCGCGGTCGACCCGGATCCCCGAGAAATGCGCCGCCGTCTCGTTGGCGCCGATCGCGTAGACTTCCCGGCCGAAGACGGTCAGTCCCAGTATGCCGGCCGCCAGAACGACCGCGATCGCGAAGATCCACACCTGGGTCGGGACGCCCATAACCTCACCCTGGCCGAGCGTGAAGAACCATTCCGGGTAGCCGCGGACGGATCGCGCCTGACTGATGCCTTCCGCAAAGCCGCGGTAGAGAGCGAGCGTGGCGAGCGTTGCGATGAGCGGCGGAACGCGGAAGCGCGTGATGATGAGGCCGTTGACGCAACCGGCAAGCGCGCCGACTACAAGCCCAAGCAGCATCGCAATCGGCAGCGGCACTCCGAGATCGTGCCAAAACACGCCGAGCAAAATGGCGACGAGACCCAGGATCGAGCCGACCGAGAGATCGATCCCGGCAGATACGATGACGAACGTCATGGCCAGAGCGACGAGCCCGACCTCCGCCATAAGCCGGCCCTGGTTCAGGAGGTTATCGGCGGTGAAGAAGCGGTTCGACTGGAGCGCGAGCACGATCAAGGCAACGATCAGGAGCGCGGTCAGCACCGATTCATGGCGCAGAAGCGTACGGGTGATCGGCATCAGCGCACCATCGCCCGACGCCGCCTCACCATATCGGCGAGCACCGTCGAAAGGATCAGGAAGCCGAGCACGGCGCGAAGCCAGTAGGCCGAGACATTGAGGAAGATGAGCGCCGAGCCGATCGTGGCGAAGAGAATGGCGGCGAGCGTCGAGCCGATCACCGTTCCCGTGCCGCCCAGGATGGAGACGCCGCCGATCACCGCGGCGGTAATGACGGTGAGCTCGAGGTTTGGCGGCACCGTCGATTGAATCACCTGAAGCTGAGTTGCGAACAGAAGCGCGGCGATGCCCGCAAAGAAGCCGTGAATTGCGAAGGCCATCACGCAGACACGCTCCGGACTGATGCCGGCAGCACGCGCGGCCTCGGGATTGCCCCCCGCGGCATAGAGCGACCGGCCGAGGGCAAAATATCTCATCCAGAACGCCGCGAGCAACGTCAGGACGATCATGAAATAGACGGACGATGGAACGCCGAAGAGCCGCTTCTGGGCAATCATGAACGCTTCGGGCATGCCGGTGATCCAGGCTCCCCCGGTTGCGCTGATGAGGCCGCCCTTCAGAATCGAAAGAAAACCGAGCGTGACGACAATGGCCGGGATGCGCGCATAGGCGATGAGCGCCCCTTGGACCGTGTTGATCACGATGCCGACCACGATGGGCACGATCCAGGCGATCCAGACCGGATAGCCGGCAACGGCGAGCGTCCCCGCGATGGTGGCGAGCACGCCGATCAGCGAGCCGACGGAAACGTCGATATGGCCCGAGATGATCACCATCGCCATGCCGATCGCCGCGACCGCGATATAGGCATTTCCCGCAAAGATGCTCGTAAGATTGGTGTTCGACAGAAAGCGCGGATTAACCACTCCGACTACGACGAACAATAAGACGAGCGCGAGGAGAACGACGATCTCCTGCCCGTAGGCGGCCAACACCCGCCTGAGCGCCGGATATTCGCGGCGTGCATTTGCCGTGGCAGTGAGGGCGCTCATGCGACCGCGGCTTCCGCGCGGCCCTTGAGCATTGCGGCGCCGACCGCCTCCGCGGCGGCATTGGCGCCATCAAAGCGCGCCGCGATCCGCCCGGAGCTCATGACGAGCACGCGGTCGCTCATGCCCAACACCTCGGGAAGTTCGCTCGATATCATGAGAATGGCGAGCCCTTCACCGGCGAGCTTCCGCATGAGCAGATGGATCTCGGCCTTGGCTCCGACATCGATCCCGCGCGTCGGCTCGTCCATGATGAGGATGCGAGGCTCGGTCACGAGCCATTTTGCGAGCACGACCTTCTGCTGATTGCCTCCCGACAATTGGCGGACAACCTGATCGGGCCCCCGCGCCCTGATCCCGAAACGGGCGATCGCGTCGCGTGCGAGCCTCAACTCCCGCAGCCGGTCGATGATGTAGTGGGGCGCCAGACGATCGAGCATCGCGAGCGAAACATTCTCGGCAATCCGCTGTGACCGGATGAGGCCCTGTGTGCCGCGATCCTCCGGGATGTAGGCGATGCCGAGGGCACGCGCTTGCTCGGGTCCGCCGATCGTGACCGCCTTGCCGTCGAGAAGGATTTCCCCTGAGGTCGCGGGCGTGATGCCGAAGATCGTCAGCGCAAGCTCGGTGCGGCCCGAACCGACGAGCCCGGCGATTCCCAGGATTTCTCCCGACTTGAGCTCGAAGGATATGTCCCGGACGACATCGTCATAAGAGACGTTGCGCAGTTCGAGCAGGGTCGCCCCCGTCTCTCCCTGCTTCTGCGGAAACAAGCGGTCGAGCACCCTGCCGACCATCATCGAGACGAGCGTCCCCTCCTCGGTCTCGCCGATGTCCCTCGTGCCGACGTAAGCCCCATCGCGCAGTACGGTGACGCGATCGGCGAGCGCGAAAATCTCCGCCATGCGGTGGCTGACATAGACGATGCCGACGCCCGAGTCCCGGAGCCTGCGGACGATTTCCATGAGCCGCTGCACGTCGGCCTCAGCGAGCGCCGCCGTCGGCTCGTCCATGATGACGAGCTTGGCATTCTGCGCGAGCGCACGGGCGATCTCGACGCGCTGGCGATTGGCGACCGACAGCGATCCGACCTTTGCATCGACGTCGAGATCCGGACTGTCGAGCGCCGCCAAAAGCGCGGTCGCCCGTTCACGCATTTCTCCCCAATCGAGCCCGCCCCAGGACGTGCGCGGCGCTTGTCCGAGGAAAATGTTCTCCGCGACGGTCAGTTCGGGGAAGAGCAGAAGCTCCTGGTGGACAGTCGCGATCCCGACGGCGTGCGCGTCTCGCGGCGAAGCGAAGGTTATGGACCGGCCATCAATTGCGATCTCGCCCTCATCGGGCGCGAGCACCCCGGCCATGATCTTGATGAGGGTGGATTTGCCGGCGCCGTTCTCGCCCAGAAGCGCGTGCACCTCGCCCGGGCGCACGTCGAAGCTCACGTCTTTCAGCGCCCGAAGCCCGCCGAAACTCTTCGAGATGCCGGTCAGCTTGATGAACGGCTCGGTCATGCGGTCTGGCATCAAACGGGATTGGCCCCGGGCTAGGCTTTTCCGCGGTTCCACCCGCGGCCCTGGTCGCCGAAGCCTTCGTAACCGGCGTCAGTCACCGCGACGGTATCTTCGAGCTTGATGTATCCGCGCGTCGGGTGCGGAAGGGTCGTTTCGATCGAAACCACCATGCCGGCCTCGAGCGGACGATCGGCATCGTCGGCTGGATAGGGAACCGGGCCCTCACCGGTGAGCCGTGGGGCCTCATGAGTGATGAGCCCCATTCCATGCGCGGTAAATGCCATGATCTTGCGATGCGGCGACTTGGCCAGGACCTCTTCGGCGGCTGCATAGATGTCTCCCCCCCGGACACCGGCCTTGATCGGCGTCCTCGCCGCAAGCTGGATCGAATCGATCTCGGCAAGGAGATCCTCGAGCTCGCCGTCCGGCTCCCCCATGATGCCCATCCTACAGAGGTCTCCGATATAGCCCTTGTAGTTCCCGCCCGAGTCGAGCGAGAGCACGTCTCCCTTCTCGACGCGCTGATCGGAGGGCGAGCGGTTGTGGCTCGCCCCGGCGGTGACCAGACAGTACTCGAAAGTCAGCCCCCGCTTCTGCTCCTCACGGCGCAACGCATCGGCCAGCTCCTTCTTGGTCACGCCCGGACCGTGGCCGGAAATGACTGCGAGCATGGACTCGATAACGCGTTCGCTCGCCTGGCGGACAAGCGCGAGCTCGGCCGACGTCTTGCGCGCCCTGAGCAGCTCGAGCACCCTCAACGCTTCTGTAAGCTCGCAATTGGCCAGCCGCTGCCGCATGGTCGCGTGGGCGTCAGCGGGCAAGAACCCCATTTCGATGCCCACGGTTCGAAGCGGACACCCCAGCTTGCGGAGGTAATCGGAGGCGCGCCCAATGGCATCGGTGGTTCCCCAGGTGACAGTCTCGGTGACCGGCGTCCAGAATTTGTCGAGCTGCTTTTCGTAACTCTCCAGGCGGTTCCCGAAATAGGCCGCCTCATCGGGGCGGCCTTTCGGATAAGCGAAGACCGGAAGATAACGGCTCACCCCGATCGCATCCATGTAGTCGAAGAAAAAGAAACGATATCCGCCGAGCAGGTATTGCACGTTGTGTTTCGACGTCACGACGAGCGCATCGAGACCCGCCTCTTCCATGAGGGAATCGAGCTTCTCGTGATCGAACGGGGCACGCGTCTGCTGCACGGTTTGAGCTCTGTGGTCATCCATCGCGCTCTCTCCTTCTCGACCCATCCTATTACAACGGAACTGACCGAAACAGCGTCTTTACATTTGCTGGACCATCATCGGGCGAGCCGATACAGTCTTTCCGGGCGGAAAGGCTGGCAAGCATGGCACGCATTCGACGTGAGGGTCTTCTTTCTTATACCGTCTCCCGTTCGAGATTTTTGCTCACGGCAATTTCGTTCTTGTGCGCAGCTGTCGCGTATCAGCCTTTGGGGTTCGCTCAGAACGTCCCACCGCCGCCGCCTCCCCCTCCTGAGGAAGGCGGTCCCGATGCCCCGGCCACCGAGATCGCGCCGCTGTCCCCCGGCGAGGCGGTGGTCACACGCTTCTCGAACACCATCGAAGAGCCCGATCAGGCCGGCACGCCGGAGACGGTCATCGACCTCAACGGCACGAGCGCCAGTATCATCGATATCCGCCGCCCGCCCGATCCGCCGTCGGGCCAGCACTGGATCGATGAACCGCAACGACTCGAGGTGACCGCGGGCGAAGTCGGGCAAGTGTTCGGAGTCACGATCGACGATGGCGAGACGCCCGACATTTTCCTGTCGGCGACCGCCGCATTCGGTCTTCACCGCGGTCCCAATGGCGATTGGATGCCGGGAATGTGGGGACCAGATGCGGGCCCGGGCACGATCTTCCGTCTCAGCCCCGATACCGGGTTTGCCGCCGAGAAGTTCACGGATGTGACGCTCGATGGCCGCCCGAACAGCGGCGCCGCGCTCGGCAATATCGCCTACGATCCGTGGCACAAGCAGGTCTTCGTATCCGATCTCGAGACGGGGATGATCCACCGGCTCGACCGCGATTCGGGACACGATCTCGGTCGCTACGACCATGGTGCTACCGGGCGCACACGGTTCGTGGACGCGTGGACCGGGCAGCAGCAATCGCTTTCGCCCATCGGTTTCGATCCGTCCTCCTCAGCAAAAATAGAAACTTGTTCCGGCGATTTCAGCAGAACGCCCGAGTGCTGGAACATCGCCGACTTCCGCCGCCGCATCTGGGGTCTCGGGGTCAGCAAAGGGGCCAATGGCGAGGTAAGACTGTATTATTCGATCTGGGGAAGCGATGCCCTGGGCAATCCGGACTGGGCCAACGCCGGCGACGACCGGCGCAATGCCGTTTGGTCGGTCGCTTTGCAACAGAACGGCGATTTCGACTCGACGGCCATCCGGCGCGAATTCTTCCTGCCGGCCTTCTGGCCGAGCGGGCCCGAGCAAGGCGACAAGGCGGGAAACAGCAATCCCGTTTCCGACATCACTTTTCCCACCTGCGGCCCGCAGAACGTGATGATCGTCGCCGAGCGCGGCGGAATGCGGAACTTGGGCCTCAAGCAGCCTGACGCCTTCTCGCGTCCCCATGAATCGCGCATGCTTCGGTACCAACTCGGTGCCGACGGCATCTGGCGGCCGGAGGGACGCTATGATCTCGGCTTCTACGATCGACATACCAACAGCGCCGGAGGTGCGGCATTCGGTTACGGCTTCGACGATGCCGGCCAGATCGACACCTCAAGGCCCGACCAGTCCCTGTGGATGACGGGCGACTCGCTCTGCTCGCCCGACGGTCCCTGCACCAGCATGGATACAGGCGAATACGAAGACCGGAGCGAAGTGCACGGACTCCAGGGTTCCCCTGCGGACGGCTTCGGACCCATCGAGCAACAGGCGGCCAAGGCCGAGCTCGCGGCAAGCAAACCGGCGGACTTTGGGGTCCTCGACCGGTCCTACATGATCGATACCAATATCAACGTCGATGAGAGCGGAAATCCCATTCCGGATACCACCAGCCAGGATGCGACCCGGGTCGGCGACGTCGCGATCTATGAAATCTGCAAGCCCGCACCCGCCCTCCCGGTCATCTCGCCTCCGCAAGACGGCGGTGGAGAGGTCGTCGACGCCGGAGAGGATTTCGGCGCAGCGCCACCGCCGGTCGGGCCTCCCGAGTGGCCGGTCCACACTCTTGCGATGAGTCACGACAAGTGGGCGTCGAACGGCCACAACGTGAACCGCTCGTGGCACCAACGGAACGCGTCGTTCCATTCCGTCGAACGGTCATGGCACTGGAAAGGGCAGTCCTGGCATTCGGTCAATCGCAGCTGGCATTGGCGCGAAGGCTCTTGGCACGATGCGCGCCGGAGCTGGCATTGGAAATCGCAATCGTGGCACACGCGCGACCGCACCTGGCATTGGAAACAAGGTTCCTGGCACGACACTGCCAAGAGCTGGCATCGCAAGAACGCGTCATTCCACGAGAAGATCTACTCGTGGCATCAGAAACCGAAGTCGTGGCACCTTCGAGACCGCTCGTTCCACGACCGCGCCCGCAGCTGGGACAACGATCACGTCAAGGGACGTTCATGGCATCAGAAGGGCCAGAGCTGGGGCGGGCAACATGTGAAGGGAAGGAGCTGGCACGTCAAAGGCCAGACATGGGGCGGCGAGGAGCCGCGTCATGTGCGTGGCAAAAGTTACCACAACAAGGGACAGACTTGGGGGCCGGAACCCGAGCACTCGAAAAAGGAGAGCCGCGAGAAGCCCGATCATGTGAGAGGCAAGAGCTATCACAACAAGGGGCAGACCTGGGGATCGGAGCCGAAGCATTCCAAGAGGGACAGTCAACAGGGCGGCGGCGAGGAGCCGCGTCACGTCAAGGGAAAGAGCTTCCACAACAAAGGCCAAACCTGGGGAGGCGGCGAACCCGAGCACTCCAAACGTGAGAGCCGCCAGAAGCAGGGCGGCGGCGATCAGGGCGGCGGCACGCCCGAACACTCGAAGCGGGAGAGCCGTCAGAAGCAAGGCGGCGGTGACCAGGGTGGCGGCACGCCCGAGCATTCGAAACGGGAGAGCCGTCAGAAGCAAGGCGGCGGTGACCAAGGTGGTGGCCAGCCCGAGCACTCGAAGCGGGAGAGCCGTCAGAAGCAGGGCGGCGGCGATCAGGGCGGCGGCACGCCCGAACACTCGAAGCGGGAGAGCCGGCAGAAGCAGGGCGGCGGCGATCAGGGCGGCGGCACGCCCGAGCACTCGAAGCGGGAAAGCCGTCAGAAGCAGGGCGGCGGCGACCAGGGCGGTGGCCAGCCCGAGCACTCGAAGCGGGAAAGCCGCCAGAAGCAG
>JBJMRA010000107.1:0-29556 GCA_045802365.1 Hyphomicrobiales bacterium | reverse complement strand
GCGCTCGATGAGTGTCTCTTGGTCGAGCTCAACCATCCGGCCGACAACCCGATCGTGCTCATCGCCGAGGGCCGGATCGTCAGCACGGGCAACTTCCATCTGCCGCTGCTTTCGCAACGCCTCGATGCGGCTTCGCGGGCGCTCGCCTGGGCGGCCACGGATTGCGTATCGCGCATCGCGCGGCTCATGAGCCCACGGTTCTCGGGCCTGCCCCCGCTGCTCTCGTCTACTGACACCGCCCGCGCGGGCTTCGGTCCGTTGATGAAGCCCGCCGAGGCGCTAAGGGCCGCGATCGTCTATCTCGCCAACCCCGTGCCCATCATGCCGAGCCACAACGCCGACGGCCAGGAGGACTCGGCAACATTCGCCGCGCTCGCCGCCGAGAAGCTCGGGGATCTGCTCGTGAAGCTCGAACTCCTCGCGGCAATCGAGCTCGTCGCCGCCGCCCAGGCCGTCGACCTCGCCAAGCTCGAGCGCCTGGCGCCGCGCCTCGACCACGTGCATGCGGCGGTCCGCGCCCGCTCCCCCTTCATCGATGATGACCGGCCGCTCGGCCGCGAGATCGAGACGATCACCGCAGAGCTCGTTGCGAGCGGTGCATTGCGCGAACTAGCCGGTTGCTCTCCCTCCCGGAAAGCCCGTCGCACGTCGACGTAAGCTTCGGCCTTCGCCGGAAGGACGCGCCTTGCAATGGACGCGCTACTTTCGTTCGAGAAACGATGTGATCGCCGCGACCGTCGCTTCGGGCTGCTCTTCCATGAGCCAATGTCCGGAGTTCGGGATCACGACCGATGTGACGTCGCTTGCCACGAAGCGAAAATCATCGGCCATCGCCGCTCCGAATGACTTCTCCGCTCCGATCGCCAGAATTGGCATTCCGAGCTTACCCTTCGCGGCGAACGCCTTGTTGTCGGCCGCATCCTGCGTGAAGGCCGCGAACTGGTTGAATGCGGAATGGATCGCGCCCGGGCGCGCGTAGAGCCGGGCGTAGTGACGCCGGGTCGCTTCGTCGATCGATTTCGGATTAGCCGACAGCTCGTTCCAGAATCTGTCGAGGTAGATGCGCTCGCGACCCTTGACGAGGCGCTCGGCATCCGGTCCCCGGAAGTTGAAGTGCCACAGGAGCGGGTTGCGAATGATCTCGTCCCACGGCCCGATCCCCGGCAGAGGCGCATCCATCGCCGCGAAGCGCACTGCACGCTTGGGATACTGAGCCGCGAATGCGTAGCCCACCATGTTGCCGATGTCGTGCGTAACGAGATCGATCTTGTCAATCTTCAGATGGTCGAGGACAGCGGCGATATCTTGCGCTTCGGTCTTCTTGTCGTAGCCGCCTTCGGGATGCGAGGAGAGGCCCATGCCTCTCAGGTCCGGCACGACGACTGTGTGTTCTTTGACCAACACGGAAGCGAGCGGCTCCCACATATCGCCGGTGTCGCCGAAGCCGTGCAGCATCACCACGGCCGGACCGGATCCTCCGACGCGAACGTGGAGGACCGCGCCGTCGGTTTTGATGTCCTCAGTGTGGAATATCCGCGGAAACGGCTTCACTGTGGTCATGGCCGAGACGGTGGAGCTCGCGAGCAGAACCGCCAACAGGAGAAGGGTCGAGCCGACACGACAGTGGACGTTTAGTTCTTGCTTCATCGAAACCTCGCTCATCTCAGATGTAAGGAAGCTTCTGGCCCAGGCCCATCTCTCTCGCCTTGCCGAGCATTGCGGCGCCGAGCGCGATATCGGAGAGCGAAAGGCCGCGATGCCAGAAGAGGATGGTCTCGTCCTCGCGCTCGCGCCCGGGCTTCGCTCCGGTAATGATGTCGCAGAGCTCGGCGTGGACCGAGTCTTCCCTGATCAGGCCGGCATCGATGTGAGGACGAAGCGCGCCGAACGCGCCGGCGCGGAATTGGCCGAGGTCGTCGACAACGATCTTGTCCATGGCCGAAGTCATCGACAGCTCGAGCGCGCTGACCGTGCCATAAGGGATGACGAGCGCGCCTTTGCTGATCCAGTCCGTCTTGAAGATCTCTTGGCGCCGCTCGAGGCGGGAGGCCTCGACCATGATGTCGGCGCCCTCGAGGCAGGACCGCCAATCCTCGCAGATCACGATCGACTTGCCGAGATCGGCTTCGAGCCGGCGGGCGAAGGCCTCGCGACTCTCGGGCCGGAGCGAATGCACGCGGATTTCGTCGAAATCGAAGAGATGATCGAGGAGGCGCACGTTCCAGTAGGACGTGCCGCGGGCGCCGACGTGACCGAGCACCTTGGGACGGGGCGGGGCCAGGTGACGGGCGCCGAGCGCGGTCAAAGCGCCGGTCCGCATGTCGGTGATGAGCGTCGCATCGAGAATTGCGACCGGCATGCCGGTTTTCGGATCGAAGAGATTGAGGAGTGCCATCTCCGAAGGCAACCCCAGGCGATGGTTGTCGATGTAGTCGCCGACGATCTTCACGCCGGCGAGGTTCAGCGGAGCGACATAGCCGCGGAGCACGTTGAAGTGGCCCTTGAACGCCGGGTCGGGCGTGAGGTGGACCCGCGGCTCGATCACCGCCTGTCTCAGTCCCTGCGCGAGAAGGCCCTGTTCGACTGCGGTCAGGATCTCATCGTCTCCCAGTCCGACCCGAGCGATGTCCCCGCCGCCGAGCCAGGTGATCGTGACCGGCATCAGACCTCGGGCGGCGTAAGCCTCCCCGCGCTGTCGAGCCAGTCGACGATGGCGACCGCAGACTCCTCCGGCGAGAGGGCCGTCGTGTCGAGCGTGATCTCCGGATCTTCGGGCATCTCGTATTCGGAATCGATACCGGTGAAGTTCTTGATGAGTCCACGCCGCGCCTTGGCGTAGAGACCCTTCACGTCGCGGCTCTCGGCGATCGCAAGCGGCGTGTCGACGAAGATCTCCACGAACTCGCCGGGATCCACGAGCTCGCGCGCCATCAGCCGTTCGGACCGGAAGGGCGAGATGAACGACACGAGCACGATCAGGCCCGCATCGACCATGAGCCGCGAAACCTCCGCGACGCGGCGGATGTTCTCGACGCGATCGGCATCGGTGAAGCCCAGATCCTTGTTGAGGCCGTGCCGGACATTGTCGCCGTCGAGGAGATAGGTCATGTGACCTTGCGCCTGGAGCTTCTTCTCGACGAGGTTGGCGATCGTCGACTTGCCGGCGCCGGACAGACCGGTGAACCACAGAATGCAGGGTTTCTGCTTGGCAAGGCGGCCCCGCGTGGCCTTGCCGACGTCGAGCGCCTGCCAATGGATGTTGGAAGCGCGCCTCAGCGCGAAGTGGATGAGACCCATCCCGACGGTGTTGTTGGTGAACCGGTCGATTACGATGAAGCCGCCGAGATGGCGACTGTCGGAATAGGGAGCGAAGGCCGCCGGGCGATCGAGATCGACGTTGCACACGCCGATCTCGTTGAGCGCGAGAGTCTTCGCGGCGATGTGCTCCATCGTGTTGACGTTGACCGCGTATTTCGGCTGCGAAAGCGTCCCGGGCGTCGTCCGTGCGCCGGTCTTGATGACGTATGGACGGCCGGGCAGCATCGGCTCATCGCCCATCCAGAGGATGTGGGCTTCGAACTGGTCGGTGACTTCGAGAGGAGAAGCGGCGCCGCAGATGACATCCCCGCGCGAGATGTCGATCTCGTCCTTGAGGGTGAGGGTGATCGAGCGCCCCGGCCCTGCGGAAGCGAGGTCGCCGTCATAGGCGACAATCCGGTCGACGACGGAAGTCCGGCCGGACGGCAACACCTTGATCGCGTCCCCCGGCGCGACCGAGCCCGAGGCGATCGTCCCCGCAAATCCGCGGAAAGACTGATTCGGACGGTTGACCCATTGCACCGGCATGCGGAACGGCTTGTCTTCGAGATCATCGTCGAGCGGCACGGTCTCGAGATGAGCCATCAATGTCGGCCCGTGATACCAATGCATGATCGCAGACGGCGCGATGACGTTATCGCCCTTGAGCGCCGAGACCGGGATGCAGGTGATGTCCTCGACGCCCAGCTCTTTGGCGAATGCGCGATAGTCCTCCTCGATGGCGCGGAAAACGTCCTGGCTGTAGTCGACGAGGTCCATTTTGTTGACGGCGAGGACAAGGTGTCTGATGCCGAGCAGGGTGACGATATAGGTGTGGCGCCGGGTCTGGGTGAGGACCCCTTTGCGTGCATCGATGAGAATGACCGCGAGATCGGCGGTCGAGGCGCCGGTCGCCATGTTGCGCGTGTATTGCTCGTGGCCCGGAGTGTCGGCGACGATGAACTTGCGCTTGTTGGTCGTGAAGTTCCGGTAGGCGACATCGATCGTGATGCCCTGTTCGCGCTCGGCGGCAAGGCCATCAACGAGAAGGGCAAAGTCGAGCGCGCCGCCCTGGGTGCCGATCCGTTTCGATTCCGCTTCGAGCACCGAGAGCTGGTCTTCGAACAGCATCTTCGCCTCGTAGAGCAGCCGGCCGATCAGCGTCGACTTGCCGTCGTCGACGCTGCCGCAGGTGATGAAGCGGAGCAGGTCCTTCTGCTCCTGCGAGCGGAGATAGACCTCGACGTCGCCGCCTGAGAACTCGATGAAGCGCGTCATCAGAAATATCCCTCCTGCTTCTTCTTCTCCATCGAGGCCGCCTGGTCCTTGTCGATCACCCGGCCCTGCCGCTCCGAAGATGTCGTGATGAGCATCTCCTGGATGATCTCAAGGAGATTGGATGCGCTGGACTCGATGGCCCCCGTCAGCGGATAACAGCCGAGCGTGCGGAAGCGGACCACGCGCATCTCCGGCTTTTCGCCGGGATCGAGACGCATGCGTTCGTCGTCGACCATGATCATCTGGCCGTCGCGCCAGACGATCGGCCGTTCTTTCGCAAAATAGAGCGGCACGATCGCGATGTTCTCGAGAAAGATGTATTGCCAGATGTCGAGCTCGGTCCAATTGGAGAGCGGAAAGACCCGGATCGACTCGCCCTTGTTCTTTCGCGCGTTGTAGAGGCTCCAGAGCTCCGGACGCTGGCTCTTCGGATCCCAGCGATGGCGGGAGTCGCGGAACGAGAAGATGCGCTCCTTGGCGCGGGACTTTTCCTCATCGCGCCGAGCGCCACCGAAGGCCGCATCGAAACCGTATTTGTCGAGCGCCTGCTTCAGCGCGTCGGTCTTCATGATCTGGGTGTGGAGCGCCGAGCCGTGATCGAACGGATTGACGTTGCGCTCGAGCCCGTCGGGATTGGTGTAGACGATGAGGTCGAGGCCGAGCTTGCGCACGGTCTCGTCGCGGAAGCGGATCATGTCGCGGAATTTCCAGGTCGTATCCACGTGCATCAGCGGGAAAGGCGGCTTGGCCGGATAGAAGGCCTTCATCGCAAGGTGCAGCATCACCGCCGAATCCTTGCCGATCGAATAGAGCATGACCGGCTTCTCGCATTCGGCCGCGACCTCGCGGATGATGTGGATGCTCTCCGCCTCGAGCCGCTCGAGATGCGTCATTCGCGGTGCCGCGACAGCCTGGTATCCCATGACCTCCCCCTTCTGGCGCAAGGCCGGAGCTTATGCAGCTTGTGCAATGCAAACACAAGCTCCGGCGTTGAGCTTCCGCCTTCTGCGGAATATCAATGGCAGGAAGGAGGCGGCCCTTGGGGAAACACGCTGCGCGGGGACATGCCCTGCCTTATCAGGAGCCGCATCGAGCGGGCTCGGCCAAGCTCCTCGAGCAGTCGATCGGGCGGGAGGTCAAGCGTTATCGCGAGAAGCTCGGGCTGACCATCAGCGAGCTCGCGGGCGCCGCCGAAATGTCGGCAGGGATGCTGTCAAAAATCGAGAACGGGGCCACCTCGCCTTCCCTCGCCTCGCTCCAGGCGCTTTCGCGCGCCCTCCACGTTCCCGTCACGGCTCTCTTCCGCGGCTTCGAAGAGATCCGGGATGCAAGCTTCGTCAAGGCGGGGCAGGGGCTTACGATCGAACGGCGCGGCACCCGCGCTGGCCACCAGTATCAGCTCCTGGGCCACACCCGCCGGGGGCCGGTGATGGTCGAGCCCTATATGATCACGCTCACCGCGGAGTCGGACGTCTTCCCTACGTTCCAGCACGACGGTCTCGAGTTTCTCTACATGCTCGAGGGCGAGGTCGTGTATCGCCACGGCGACAAGACCTATACGATGCTCCCCGGCGATGCGCTCTTCTTCGATGCCGATGCGCCGCACGGGCCCGAAGAGCTCAAGATCCTTCCGATCCGGTTTCTCTCGGTGATTTGCTATCGCCGCGAAGAGTGAGTTCCGGCCCGCTTGCCACGCCCTACTCAATCCTGCTTAGTGACGTTCACCAAGGTCCCATCGACCGCACTCACCGTTACCGAGTAAGGCTGACCGCCCCTCACGGCCCGGAAGCGGTACTTCGTTCCGGTGCAGGTCACGGGCTTCACGTCAGTGAAGGCATAGCCCGAAACGACACTGGCCGCTTTGTCGCAGCTCAAGCTTTTGGACGTGCTCGCTCTGGGCTTCTGCTCGGCTTTACGTGTCGGAAGTTCGCCGCCGTCGGGGGACGCGACCGCGACGTGGGTATTCTTCCGGTTGAGCTTGTTCTGCCTGGGAGGCTCGCGGGCGGTGGGGATCCCCTCTGCGGTGCTCGTTGTGTGCTTCGCGCGCTTTTCCCTAACTTCCGTGCCGGCGCGTTTCGGTTGCGGATTTTGGATAATCCTCAATCTGCGCCGTTCGGAGGGAGGCAGGAACTCATCATCGGGTGGAAAAAGCGCATAGCCAGGTGATCCGAGGAAGTATGGCTCACCCCACGCGGCTTGCGGCGGCATTCTGTACACCCGCAACCTATGGTGCCGGTGAGCCCGCCATGGGCGATGACGCCGGATCACGATAATCGTTTGGGCGTCTTGGACTAGGACCGGAGTGGACGGTCGTGAACCGAGCGGCAAGGCCTGTGTTTCCTCCGCTGGAAGAAACAGGATGAACCCCAACGATACGGCCCAGAATCCAAGCTTGACCTTGCCCATATCTCGCCTCCGGTTCAAAGCCGTGCAATGGTCCAAATCGATACGGGTTCCGCCCCCCATTCGGGGGCTTGACGGGTGGCTACCTCGTAGCTACTTTTGAGCCATGACCACGGTGTCGATCAAAGAGGCGAAGAACAGACTAACCGAGCTCGCCCGGCTTGCGGAGAAGGGCGAAACCGTCGTCATTACACGGCATGGACAACCCATCGCGGACATCGTCCCCCATAGACCCAAAGGCGGCCTCGATTTCGAGGCGCTCGAGCGGTACAAGAAGGAACGGGGCATAACTCGGGTCGTCGAGTGCATTCCCGATGATTTTGACGATCCGTTGCCCGCGGACATCCTTATAAAGCCGCTTCCGTAAACGATGCGGGTTCTGCTCGATACGCATTTCGTCATCGAAGTGATCGACCAGAACCTGACGCCCGATCGCGACCGCGATCATGGGGTTATTGCGAGCGTCGCAAATCAGGTTCTGGTCAGCGTGGCAAGTATTTGGGAAGCTGCGATCAAATCGCGACTTCGAAAGCTGCCCGTTAAAACGCCGGTGGACCAATGGCCAGCACTCCTCAGTGCTCTTGGTGTTCCACTACTTCCGATCCGGGAAATGCACGTCCTGTCGGACATTGGGCCTGAGCCCGACACGAGTGATCCCTTCGATCGTCTGCTTCTTGGGGTCTGCGCGGACCTGAACATCGTTCTGTTGACCCGGGATCGTGCCTTGAGGAGACATCCGCTCGCGTGGCATTCCTGATATGAAATAATTGTTCCTGTGAGTTGAATCGAAGGGACGGGCCTGCTACATAGGTTTGGCCAATCGAGGTTCAATCATGTGCGGAATCGTCGGTCTCTATCTCAAGAATCCGAAGCTTCAGCCGAAGCTCGGGGCGATGTTCAAGCCAATGCTGCTCGAAATGACGAGCCGTGGGCCTGATTCGGCGGGCGTCGCCATCTATCGCAACCCAGTAGACGAGGGGAGCATCAAGTTTTCGCTGGCCCATGATGATCCCCAGTTCAACTGGAACGCCATCGGCACGGGGCTCGAGAAGGCTCTCGCGTGCGAAGCCCGGCTCAAGCAGATCGCCAACCACGCAATCCTTACGACCGATGCGCCAGAAGAGCGGGTCGTCGCCTGGCTCAAGGCCCATCACCCGGACGTGCGCGTGGTAGGTTCGGGCCGCGCCATCGAAATCTTCAAGGAAGTCGGGTTGCCGAAGGATGTCTACGCCAAGTTCGAGCTCGACGATGCGCAAGGCACGCACATGATCGGGCACACCCGGATGGCGACCGAGAGCGCGGTCACGACGGCGGGCTCGCATCCCTTCGCGACCGGCGCCGACCTCTGCCTCGTCCACAACGGCTCGCTCTCGAACCACAACCGCCTTCGCGAGAACCTCAAGCGCGAGGGCATAAGCTTCGATACCGAGAACGACACCGAAGTCGCCGCCGCCTATCTCACCTGGAAGCTTCGGCAAGGGGCAAGCCTTCCCGAGGCTCTCGAAGATAGCAAGCGCGACCTCGACGGTTTCTATACATTCTGCATCGGCACGGCTGATGGCTTCGCCGTCATCCGCGATCCCATCGCCTGCAAGCATGCGGTCTTGGCCGAGACCGACGATTGGGTGGCGATGGCGACGGAGTACAGGGCGATCGCCCATCTTCCCGGCGCCGAAAACGCACGGATCTGGGAGCCGGCGCCCGCCGTCATCTACAACTGGAGCGGTCACGCTTGATCGAGCTCGATCTCCACTCGGAGGGCGTGCGCGGGGTCAATCAGCGGCTCATGAGCCTTCCTCAGAATACCAACGAGCGCCACTGGATCCTCCGCAATCCGATGGGGCAACACGCGATCGCTTGCGGCCTCGACGCGCCGATTACCGTCGAGATCAAGGGTCATGTCGGGTTTTACGCCGGGGGCATGAACAAGCAGGCCGAGATCATCGTCGATGGCCACGCTGGCGTCGGCGTCGCTGAGAACATGATGTCGGGCCTCATCCGGATCAAAGGCAATGCCTCCGAATCCGCCGGCGCCACCGGTAATGGCGGACTGCTGGTCATCGAGGGGGACGCCTCCTCCCGCTGCGGCATCTCCATGAAGGGGATCGATATCGTCGTCGGCGGTTCGGTCGGCCACATGTCGGCTTTCATGGCCCAGGCCGGACATCTGGTGGTGCTCGGAGACGCCGCCGAGGCGCTCGGGGATTCGATCTACGAGGCCAAGCTCTTCGTGCGCGGCAAGGTCGCGAGCCTCGGGGCCGACTGCGTCGAGAAGGAGATGCGGAGCGAGCATCTCGAGAAGCTCGTGGAGCTTCTCGAGAAGGCGGAGATTAACGCCGACCCGAAGTCGTTCCGCCGCTATGGCTCAGCGCGGAAGCTCTACAAGTTCGACGTCGACCATGCCGTTGCCTATTGACGGATTGGCGCGCGCGCCGCTCAACCTTTGTCATTGCCGGGTTCATCCCGGCAACCCATCGAGCCGATTGCTCAGCGTTGGCGATAGTTGCGCGATGTGTCCCCGGGACAAGCCCGGGGATGTCAGTTTTGGAGCTCAATAGGCGACAGATGGACCCCAACATCCCGCGCACCCTGCCGCGCAAGTCGGCGACTTTCGACGACTACACGCTCTCGGAAATCCGGCGCGCCGCGACCACCGGCATCTATGACATCCGCGGCGCGGGCGCCAAGCGCAAGCTTCCTCATTTCGACGATCTCCTGTTTCTCGGCGCTTCGATTTCGCGCTACCCGCTCGAGGGCTATCGCGAGAAATGCGCGACCAACGTCGTGCTCGGCTCGCGCTTCGCCAAGAAGCCAATCGAAATCAAGATCCCGATCACCATCGCCGGAATGAGCTTCGGCTCGCTCTCCGCGCAGGCCAAGGAGGCGCTCGGCCGCGGCGCTTCGATGGCGGGCACCTCGACCACCACAGGCGACGGCGGAATGACGCCCGAGGAGCGCGGCCAGTCGAACACGCTTGTGTATCAGTACCTACCATCCCGCTATGGGATGAATCCCGACGATCTCAG
This sequence comes from Hyphomicrobiales bacterium, assembly GCA_045802365.1. GTDB lineage: Bacteria > Pseudomonadota > Alphaproteobacteria > Rhizobiales > Aestuariivirgaceae > JBJMRA01. Next base: position 19,552 of record JBJMRA010000107.1, on the reverse strand, counting down.
AAAGGCCGACGCGATCGAAGTGGTCGTGGGACAGGGGGCGAAGCCCGGCGGCGGCGGCATGCTGCTCGGGCAGAAAATATCGGACCGGGTCGCGGCGATGCGCTGCCTGCCCAAAGGCATTGACCAGCGTTCGGCCTGCCGCCATCCCGATTGGACCGGCCCCGACGATCTCGAGATCAAGATCCACGAGCTGCGCGAGATCACCAATTGGGAGAAGCCGATCTACGTGAAGGTCGGCGGGGCGCGGCCCTATTACGATACGGCGCTCGCGGTGAAGTCGGGCGCCGACGTTGTGGTGGTTGATGGCATGCAGGGCGGCACGGCGGCGACCCAGGAAATTTTCATCGAGCATGTCGGCCAGCCGACGCTCGCCTGCGTCAGGCCCGCCGTGCAGGCTCTCCAGGAGCTCGGTATGCACCGCAAGGTGCAGCTCATCATCTCCGGGGGCATTCGCAACGGCGCCGACGTCGCAAAAGCCTTGGCGCTCGGCGCCGATGCGGTATCGATCGGCACCGCCGCCCTAGTCGCGCTCGGCGATAACGATCCGGCCTACGAGGAAGAATACAAAAAGCTCGGAACCACCGCCGGGGCCTATGACGATTGGCATGAGGGCCGCGATCCCGCGGGGATCACGACACAGGACCCGGACCTTGCGAAGCGCCTCGATCCGATCAAAGCGGGCCGACGGCTCTCGAATTTCCTCAAGGTCATGACCCTCGAGGCGCAAACGATCGCACGTGCCTGCGGCAAGAGCCATGTCCACAATCTCGAGCCCGAGGACCTGGTGGCATTAACCGTCGAAGCTGCGGCGATGGCGCAGGTTCCGCTCGCCGGCACGAACTGGATTCCGGGCAAGAACGGGTGGTAGTGACGATTAATGGAGCTCTCCGCAGTCCTGATTTTCGCCGTGGCGCTCGTGGTCAATGCGGGCTCGCCTGGTCCGAGTATCGCGGCCCTCGTCGCGCGCGTGATCGCCCGCGGTATTGAGGGCGTGATCCCCTTCCTCGCCGCCATGTGGATCGGCGAGGCCCTGTGGCTCGCGGCGGCGATTTTCGGGTTGGCAGTGATCGCCAAGACCTTCTATTGGGGCTTCGTGGCCCTCAAATACTGCGGCACTGCCTATCTCGGCTATCTCGCCTGGAAGATGTGGAGCGCGCCCGCGACGCTCGGCGAGGAAGGATTGCCGGAGGACACTTCGCCCTTCCGGCTCTTCATCACCGGCCTTGCGATCACCCTCGGCAATCCGAAGATCATGGTGTTCTACCTGGCGCTCCTGCCGACGATCGTTGATCTCGCTCACGTCACGACGGCAGGCTGGGCTGAATTGACTCTCGTGATGTTCGCCGTCCTCGCGGCAGTCGATCTGAGCTACGCGCTCCTTGCCCACACCGCCCGGACGTTCATTCGCAATGTTCGCGCGGTCAGATTTGCAAACCGCTCAAGCGCGGTGCTCATGGGCGGGGCGGCGGCGCTCATGGCCACACGGTAAACGAGATCAACTCATGGGACAGCATTCAGCGCGAGTCACGTGGGAGATCGGCGATGGCGACTTCCCTCGTAAACGCTATTCACGGGCCCATCGATGGACGTTCGACGGCGGGCTGTCGGTTCCCGCGTCAGCATCGCCCCACATCGTGAGCGCGCCCTATTCCGATCCGAACGGCATCGACCCGGAGGAGGCCTTCGTGGCGAGCCTGTCGAGCTGCCACATGCTGTGCTTCCTCGCGCGGGCGGCACAGGCCGGGTTCATCGCGGAGAGCTATGAGGACGATGCGGAAGGGACTCTCGAAAAGAACGCCGAGGGCCGGCTTTCCATCACGCGCGTGACGCTCAGTCCCGCCGTTCGGTTCTCGGGCGAGAAGCTGCCGAGCCAGGAGGAGATCGAGCATCTGCATCATCTCGCGCACGAGGACTGCTTCATCGCGAATTCGGTCAAAACGGATATCGTCTGTACACCGCGGATCGCAGCGGAACGACAAGCCGCATAAACCATCAGCAGGGCAGGACAACCAGGAGGCCGTATGGCGGGTGAGCTCGGAAAATACGCCAAAGACAACAACGTCAAATTCTTCCTCTTCAATTTCACCGATCTCTTCGGCACGCAACGCGCCAAGCTCGTGCCGGCTGAGGCGGCCGACCGCATGCAGAAGGCGGGCGCAGGTTTCGCGGGATTTGCGACGTGGCTCGACCAGACGCCGGCCCATCCGGACCTCCTCGTCATGCCGGATCCAGGCTCCATCATTCCGCTTCCCTGGCGGCCCGAGGTCGCTTGGGTGGCGGGTGATCCGTGGATGGAGGGGAAGCCTTTGCCGCAGGCTCCGCGTCTCGCACTCAAGGCCATGATGGAGAAATCGGGCAAGAACAATCTGAAGCTCATGGCGGGGGTCGAGCCCGAGTTCCATCTCATCAATGCCGACGGCAGCGCGGTGTCGGACCCGCGCGATACCCAGGAGAAGCCGTGTTACGACCAGTCCTCGATCATGCGCAGGCTCGATGTGATCGCGGAGATCACGGGCACGATGATCGCGCTCGGATGGGGCCCCTACCAGAACGACCACGAAGATGCGAACGGCCAGTTCGAGATCAATTGGGATTTCAGCGACGCGCTGACGACCGCCGACAGGCTCGCCTTCTTCAAGTTCATGGTGAAGTCGATCGCCGAGAAGCATGGGCTCCGCGCGACGTTCATGCCGAAGCCCTTCATCAACCTGACCGGCAACGGCTGCCACGTTCACCTCTCGGTGTGGGATGGAGCCGGCAAGAAGAACCTGTTCCATGATCCCAAAGGCGAGCTCGGTCTCTCGCAGACGGCCTACAACTTCCTGGCGGGCCTCATCGCGCACGCCGATTCGCTCGTCGCCATCACCAACCCGACGGTCAACTCCTACAAGCGCATCAGTGCGCCGCGCACTCTCTCGGGCGCCACCTGGTCGCCCAACACGGTCACCTTCGGCGGCAACAACCGCACGCACATGGTCCGCGTCCCGGACGAAGGCCGCATCGAGTTCCGATTGCCGGACGGCGCCGCCAACCCCTATCTCATGATGGCCGGGATCATGGCCGCGGGCACGCATGGCGTCGATGAGAAGATGAACCCCGGCCAGCGCCTCGACATCGACATGTATGCCGAGGGCCATACCGTCAAAGGCGCGAAAAAGCTGCCGCTCAACCTGCTCGATGCGATCCGGAACCTCGAGAACGACGCCTACCTCTGCGAAGCGATCGGCAGGGATGTTTCCGCCGCCTACATCAAGCTCAGGATGGACGACTGGAACAAATATTGCCGCCATCTCACGCAGTGGGAGCGCGATACGACGCTCGATTGTTGAGAGAACTCCCACCTTTATCCTCCCCTTTCAGGGGGAGGAGCGGTGCGCTCACCATGAAATACTCGATCTTCTCGCTCCTCAAGCACTCGCTCCATGGTCACAAGGACTGGGCGCCGGCGTGGCGCGATCCCGAGCCCAAGCCCGAATACGATGTCATCATCGTCGGCGGCGGCGGTCACGGGCTCGCGACCGCTTACTATCTCGCCAAGGAGCACGGCATCACCAACGTGGCGGTGCTCGAGAAGAGCTGGCTCGGTTCGGGCAATATCGGCCGCAACACCACGATCATCCGCTCGAACTACCTGCTCCCCGGCAACAATCCCTTCTACGAATGGTCGATGAAGCTCTGGGAAGGGCTGGAACAGGACTTCAATTTCAATGCGATGGTGTCGCAGCGCGGCGTGCTCAATCTCTACCATTCCGATGCGCAGCGGGACGCCTTCGCGCGGCGCGGCAACGCGATGCGCCTCCACGGGGTCGATGCGGAATTGCTCGACCGCCATGACGTCATGAGGATGCTGCCGTTTCTCGACTTCGACAATGCGCGGTTTCCCATTCAGGGCGGACTGCTGCAGCGGCGCGGAGGAACGGTGAGGCACGATGCGGTGGCCTGGGGTTATGCACGCGGCGCCGACAGCCGGGGCGTGGACATCATCCAGAACTGCGAAGTGACCGGCATCAACATCGTCAATGGGAAGGTCACGGGCGTCGAAACGAACCGTGGCCCGATCAAGTGCAGGAAGCTCGGCCTCGCCGCCGCGGGGAACTCCTCCGAGGTGGCCCGCCTGGCCGGGATGCGGCTGCCGATGGAGAGCCACGTCCTGCAGGCCTTCGTCTCCGAAGGACTCAAACCCTACATCGATTGCGTCGTGACTTTCGGCGCCGGGCACTTCTATGTTTCCCAGTCCGACAAGGGCGGCCTCGTCTTCGGCGGCGACCTCGACGGCTACAATTCGTATGCCCGCCGCGGCAACCTGCCGATGGTCGAGCATGTGATCGAGGCGGGGGTGGCGATGATCCCGGGTCTCTCGCGGGTTCGCGTGCTGCGCGCGTGGGGCGGCGTCATGGACATGTCCATGGATGGCTCGCCGATCATCGACAAAACCGACATCGAAGGGCTCTATCTCAATTGCGGCTGGTGCTATGGCGGGTTCAAGGCGACGCCCGCGTCGGGCTGGTGCTTCGCGCATACGATCGCCAAAAACGAGCTGCATCAGCTCAATTCGGCCTTCCGTCTGGATCGCTTCCGCAATGGCTTCGCGATCGACGAAAAAGGCCAGGGCGCCACGCCCAATCTGCACTGAGCGAGAACTATGCTGATCAAGTGTCCCCATTGCGGAACGCGGCCGTCGGAGGAATTCACCTATCTCGGCGATGCGACGCCGGCCCGCCCGGACGCGACCGATCCCGCCGCGATCGATCGCTGGTACGACTACGTCTATATCCGCGACAACCCGAAAGGCCGGATGCACGAATACTGGCATCACGGGGGAGGCTGCCGCGCTTGGCTCGTGCTCGAGCGCGATACCGCAATCCATGAGATCTTCGGATCGATGACCGCGCGAGAGTGGGCGGAGCGCAGAAAGGCTGGAGTCTGATGGCCGGGTTTCGTCTGCCCGCCGGCGGACTGATCGACCGCTCGGCGAACCTCGGCTTCACGTTCGACGGCAAGCCCTTGACCGGCCATCCCGGAGACACGCTCGCATCCGCGCTCATCGCCAACGGCGTCCATCTCATGGGGCGCTCGTTCAAGTATCACCGGCCGCGCGGCGTGATCACCGCCGGTGCCGCCGAGCCCAATGCTCTCGTCGAACTGCGCGAGGGCGGGCGCAAGGAAGCCAATACCCGCGCCACCATGATCGAGCTCTACGACGGGCTCGTCGCCAAGAGCCAGAACCGCTGGCCCTCGCTCGATTTCGATCTCGGCGCCGTCAATTCGCTTGCTTCATCGATTTTCGTCGCGGGCTTCTACTACAAGACCTTCATGTGGCCGAAGAGCTTCTGGGAGAAGATCTACGAGCCCTTGATCCGCCGCGCCGCCGGGCTCGGCAGCGCGTCGAAGGAGCCCGATCCCGACAAGTACGAGAAATCCTACGCGCATTGCGACGTGCTGGTGATCGGCTCGGGCCCGGCCGGGCTCATGGCCGCGCTCGCCGCGGCCCGTGCCGGGGCGCGCGTGATCCTCGCCGATGAGAGCGCAAGCCTCGGGGGCTCGCTCCTCAACGAGAACGACGAAATCGACGACCAGCATGGCCGCGACTGGGCGGCGGGCGTCCTCACCGAGCTCGCATCTCTTCCCGACGTCACGCTCATGCCGCGCACCACCGTGTTCGGATGGTACGACGACAACATCTTCGGCGCGGTCGAACGCGTGAACGACCATGTGGCGGCGCCGTCTCCGTTCGAGCCGCGCCAGCGCTATTGGCGCATAATCGCCAAGCGGGCCATCCTCTGCGCGGGAGCCGAAGAGCGGCCGATCGTGTTCGGCGGCAACGACGTGCCGGGCGTGATGACCGCATCGGCGGTGCGAACCTTCGTCAATCGCTACGGCGTCTCGCCAGGCCGTTCCATCGCCGTCTTCACCAACAACGACTCGGGCTATCGCACCGCGCGAGACTTGAAGCGCGCCGGCGTAGACGTGGAGGCGATCCTCGACACGCGGCTCGACGCGCCGAAGGTCGATTCGGCGGGCGTGCCGGTGATCAGGGGCACGGTCCTCGTGAACGTCAAGGGCGGAAAGCAGGTCGCGGGCGGCGTCCTCGCCGATCATCGCACCATCCCGTGCGACGCGATCGCGATGGCGGGTGGCTTCAACCCGGTCGTCAACCTCGTCTGCCATCGCGGCGCCAAGCCGCGCTGGAGCGCAGAGCTCTCGGCTTTCCTGCCGCCCAACGTCGGGTCCGCCTTCACGGTCGCGGGATCGGCCGCCGGCAAGATGCTGCTTTCCGAATGCCTTGGCGACGGCATGGCCAAGGCGCAAGCGGCGGCGAGCGGCCTCGGTTTCACCGTCCGGCCACTCGTGGTCCCCCGCTGCCGGGACGAAGCCTATCGGATCGCCCCCTTCTGGTGGGTCAAAGGCTCCGAAGGCAAAGCCTTCGTCGACTATCAGAACGACGTCACGGTCAAGGACCTGCCGCTCGCGACCCGCGAGGGCTATCGCGATATTGAGCTCGTCAAGCGCTACACGACCGCAGGGATGGCCACGGATCAGGGCAAGCTCGGCAACGTTACCGCAAGCGCGATCGTCGCCGAAGCGACCGGCCGCTCGATGGAGCAGGTCGGCACGACCACCTTCAGGCCTGCTTACACGCCGGTTGCGTTCGGAGCGATCGCCGGCCCCTTCGTGGGGCATCATTTTCAGCCGGTGCGGAAGACGCCGCTCCACGACTGGGCCGAGGAGCAGGGCGCCATGTTTGTCGAGACCGGGCTATGGCTCCGTTCATCCTGGTTTCCGCTCCCCGGCGAGAAAGACTGGCTCGACAGCGTGGTGCGCGAGGTCAAGGCGGCGCGCGAACGGGTCGGGATCTGTGACGTGTCCACCCTTGGCAAGATCGACGTACAAGGGAGCGACGCGGCCGATTTCCTCAACCCCCTTTACTGCAACGGATGGTCGACGCTCGAGGTCGGCAAGGCGCGCTACGGGCTCATGCTGCGCGAAGACGGCATCGTCTTCGACGACGGCACGACGTCGAGGCTCGCCGGGGATCATTTCTTCATGACGACGACGACCGCCAATGCGGCGCGAGTCATGGCGCACATGGAGTTCTGCCACCAGGCGCTGTGGCCCGAGCTCGACGTTCAATATGTGTCGGTCACCGAGCAATGGGCTCAGATGGCCGTCGCCGGTCCCAAATCGCGCGCCACGTTGCAGAAGATCGTGGACGGCACCGTGCTCGACGACATAACCTTCCCCTATCTCGCGGCGAAGGAGATTTCGGTGCTGGGCGGCATTCCCGCACGCCTGTTCCGTATCTCCTTCTCGGGCGAGCATGCCTACGAGCTGTCCGTCCCAGCCGACTACGGCAGCCTCATCGCGCGCGCTCTGATGCAGGCGGGCGAGGAATTCGGGATCACACCGTACGGCGTCGAGGCGCTTTCGGTAATGCGCATCGAGAAGGGCCACGTCGCAGGCGGCGAGCTCAACGGCAACACGACCGCCGCGGACCTCGGCCTTGGGCGCATGATGTCGACCAAGAAGGATTATATCGGCCGCATAATGGCGGCGCGGGAGGGGCTGAAATCGAAGGATCGGGAGCAGGTGGTTGGCATCCGGCCGGTCGATAAGTCGGACAGGCTCCGCGCGGGATCGCATCTGCTCAAGCGGGGAGATGAGGCGAAGCTCGAGAACGACCAGGGCTATGTCACCTCGGTCGCTTACTCGCCGATGCTCGGGACATGGCTCGGTTTGGCGCTTCTGAAGCGCGGACGCGAACGGCATGGGGAGATCGTCAAGGTGTTCGACGGACTGCGCAACATCAATATGTACGCCGAGATCTGCGATCCCGTACATTACGACAGGGAGAACGTGAAGCTCCATGCCTGATCTCGCTGCCGGGGCAAGCTTCCGGAGGTCGTCGCCTCTCGCCGATGTGGCGGTCCCGGGCCGCTTCGGGGCCGACAAAGGCGCGCCGGGCGTCGTTCTCGGCCATCGTCACCCCGTCACGATCGTGACCGTGATCGCCCGCAGGGGACAGGCTGAGGCGCTGTCGGCTGCAATGAACGCGCAGTACGGCGTGAACTGTCCCGAACCCGGCCGTTCAGCGAGCGGGAACGGCCTCACGCTTCACTGGTGCGGGGCGGATCAGTGGTATGCCGTGGCCGAGGGACGGGCCGAGGGCGCTCTCTACCGCGATCTCAAGGATCGGCTCCGCGGCCTCGCATCCTGCTCCGACCAGAGCCATGGCCGGGTGATCATCACGGTTTCAGGCCCGAAGGCGCGCAACGTGCTCGCCAAAGGAACGCCCGTCGATCTCCATCCCCGCGCATTCGGCGTTGGCCGGTGTGCGGCGACGCAGATGGCCCATGTGGGCGTGCACTTGGCCCAAGTCGGCGAGGACGCCTTCGAGCTCTCCCTCTTCCGCGGCTTTTCGGAGCATTTCTGGGAATGGCTTTCCGAACAGTCCGAGGAGTTCGGGTATCTCGTGCTATAGAACCTGAACAGCGCCGTGACTAAATCGGAAGTCCAATGATCAGAATGTCTGCCGATGAAATAAGGGCCCGCTATCGCGAGTTCGCCGAAAAGGCGGGTCGCGAGCCTGTCGTGCACGTCAGCGAAGGCCGTCCAACGCTGGTGACCATCTCTTTCGAACAGGCAACTCACCTGCCCGGACTGCGGGAGATGCTCTCGCCCGAGCGCAATGAGGATGAGGCGGGAACTCTGCTCCACTACCTGGGACGGGGCCGGAACTGGTCGCGGTTCAGTTCCGATGATGAAATAGAAGCCCATATCCGTTCGCAACGCGACGCTTGGCGGTGAGCGAAAGGTCACCGGAGAGGCTCTATTTTCGACGCGAACGTCTTCATCTATGCCGTCGAGGGCAGCGAGGCTTACCAGAACGCCATTCGTAGACTGCTTTCGGGTGCTGACGGCACGTTCCAAATCATCACGAGTGAACTTACCATTGGGGAGTGTCTGATCGGCGCTGCTCCGGATCTTACGCGCATCTATCTGGAGTTATTCAGCAACCAAGCGGCGGTTCAGCTAGAACCCGTCACGCGAATTATCATCGAACATGCAGCGGAGCTCGGCGGCCGGCTTGCCCTGAAGCTTCCTGATGCCATTCACGTCGTAACCGCGCGAAATGCCGGGTGCAGCCGGTTTGTAACGAACGATCGGAGGATCCGTGTGCCCGAGCCGATGGCGAAGCTGGAGCTTCGCGCGCTCTGATGGATGGGGGTCGAAATCGCCTGATCTAAGCGAGGCGGTCCGCGAGTTTTGCGATGCGGCGGGCCGCTTCGGCGATGGCGGATTCATCGACGGTGAGGGCTACTCTAAGGTGTCCGGCGCCGCCCTCGCCGAAGCTCTCGCCCGGCATCGTGACCACCCTTTCTTCCTCCAGAAGGCGCATGGCGAACGCATCGCCGCTCAAGCCCGTCTTGCGGATGTCCACCATAACGAACATGCCGCCTTCGGGCATGTGTGCCGAGGCGTGGCCCGAACCGTTGAGCCCGCCGAGCAAAGCTCGCGCGCGCCGCTCGTAGCCCTGCTTCATCGCCGCGACCTCGGGAAAGTGATTGTCGAGAGCAAAGGCGGTCGCATCCTCGAGGAACGGCTGCGATCCGAAGAGCATGGTCTCGGCGACGGGCAGCAGCTGCTCGCAAAAGTCCTCCGAAGCCGCGATCCAGCCGCACCGGAAGCCCGGCATCGCATGCGATTTCGAAACCGAGGAGACGACGATCGTCCGATCGGCAAAGCGCGGGTCGTCGAAGGCCGAGGCGAACACCGTATTGCCGTAGGTCATCGTTGAATAGACCTCATCCGAGATGATCCAGAGGTCGTGGCGCTCGCAAACTTCGGCCACCGCGGCGATCTCCTCGCGCGTGAACACCGCTCCCGTCGGATTGTTGGGAGAATTGAGAAGAAGGACGCGCGATTTGGGCGTAATCTTCGCCTCGAGGTCGGAGGGCCTGAGATGGAAGCCGTGGTCGGGATCGACACGGACCGGAACCGGGACGCCGCCCGCGGCTGCGATCACCCCTTCATAAGTGGCGTAATAGGGGTCGCACATCAGCACCTCGTCCCCCAAGTCGCAGACCCCGAGCATGGCGGCATAGAGCGCGGTCTGGGTGCCCGGCACGAAGATGAACTGGTCGGGGCTGATGCCGCGTTTCGCCCGCCGCGAATACATCCTGGAAAGGGCGTGCAGAACCTCAGTCTCCCCGCGGCCGTTCGAATAGCGGGTGCGGCCCGCGCGCATCTGCCGCTCCGCGACGTCCATGACGGCTTTGGGCGGAAGCGCGTCCGGCTCGCCGATCGATAGGAAGATGAGCTTTTCGCCTTGCGCTTCGCGGCGTTTACCTTCGATATGAACCAGCCATTTCTCGGAGCCGAGCCCTTTGAGGCGCTCGGTGATGGCCGCGTAGCGCATGTGATGGAGCCTTGGTTGATGCGCACGCCTTGTAGCCGGGGCATCGGCTGCCGTCGAGGAGAGGCGAGGTGAGCTCGCATCGGGGCGACGCCTGAACAAAGGGTAACGATCATGGGCGGTTTGCGCCTCTTTACAAAAGCGCGTGATGGACTAACTGAGATGCGCCCCACAGTTCTGACGGGTCAGGCGTAATATGGGCGAAAATTGAGGGCTGGCCGAACCCTGCGGACGGCTCTCGGGAATTGTGTGGTCATGCCGACAAGGCGCGATTTACTGCGGACCGTCGAACGGCTGAGCGCGCTGGGACTGGCCGCCCGGACCGGCGTTCTGACCGCGCTGGCCGAGACCACGCCCCTCTTCGCCGAGCCACAGCCCTTTTCGGAAGACATGGTGAAGGGGCTCGCGCGCGACCTTGCTTCGAAGCCTTTCCAGGAAGAAAAGATCGATCTTCCCGCCCCGCTGCAGAATCTCACCTACGACGAGTATCGAGATATCCGGTTCAACACGGACAAGTCGATCTGGCGTGGCGCGCCGCACGGGTTTGCGTTCGACGTATTCCATCCCGGGTTCTACTACAACTCGCCCGTCGATATTTTCGTCGTCGACGGCGATCGGCAGAAGAAGCTGAACTACGTCCCCGACCTCTTCACCTTCGGACCGCTCGTGCAGGAGCCCGCGGGGGATGTGGACCTTCATTATGCTGGGTTCAGGCTCCGTTATCCCATCAACAAGCCCGACGTCCTCGACGAATTTCTCGTGTTCCTCGGTGCGTCTTATTTCCGGGGCGTCGGCAAGGGCCAGCTCTACGGCCTCTCGGCGCGGGGCCTCGCGATCGATACAGGACAACCGAAGGGCGAGGAATTCCCGTTCTTCCGATCGTTCTGGATCAGAACGCCCGAGCCCGACAGCAAGACGGTCGTCGTCTATGCCCTCCTCAACAGCCAGTCGGCGGCCGGGGCTTATCGGTTCACGATCAAACCGGGCGACTCCACCCTCGTCGATGTCGAGATGACGCTTTTCCCACGCCGCGACCTCGACCATGCGGGCATCGCGCCGCTCACGAGCATGTACCTGTTCGGAACCCTCAACAAGGATGGGTTTGACGACTACCGGCTCGCCGTGCACGACTCCGACGGCCTCTTCATGGTCAACGGCCGCGACGAGTGGATATGGCGTCCTCTCGCCAACCCGAAGACACTGCAGGTCAGCGCCTTCCAGGACCGCGGCCCCAGGGGCTTCGGGCTCCTTCAACGAAAGCGCCGGTACCACGATTTCATGGATCTCGAAGCCAAGTACGAGCGCCGCCCGAGCCTGTGGATCGAGCCGATCGGGGATTGGGGACCGGGCTGGGTCGAGCTCTACGAGATTCCATCGAAGCTCGAAATCCATGACAATATCGTTGTGTTCTGGCGGCCGCAGCAGGTTTTGGCGCAGCGCTCCGAAGCGTCCTTCATCTATCGGCTCTCCTGGTGCCGTGAATGGCCCGAAGAGGGGAGCTCCCCGAAAGCGCTCGCAAAATTCTCGGGCGGAGGACTAAACGCCGACCACTCCCGAAATCTTTTCGTCATCGATTTCGACGACGGCGTGCTCAGCGGCGATATCAACGCGACGGTCACCGCCACTCGCGGCACGGTTTCGAACGTCGTTCTGCAGCCCAACACCGAATCGGGGGGATTGCGGCTCTCATTCGAAATTGACTTCGGGGGAGCGGAACTTTCCGAGCTTCGCGCACTTCTCACCCGGGGTGCTGATGCCGTCAGCGAAACGTGGGTATACCGGTGGACGCAATCGTAGAGCCGCAGCAAGAGGTGCACGTGCCCGCGGAGGCGCCGCTCGCGATGCCGGCGCAGCGCTTCGACCATTGGGAGCCCGGGCGGGCTCTGGATGTAGGCGGCGTGACCGCATCGGTCTTGGTGGCACGGGTTTTTGTCGTGGCGAGCACGCTCGCCCTCACGGCCTTCGGAACGTATGAAATCTACAAGGTGATCAGCACCGCGAATGTAACATCGCTGCAGATAATATTCGCCTCGCTCTTCGCTCTCACCTTTGCCTGGATCGCCTTCTCTTGCGCGAGCGCCTGTCTTGGTTTTTGGCAGATCGCGACCGGCCGGCAGAAACTGCCGCCGCTTGCTTCCCTTGCCGACATCGGCCGGACGGCGCTCTTGATGCCGGTCTACAATGAGAACCCGAAGCGGGTCGCAGAGGCCCTCGAGAAGATGGGCAGTGAGATCACCCGCCTCGGGGCGGCGGATCATTTCGACATCTTCATCCTAAGCGACACCCGCGACTTGAGGGTCGCCCTCGACGAACTCCACGCCCTCGATTGGCTGCGGAAAGCGCTCTTTCCGCACTTGCGGGTCCATTACCGCCGGCGGCTCGAGAACAAGCACCGGAAGGCCGGGAACATCGCCGACTTCGTTACCAGATGGGGCGGCCAGTACGACCATATGGTCGTCCTCGATGCCGACAGCACGATGTCGGGCGAGACGCTCGTGACCCTCGCGCGGGCGATGGCGGCCGATCCGCGGGCGGGCATCATCCAGACCGTGCCTCTCCTCCATCGCCGGAAAACGCTGTTTGCGCGCATGCAGCAGTTCGCAGGCCGAATTTACGGGCCGGTGATCGCAGCGGGGCTCGCCGCCTGGCATGGCCGTGATGGCAACTACTGGGGCCACAATGCGATCATCCGCACCCGCGCCTTCGCGGAAGCCGCGGGACTCCCCGAGCTTACCGGCCGCAAGCCGTTCGGCGGACATGTGCTGAGCCATGACTTCGTCGAAGCCGCGCTCATCCGCCGAGCCGGTTGGGCCGTCTATATGCTTCCCTCTCTCGGCGGGTCTTACGAAGAGGCGCCGCCCTCGCTCAACGATCTTGCCGGCCGCGACCGGCGGTGGTGCCAGGGCAATCTTCAGCACGTCAAGATCGTGGGTGCCAGGGGTCTCCACTGGGCAAGCCGGGTGCATCTCGTCCACGGGATCATGTCCTATCTCGCCTCGCCGCTCTGGCTCTTGCTGCTGGCCACGGGGCTCGGCCTTTCTGCCGTCGCCCAGTACACGGAACCCAACTACTTCCCGCAAGGCTTGACGCTATTCCCGGCGTGGCCGGTGTTCGATCCAGAGCGCGCTCTGCGTCTCTTCGGCTACACGATGTTCATCCTGGTATTGCCCAAGATCCTCGCCTTCGGGCTTGCGGCGGCCAACGCGGAACTGCGCAGAGGATGCGGCGGGGTTTCGGGACTCCTCAAGAGCGTGGTTGCAGAGACAGTCATCTCCGTCCTGCTCTCTCCCGTGATGATGCTCATCCAGTCGCGCTTCGTGCTCGACATCCTCATCGGCCGCGACTCCGGCTGGAATACCCAGAATCGCGATGATGTCGGCGAGCCCTACAGAGCAGCACTTCTGCGCCACTCGGGTCATACGCTCGCAGGTCTCGCTCTCGCAGCCGTGTCCTTCATGCTGTCGTGGGAGACCTTCCTGTGGCTCTCGACCATCGCCGGGGCGCTCGTCCTGTCGAGCGTCGTCGCGTGGTCGACCGGGCTGACATCGCTCGGCCTCCTCGCCCAGCGTTGGAACATCTTCCGTATTCCCGAAGAATCTGCTCCAGTTGCGCCAGCACCCATGCCCGAAGGCATGACGCCGCGGCTGGAGGCGGTTGAATGAATGAGGAACGCGTGCGCAGGCGCCCCCGGGCGCTGCGCAGCAGGGACATCCCAAGGCAGTTCACCCCCCTCGGTCCGGTCGACAATCCCTATCCGCCGCTCGACATTCTGACTCCCGAGGCGCTCGGTCGCATTATCAAGGCGGCATTCACCGTACTTTCGGACATGGGCCTCGAGTTTCGCTCGGAGCGCGGGCTGGATCTCCTCGAGCGGAACGGCGCCACGGTCGACCGCTCGACCCAGCTCGTACGCATGGGGCGCGATCTCGTCGAGCACTTCATCGGGCTTGCCCCCTCGAGCTTTCCGGTACATGCCCGCAACCCGGCGCGCGATACGCTCATGGGCGGCAGACGGATCAACTTCAATACCGTAGGAAGCCCGCCCAACGTTTCGGACATCGAGCGCGGCCGCCGTCCGGGGACGTACGAAGCGCTATGCGATCTCGTGAAGCTCAATCATGCGCTGGGCGTCATCCATATTGTGGGCGGCGCAGTGGTCGAGCCGCTCGATCTGCCCGTCCCTACCCGGCATCTCGAGAACGCCTATGCGCTCCTCAGATACACCGATCGCCCGATCATGGTGCGCGCCGTTTCTCGCTTCCGCGCCGAGGACGCGATCAACATGGTGGCGATCGCCCGCGGCAAGACTCTCGAGGAGCTGAACGGAGAACCTTCGGTTCTGACGTCGATCAATGTCAACTCGCCGCGGCGGATCGACGAGGAGCTGCTCGAGGGTTTGACGGCCTTTGCCGAGCACGGCCAGATCAACATGGTGACGCCGTTCACGCTGGCGGGCGCGATGAGCCCGGTGACGGTCGCAGGCGCGCTCGTCCAGCAGACGGCCGAGGCCTTGGGCCTCATCGCCTATACCCAGATGATCCGGGCCGGCGCGCCGGTCATGTTCGGCGGGTTTACCTCCAACGTCGACATGAAGTCGGGCGCGCCCGCTTTCGGAACCCCGGAATACGTGAAGGCGACGCTGGCCGGAGGCCAGATCGCCCGCCACTTCAACCTTCCCTATCGCTCGTCCAACGTGAATGCGTCCAATGCCGTCGACGCGCAGGCGACCTACGAGTCGGCGATGTCGCTGTTCGCGGTGGTGATGGGGCATGCCCACATGGTTCATCATGGGCTCGGCTGGCTCGAAGGCGGGCTCACCGCCTCCTTCGAAAAGACGGTGATCGACGCCGAGATGATCCGGCAATGGGCCGAGACCTTGAAGCCTCTCGATGTGAGCGACGGCGCCTTGGCTCTCGAGGCGATCGCCGGCGTTCCGCCGGGCGGGCACTTCTTCGGCACGGCGCATACCCTCGAGCGGTACGAGACCGCCTTCTATCAGCCGATGATCTCCGATTGGCGGAATTTCGAGACCTGGAAGGAAGACGGAGCGCGGACAGCCACGGAGCGGGCGCGCGACATCTGGAAGAAGCTTCTCGCCTCCTATGAGCCGCCGCCGATCGATCCGGCGGTCGACGAGGCGCTCCAGGAGTATATGGCTCGCCGCAGGCCCGATCTCATCGCAATGCCGCCGTGAGGACACCATCCTCGGCAACTGTCGCGCTACTGGCGCGCGCGAGGGCTTCGTAACAGTCGCGATCGAGCGCCAGAACCGCGCAGGTCCTCCCATACAAGACCTGTGCGACAGCGGCTCCGATCGCGACATTGACGTCCGGCTCGATCAGCAGGAGCGCGCACGGGGCGGTTCCAAGCCGGATCGCCTCGGCGATGGCGCCCGGCGCGGTTCCCGATCCACGCGTTTCACGCATGAGGGTGACGGTGCCCCGAAGCGATCCTCCGCGCTGAGGGTGACGCACATCGATGATGGTTCCTGTTTTCGGATCGAATCCGCCCCAGAAGCTCAAGGGCTCTTCGAGTACCAGCACGGGACCGCTGGCGCTGCCCGGATTGAGCACGCGCCCGCGGATCATCATCGACCGCTCCAGAGGGTCCGATCGCGCCAGACCTCGCCGCGGATCGCGCTTTCGACGCACTCGCGGAGAGAACCGAAGCAGACGTCTACGTTGAGCATTCCAGGCGCATAGTATGCCCACTTGGCGGCATTGGTCATGATGTGGCCGCTCAATCCTCTGACGGGCGGTGAAAAGTAGGTGCAGGTATCGACCACGACCGTAACTCCGGCCCATTGAAGCAAGGACGCCCAGCCCCGCCCTGCGGCGAGATCCCGGACATAGCGGCTCGTGGACACCATCACGGGAATGCGCGCCTTTCTTTCCTGGAAAAGGTCGAGAAGGGTTTCGAACTCGGCAAGCGAAAAATGCGGTGTCCCTAGCGCCACCGCGTCGAGGGGCCCGTCGTCATAAGTCGAGAGCTCGTCCCGGGCGCGCTCGAGATCGGCGGCGATCACGTCCACAGCCTCGCCGTGCGAGAACACGGCCTCGGTCACCGGCGCTTCCGGTGTCACGCCCACGCCGTGCCAAAGGTCGACGCCGCCCGATGCCGCCGCCGCCGCGCTCAGGGCTTTCAGGTCATGGGGTTTGGCGCTGCCCGGTAGTCCTTCGATTACTGGAATTCGCGTTCCAGCGATCCGCCCGACATGATGGCCGAGGAGGTGGAAAAAGATGTTTTCGCTTCTGAATGTATCGCCAATCGCGCCGGTTCGGAACAGGATGTCAGCCTTTCGTCCGGCGTCCGTGTGCAGACCGGCGAGCGGCGCTCTTCCGAGAAGCGCGCAAGCGACATCGAGATAATCGCCGTATTTGTTGGTCCGCGCTCCGATGACGGAGTTGTAGTAGGTCACCGCATTGGATTCGCCAACCACGATGTGGTCGCCGAACCGTGGCCCGCCCGGCAGCTGGTAGGGAGCGCACGTCCACACCGGCCGGCATCCGAGCCGCTCATAAAGGGCCATGAGCCGCCGCGCTCCTGAAATCATCTCCGGATCCTGCGCTTCAGGGCGCAGCCCCGGATCGGCAAGGCTCACGAGGCCGCTGTTGGTCCAGGCTGGGACGGCGAACCGGGCGCCGTGATCGACGAGATGCTGGGCAAAATCGACATGCGCCTCGCCCGCGTAGAAGCAGGCATCGATGTGAGCGAAACTTATGGGGACGAGCGTGGTGGCGCCCATGATGTCGGCGGCACGCGCCACAAGCCGCATCGCGAGCCGCATTGCCGGACCTTCGCTGCCGTCGAGAAGCTTCTGCTCGCGAGCTTCGAGGACGAGCGTCACTCGGCCGTCTTCTCCCGGGCGATCCGGTTGACCGTCACGTAGTCGGTCTTGCCGGACCCCAAAACGGGAAGCTCCGGCACGTGGAGGATGATGCGGGGCGCCATCAGCTCGGAGAGACCGCCGCCCTTCAGGATTTCGGCCAATCGCTGGCGGTCGAGTGACGGGTCGGTCGTCACGAGTACGAGTTGCTCGCCCTTCTTCTTGTCGGGAATGGCCACTACGGCGTGAGCATGGTCCGGCATCGCCGCCTCAACCTTCGCCTCGACGGCATTGAGCGGGACCATCTCGCCGCCGATCTTCGCGAAGCGCTTGGCGCGGCCGAGGATCGTCACAAAGCCGAGCCGATCGACATTGGCGATGTCGCCCGTATCGTACCAGCCCTCGGTGGGCGGATCGATGACGCCCGGCGCGCCCGGGCGCAAATAGCCCATCATGACATTGGGCCCTTTCACGACCAGCCGACCGCCCTCGGCGATACCCTTGATCGGATCGAGACGGTATTCGATCTCATCGAGCAGGCGGCCAACGGCGCCGGTCTTGTAGTGCATCGGCGTATTCACGGCGAGCACGGGCGAGCATTCGGTTGCTCCATAGCCCTCGAGAATGCGGAGGCCGAACTTCTCCATCCAGATCTCGCGAGTCTCGGGCTTCACCCGCTCGGCTCCGGCGATCACGTAGCGGACATTGTAGAAATCGTAAGGGTGAGCATTGCGGGCATACCCCATGAGAAACGTGTCGGTCCCGAAGAAGATCGAGGCATTGGTGTCGTAGGCGAGCTCGGGAATGATTTTGTAATGGAGCGGCGAGGGATAGAGGAACGTCCGGACACCCGACAGCACCGGCAACAGGGTGCCGCCGGTCAGTCCGAACGCATGGAACATCGGCAGCGGATTGAAGACGATGTCCTGCGCGGTAAAATCGATCCGCGCCGCTGCCTGGAATCGGTTCGCCTGAATGTTCCGGTGTGAGAGGACCACTCCTTTCGGCGCGCCTTCCGATCCGGACGTGAACAGGATGACGGCGGGAGCATCGGGATCCGGGTTCCATCCGGCAAGGCGGAGAGCTGAAACGGGAAAAGCTCGGGCAAGCAGACCGTAGAGCTTGTCGAGAAGGCCGACGCTCTCGCGCACATCCTCGAGATAGATGATGCGCGCTCTTTCCGAGAGGAGGGTGAGGTCTTTCTCGAGATTCGCAGTCTCCACGAATTTGCGTGAGGTGATGATGGTCTTGACCTCGGCGGCCGAACAGGCGGCGAGCATGTTGGTAACGCCCGTCGAGAAGTTGAGCATCGCGGGAATGCGCCCGAACGCGTGGAGCCCGAAGAAGGCGAGGAACGTTCCGGCGGCGTTCGGGAGGAGGAGCGCGACGTTCTTCTGGACGGGAGCAAGCTTCGCGACCTTGCGGCCCAGAACGAAGCTGCCCGCGATGATGCGGTCATAGGTCAGGGGCGCGCGGCGAATGTCTTCGAGGATCTTGTGGCTGCCCCCGTGTACGGCCCGGGCATCGATCAGTGACATGAACAGCGGCTGGTCGATGGGACTCGTGCGAAAGACCATGTCGGTCATGACGTCGTAGAGCCGGTTCGCCAGATAGTCGCGAAGCTCGCTGCCTTTCAGGTCCGCAGGCGCTTCGAACTTCACGGGCGGAAGGAACGTCAGGACGATCTTCGGGAACCACCGGAGCCTCAGCTTCCCGCGCATCCGCGAAAAGACCGAATACTGGGCGCCGTCGATGCGCACCGGCAGCACCTTGGCGTTCGCCATGTGGGCGATCATGCCCGGACCCTCATAGACCTTCATGAGGGCCCCGGTGACGGTGAGCCGCCCTTCCGGGAAGATCACGACCTTGCGGCCGCGCTTCAGCTCGGCAATGAGTGTGCGGAGCGCGAGCGGGTTGGCGGGATCGATGGCGAGGAGATCGAAAAGCTGGAACGCGGGCTTCACCCACCAGCGGTCCGCGACATGGGTATTGATCGCGAAGCTCGTTTTTTCGGGCAGGAACGCCGAGAGCAGCGGACCGTCCAAGAGCGAGGTGTGATTGGCGACGATGACGGCGCGCCGGCCGGCCGCGTCGAAATTCTCGAGCCCCTTGACGTCCACGCGATAGAGAAGGCGGAACAGCGATCGTGCGAAGGTCGCGATGAACTCCTGCGGAAGGAGGCGGCAGACAAAGAGCGCCGCCAAGGCGTTGGCGATGCCGAGCGCCAGGAACAATCCGCGGGCAGAGAGGCCGGCTTCGAGCAGCAATGCCGAAACCACCGTCGCAACCGTCATGAACAGCGCATTGGTGAT
>JBJMRA010000106.1:0-7209 GCA_045802365.1 Hyphomicrobiales bacterium | reverse complement strand
TCGCTGCACCATTCATTGGGAAAACCTGCCGGGCTTGGGCGAGGCTTTTCCCGAGCTCGACATCACCGGCAGCCTGTTCGAGATCGACCGCGATCGCTTCACCAGCGCCGGCGGCACTTCGGCGCTCGACATGATGCTCGCTCTCATCGCCAACCAGCAGGGACCCGAGCTCGCGGCGAGCGTCGCCGAGCTCGTGCTGCATTCGCCGATCCGCCATCACAGCGAACATCAGCGCATGTCGCTTCCGGCGCGCATCGGAGCGAGGCACCCGAAGCTCGTCGGCATCATCGAGGAGATGGAGGAAAACCTCGAGGAGCCCTTGTCGCCGAGCGTACTCGCCAAGCAGGCGGGGCTGTCGGCCCGCCAGCTCGAACGGCTCTTCCGCCGCTATCTCGATCGCTCGCCCAAGCGCTACTATCTCGAACTCAGGCTGAAGAAAGCGCGCTCGCTGCTGCTTCAGACGGACATGTCGGTCATCAACGTGGCGCTCGCCTGCGGCTTCTCATCGCCGTCGCATTTCTCGAAATGCTATCGCGCCTTCTACGGCCGCACGCCCTATCGCGAACGGGGTATCCCGGTTCTCACCAAGGCTCCCGCCCAGGCCTGAGCGAGATTGGATGTCGAGGAGGGAGCGGACCCTTCGATGCGCGGTTCGGGCCGATTCAAGGCCGGCGAAGCCGTTCGTCAACGGATGATCCTGTGGCGGGAAGCCTGAGGATCGCCGCAAGTCCGCCGAGCTCCGAGCGGTCGAGCGTGATCGATCCGCCATACATCTGAGCGGTCTCGGCGACGATCGACAGGCCGAGCCCGGAGCCCGGCTTCGTCTCGTCGAGCCGCCGGCCGCGCTTCAACGCTTCGGTCCTCTGATCGGGTGTCAGACCCGGCCCATCGTCGCCGACGGCGATCGCAAGACTCGAGCGGCTGTCGCCCGGTCTCGTCGAGGATGATGCGGCCACGCTGACGTGTCCGGCCGCCCATTTGCAGGCATTGTCGAGCAGGTTTCCGACCATTTCCTCGAGGTCCTGCTTCTCGCCCCGGAACTTGAGCCCGGGGGTCGAGGCGAGCGAGATCCTCACCGCCTTGTCGCGGTGGATGCGCTCGAGCGTGCGGGCAAGGGCGATGAGGACGGGCTCGACCTCGGTCGCCGAGCCGAGGCTCTTGGCGCGGGCCGCGCGCCGCGCCCGGTCGAGATAGAGCGACAGCTGATCGCGCATGATTCCCGCCTGCTCGCTAACCTTGTCGGCAAGGGAGCCCGGCTGAAGCCGCGCCTCATTGGTGAGGACGCTCAAAGGAGTCTTCAGCGCGTGCGCGAGATTGCCCACCTGGGTGCGGGCGCGTTCGACGATTGCGGTATTGGAGTTGATGAGGAGGTTGAGCTCGTCGGCGACGGGCTGGATCTCGCTCGGATAGTCGCTCTCGAGCCGGTCGGCACGGCCTTCGCGGATCGCCGACAGGCGCCGCTCCATGCGGCGCAGAGGCCGCAATCCGTAGCGCACCTGGACGACGATCGCCGCGAGGAGCCCCAAACCCAACCCGCTCAGCACAGCGACGAGCGTGCGCTCGAAGGCCAGCTCTTCCGTTCTCAGCTCGTCGAAATTGCCGGCGACCAGGAACGACATCTCGTTCGAGCTCCCGAACAGCTTGAAGCGCTGTTCGATGCCCCTCAGCCGCGTGCCGTTCGCGTCGGTCAGGTAGAAGTGCGCAATCCCCTCCTCGTCGCGATCGGCAAGATCGGCTGGGTCGGGTGTCAAACGCTTCTCGAGCAGAGACGCCGAGGCGAGATCGGAGAGGCCGCTCTTCTCGGGCGGGGTCACCTGCCAGTACCAGCCCGAGAGCGGCAGACTGAAACGGGTGTCGGCAAGCTCCCCCTCCATGTCGGGGGAGCCATCCGAGGCGAGCTGCACGTTCGCAAGCAGCCCGTCGAGCACGGCTCTCAGCCGCGCGTCGAAATTGCGCTCGAGCGCATGCTCGAAGAGATTGACCAGGAGGAGCCCTGAGCCGACGAGCACGATGACGCTGAGCGCCGCCGCCGAGATGGCGAGCCGGAATGACAGCGAGTTCAGGCGAAACCAGCGGGGCAATTGCTTCTCGTTCTCCAAACATACCGTCATCCCGGCGCAAGCCGGGACCCACGCCTCCACGTGACGAGCGCACCGTGCTGTCCGCGATATCCCTCAAGCGTCGAGATCGGCTCCGGCTTTCGCCGGAGTGACGAGTATTTGATAGGAGACTCAGGATACAGAATAAATGCTGAATTCTGGTTGCGTCGATGCTTCTCAAGCCGCGTTCTCGGGCTCGGAGATGCAATAGCCCATGCCGCGGATCGTGTGCAGCACGTCGACCCCGAGCTTCTTGCGCAAGCGTCCGACGAACACTTCGATCGTGTTCGAATCGCGGTCGAAGTCCTGGTCGTAGAGATGCTCGACGAGCTCGGTGCGGGACACGACCTTGCCCTTATGATGCATGAGATAGGCCAGTAACCGGAATTCGAGCGAAGTGAGCTTCACGGCATGGCCGTTGACCGTCACGCGGGCGCTCTTGGTGTCGAGCATCAGCGGCCCGCAAGTGAGCTCGCTGGTCGCGTGACCGGCGCTCCGGCGCAGCAGCGCGCGGACGCGGGCGAGGACCTCCTCCATGTGGAAAGGCTTGGCGACATAATCGTCGGCCCCCGCATCGAAGCCCGCCACCTTATCGCTCCAGCGGTCGCGCGCGGTGAGGATCAGGACCGGCATCTTTTTGCCGGCCCGCCGCCACTTCTCGAGCACGCTCACCCCGTCGAGGACGGGCAAGCCCAGATCGAGGATCACGGCGTCGTAAGGCTCCGTCTCGCCCAGATAGTGGCCCTCCTCGCCATCCATCGCCTTGTCGACCGCGTAACCAGCTTCCGCGAGCGCGCCGGCGATCTGGCGGTTGAGATCGGGGTCGTCTTCAACGACGAGGAGCCGCATTCACGCATCCATGCCGCGTTGGGTCATTTCGCCTGGCCCGTCTCGCCATCGACGATAACCCGGGTGACGGTGTTGCCGCGCCTTACTGTGACGATATACTTGTTGTTGTTCAAGAGCTTCACGCCGACGGGCTTGCCGTTCGGCACCATCCGCCCGGCGATCGACAGGGCCTGCGAGGGCGGAATCGGCGGCATCTTCTGCCTTTTGTTCATGCGCGGGATCTTCTTGAAGAAGATCGGCGGAGGCAGGATGCGGATCTTGAACTGCGCGCTCACCGGCTCGGGCGCCGTGCCGGCGATCAACGCTGCGCACACAATCGCGGCAAGCACTCCAAGGCGCATCGTTCTCCCGTCCTCTGCTTTCGCCCATAATGGCACGGACATGAACTCGATGTGAACGCCGGCGACCGGGGATTTGTTCAATCGGCACGGGCTCGCGTGCTTCCTAAGGCCGCGGCCAGAACGCGATCGGGGCGAGCTTGGCGATGGCCGCGCCGAGCGAGGCTGAGATCGCCACGATCATGGCGAGCGCTTTCCAACCGCCTCTAACGGTCAGAAGCGCATCGCGGATCTCGCGGACGTCGCGGCGGACGAGCTGGAGCTCGCTTTCGAGAGCGCCGATGCGGGCCCTGAGCTCGCCCACGTCGCGGTCGAAACCGCGCTGCAGCTCTCTCCCGAGCGGCGAGAGCTCGCTCATTGCGGCGGACCTTCGACCGGTTGGCCGGCAAGCCGGGCACGTTCGGCGGCGAGCGAGGCGCAGTCGGCCTCGAGGGCATGGATGCGTTCCTCGAGCCTGGCGAGCTCGCGTTCGAGATTGCGGTTGGCGGCGAGGATCTGCGTAGCGGCGGCCCCAATGGCGGTCTCGAGGGTCATCGCATATTCGGGATTCCGCTCGGTATCGAGCCCGAAGGTGCGCTCGTTGATCTTGATCCACCGTCCGCCGTCATGCGCGAAACCCTCTTCGACGGTCGCCTGGGCGCTCAGGGGCGCGCCAAGCTCGAAAGCGATTTCGAGCCGGGTCAAACGCGTTTCGATATCCATCGGAACACCTTTCTCAAGACGAAGAAGAGATCGCCGCGCTGCCGTCGAGATTGAGCCGGCGCAGGATCGCGCGGCGGATGCCGGTTTCCCCGCCCAGCCATCTGACGAGCCAAGCCGGCGCATTGTCGATCACGTCCTGAAGCGCACGCGCAAGGACGGCATTGCCGAGCTCGAGGGTGAGGAGCCGGTCGCGCGTCGCACCGTCCACGGCGTTGTAAGCGCCGTCGATCGCGCGGCTGAGCCACTGCTCGGCGATCTTGGTTCTGAGAACGAAGGCAACGTATGCCGGCAGCTCCCGGCCGAGCCAGGCGATGAGGAGCGGCGCCGCGGCCAAGGACACATCGCGTGCGATCCCAAGCGCGTCGTGGATCCATGTGCCATAGGGGATCGTAATCGTGGAATGGGACGCATTCACGAGCGCTTGCGCGCTCGCAAGAGTAATGAAGCAGGCGTGCGCAATCACCAGCGCCGCCGCGAAGCGGATCAGGTTCATATCGGAGTCCTCAAGTTGGGGGGTGCGCCTCAGAGCCGCCGGCGCTCGCGGAAAAATCAGAACACTTTCCTCAATACGAAGGAGAGCTCGACCGAGGCCGCATTCCAGGCGGTTACCGCTTGAACGAACAGCGTCTGCGCGGAGCTGCGCGAAAAGACCTTCTTCAGCACATTGCCGTCTGCGACCGTGTCGAGCGCGTTGGCCCCGACCGCCTGGGCAGAGACGACGTCGCTCCCGCCCGAACTCGTGCCGATCTTGATGCCGCCCGTCACCGCATTGCCGGCCGTCTCGGCGTAATGGATCTTGTCGATGGCCCATCCCGCCGGAATGCTCAGCGTCGTGTTCGCGCTGACGGCGCGAAGCCGCTTCACCCCGGGCGAGAGCCATTCCGTGCCGTCGGAGACGAGGGACGCCGCAACGATGTCCGAAGACGCGATCTCATCGCCGGAATTCTGGGCCGGCAGCGAGCCCGCCGCATATTGGCGTTTGCGGAAGTGGCGGTTCTGCGTGACCAGGATATTGCTTCCGAACATCGAAAACCCGGTCGCGTGCTCGAACCGGAAAACCTCCGAAAGAGAAGCCGAGCCGGCCGGGCAGAGGAGGCCCGTGAAACGCGCCTCGCCGTCGGCGGCGGAGGGTGAGGCCGCCCTGATCGTGGTTCTCAGGGTAGAGTTGGTCACGAAGGCCGAAACGCCGTCCCAGTAGCCGGCATTGATATCGCTGCAAACGTCGTTCTGGCTGGGCGCCGCCGCGTTCGCGATCGTGCCGCGCGCCTTGCGCAGGATCAACGCCGGCCCATTCCCATCGTTGGAATAGCGCCGGATGTTGCCGTTCGCCGCCGACTCGCCCTGCACGGCGAAGGTCGCGATCTCAGCGCCCGTGCCCTGGACGAGAAAGCGCAACGATGATGTTGGATTAGCGCCGATGCCAATGCCGATGCCGTCGATACGCACGACACCCGACGCGAATTGCGCCTGGCCGGAGGTCCTGTTGATCTTCAGGGCCTCCGTCCATGAACCGCCGTCGGGCGAGACTTTGATGTGCAGATCATCGTCGCCCGGCAGCCCGATCTCGGCGCGGCCCGAGAAGTTCGACTGCAGAACGAGGGAGGCCGTGTCGGCCGCGGAATTCTTGTTGATCTTGAGACGATGGTCGGCGCCCTCATGCGTGAAGAGAGCGCCCGCCGATGCGACGGCGAGCCGGTTCGTCGCATCTGCAGTCGCATTGATGCCGAGCCGGTCCATGTTGTCGAGCTCGTCGATGTCCTGAAGGTCGCGCCAGAGCACGCCGTCGAAAAGGAGAAGCTTGGCCTCCGCTGCCGACCACAGCCGCCAGCCGGTGCGCGGAACGGCGAAGCGCCATGCCCCGTCGAGAAAAAAAGCGAGCTCGCCGTCATGGGCGGACCAGAGCCCGAGCGCGCCCGGGGCAACGAGGTAACGGTCGCCGTCGGAGGGCGAGACGGGCGGAGATGCGAGGGCGCGCGAAATGACCGACAGGTGCACGAGTTGATCGGCGATCGCCAGTGCCTCGTTGTGCGTCACATGCTTCTGCGCCTGCGCCGCGTGGATGAGCGGCAAGCCGAGATGAACCGTATCCGACATGATGGTCTCCAAAGAGAATTCCGCTCGCTTCGCGGGCGGCCCTCATCCGCCCTTCGGGCACCTTCTCCCAACCTACGGTCGGGAGAAGGGGGAATTCCCCTTCGCCCACGCGAACGCGTGGGAGAAGGTGGCGCGAAGCGCCGGATGAGGGCCGTGCAGCGAAGCGGAGCGGTGTTGCGCGTTACGGCTTCACCGTCGCCTCGAGCGGGGCGCCGCGGCCGAATACCGCGCTCAGCTGAAAAATGCGGAGCGTGAACGTGGAGGGCGGCGTCCCGAAGTCCGCGGCTTGCTCCGAAAGCGAGTAGCGAAAGCGCGGCTCTTGGACCGCAACAGTCCTCACCGCGGCGCCGCCCGAGAGCACCTCGACATCATAGGCCTCGCGCTCCTCGCCCAATGGCACCTCGGCGAGCTCCCAGCCGTCGCCGTCGATGCGGGTTCGCCTCGTCCAGCTGAACACGACGTCGCCGCCATCGCGCCAACCGCGGAGATGGACCGGCGAGAGCGGCCTCAACCCGATCCCGCTTGCGACGTGCGATATCTCGACATAGGCGGGGTCGCCGTGATCGCGCGTCGCGGGACCGATGCGCCAGCCTTTCTCGACGCCGATGTCGCCGAGCCTCGTATCGAGCTGCACCACCGAGGGATCGAGGAGCATGAACCGCGATCCGGCCGGGCGCGAGGGCGCGATCTCCGGCTCCGATCCGCCGCGTCCGCGCAAAAGCCACGCGATTCGAAAGGTGCTCGCCGCGACCAGCACCGCATCGCGGAACTGGACGATCTCCCATCCGGAATCGTCATCGCCGATCGCGGCGATGTTGGCGCCCGCCAGAAGCTCCTCTTCGCTGAGGCTCGCCAGCGCTCCCGAATAGAGCTTCACGCGCACCCCACTGGCGCGATCGAAAAGGTCCACCGGGCCTCGCGGCAGGCCATCGAGAAGCTCGCCCATGATTGCCGGTGCACCGACGCGCCGGTTGAGCGAGAAGGCGCTCTCGCCCTCGCGCTCGAGCACAAGCAGCTCGCCCGGCCAGGGCGCGGCGTGCGCCGCGATCCACGGCGACTGTGCCGCGATCGAGCCGCCTGCGACAGCGAGGTCGGCGATGACGGCGAGCGGCGGGCCGAAAACCGGC
>JBJMRA010000105.1:0-11400 GCA_045802365.1 Hyphomicrobiales bacterium | reverse complement strand
CTCCGGCGCATGGCGGGGTGATGGTGGCTCGTGATCCGGCTCTTGCTGCTTCGCCACGCGAAATCGAGCTGGTCCGATCCAGCCCTCGAGGATCGCGATCGCCCGTTGAGCGAACGCGGCCTCGCCGCGGCGCCGGCGATGGGGGCCTTCATGCGGAAGGAGAAACTTATCCCGGACCTCGTTCTCTGCTCGCCTGCGCGCCGTGCGCTCGACACCTGGACGCTCGCTTCGAACGAGCTCGGGGCAAGCCCTAAGGTCCTCGTCGAGGACGCCGTCTATGATTTCGGAAATGGCGAGCGCGTTCTCGATGCTGTCCGAGGGAAGGGAAGCGGCGCGACAGCGGTCCTTGTCGTCGGCCACAATCCTTCTCTCGAAAGGCTGGCGCCGAGGCTCGTCGGCAGAGGCGACCCGGAGCTCAGGCGGCGCATGGCCGAGAAATACCCGACCTGCGCCCTCGCCGTCCTCGACTTCGAAATCTCCAGCTGGAAGCACGTGAAGGACGGCCAGGCGCTTCTCGTCAGTTTTATTCGGCCCAAGGACATCAGGGACGGCGAGTGAATGCCTGCGGAGCGCATCTTGCCTCCGCCTGCCCCATCTCCCAATTATCCTCTCCGTGAGCTTCTCCGGCATGATGGACGGCGCGCGGATCGCGGCTGGGGGCGTGCGCGATTTCGCGACCGGGCTTGGCCAGCCGACGCTTCGTCTTGGCGTTACGGGCCTTGCCCGCTCGGGAAAGACCGTGTTCATCACCGCACTCGTCCACGCTCTTCTCAAAGGCGCACGCCTGCCGCTCTTCGACGCCTATGCCCAGGGTAGGATTGCGCGGGCCTATCTCGAGCCGCAACCCGACGACGAGCTGCCACGGTTTGCCTACGAGGAGCACGTGACCGCACTCTCGGGTGAGGACCGGCACTGGCCCGAAAGCACGCGGCGCCTGAGCCAACTCCGCATCACCGTCGACTACACGCCGTTGGGCTTCCTCGCTCGGAATTTCGGGCTCGGTTTCCTGCATCTCGATATCATCGATTATCCGGGCGAGTGGCTGCTCGACCTGCCGCTCATGAACCTTAGCTACGCGCAATGGTCGGCGGCAACGGTCGCGGCGAGCCGAACCGGTCCGCGCGCTAGCCTCGCCCGCGATTTCCATGATCTGCTCTCGACGATCAATCCTCTGACTTCCGCCGATGAGATGTCGGCGGTCAAGGCCGCGGCCCTCTTTACCTCGTATCTCGCGCAATGCCGCAGCCGCGAGGTCTCGCTTTCGGCGCTGCCGCCCGGGCGCTTCCTTATGCCGGGCGATCTCGCGGGCTCGCCGCTCCTGACCTTCGCGCCGCTCGACATTCGCGCGCATACCGAATTCCCACGCGGCAGTCTCGGCGCGCTCATGGAGCGGCGCTACGAGTCCTACGTCGCGAAAGTGGTGAAACCCTTTTTCTTTGGCCATTTCGCGCGGCTCGATCGCCAGATCGTGCTGGTCGACGCTTTGTCAGCGCTCAACGCCGGCGCGGAGGCCGTCAAGGATTTGCGCGAGGCGCTCGCAGGTGTCCTTGGGTGCTTCCGACAGGGCGCAAACTCCTGGATCTCGGCGCTGCTCGCGCACCGCATCGATCGCATTCTCTTCGCCGCGACCAAGGTTGATCTCCTTCACCATACGAGCCACGACCGGCTTGAGAACATCCTCAAGCTCATCGTGGCGGAGGCGATGTCGCGCGCCGAGTATCAGGGCGCCGAAATCAACATCGCGGCGCTTGCCGCAATCCGCGCGACACGCGAGGCGACGGTCAAGCGCGGCCGCTCCGAGCTTCCTTGCATAGTCGGCGTTCCGGAACCCGGAGAGACGATCGGCGGCGATACGTTCGACGGCGAAACGGAAGCCGCTGCCTTCCCAGGCGACCTGCCGGACGATCCGAAAGAGGCGCTCGAGGGCACACTTGCGGGGCAGCTGCGCTTCGTCCGTTTCCGTCCACCTCTATTGGGCGAGGAGGGCTATCCTCATATCCGCCTGGATCGTGCGCTCGATTTTCTTATAGGAGACCGGTTGCAATGAACGACGTGAGAAAGCCCGCCGCGTTTCGCATCGCCGGACCGGATAACCGGCGCGCGCGGACCGGCCAGCGTGTCGTTCCCGCGAGCCGCATCCGCTTCGAGGAGCCCGAAGGTGGAGCGGTTGTGGTGGCGCCCGAGCCGTTGCGCACACGGCGCAGCTCGCGCTGGGGAGCGATACTCCTCAGCGCTCTCGCCGCGCTGTTCGCCATCTGGCTCAGCATGACAATCGCCGGATTCATCGAGAGCCTCTTCGCACGTTCCGTGGCTCTCGGCTGGATCGCGGCGGCTCTCGGAACACTCGCGGGGATCGCGGCGATCGCCATCATCGTTCGCGAAATCTGGGGCTTGGTACGGCTCGGCCGGATCGAGCACATCCAGGCGGATGCGGCGCACGCCCTCAACCACGACGATGCGGCCGCGGCGGCCCGCGCATTGTCGAGCCTGCGTGCGCTATATGCGGCGCGAGCGGACGCCGCGCTCGGGCTCAGAGAGCTCGCCGAGCATGATGCCGCGATCATGGATCCCGCCGATCGCATAAGGCTCGCCGACCGGGATCTCGTTTCCTCCTTCGACGATGAGGCGCATCGCATCATCGCGCGGGCCGCGCGGCGCGTCACCCTGCTCACCGCCGTGACCCCGGCGGCCGCCCTCGACATCCTGTTCGTCGCCGCCCAGAACCTGCGAATGATCCGCGAGATCGCGACCCTCTACGGGGGCAGACCATCCACCCTCGCCACGCTCAAGCTCGCACGAATGGTGGTCAAGCATCTCGCTGTCGCAGGCGGCCTCGCTCTCTCGGACAGCCTCGTTCAACACGTGATCGGGAAGGGCCTCATCGGGCGGCTCTCGGCGCGTTTCGGCGAGGGCGCCGTCAACGGCATTCTGACGGGGAGGATCGGACTGGCGGCCCGCGACGTCTGCCGTCCCATCCCGCAGGAACCGCAAGCCAAGGAAACTCTTACAGCCCTCATCCGCGAAATCGCTTCGCTAGGCGGTGAATCGCAATCCGATGAGACGGCCGGCGCTCGATCCTGAACTCCATCGCGGACACAGCGTGCGCAACGTCGTGCACAGTTGGGCGCTGGTCGGCGGCTCGGCGCTGCTCATGGCGGTCATCGCGTGGGCCGTTTACGGTTCGCGCGGGCTCATTTGGGCGGCATTGCTCGGTGGATTCGGATTGTGGTCGATGAGTCGTATGTCGCCAAGAATCGTGCTCGGCCTCTACAAGGCCCAGCCGCTCTCGCTCGACGAGCTGCCCGAGATCCAACGGCTCGTGCGCGAGCTCGCGCGCCGAGCCGACCTGCCGACCGTGCCGCGCCTCTATCACGTTCCGAGCAGGATGTTGAACGCGTTCGCGGTTGGAGGGCGGGACGACTCGGCGGTCGCGGTGACCGACGGGCTTCTTCGCTCGATGACGCCCAGGCAGATAGCGGGAATCCTCGCGCATGAGATCTCCCATATCAGAGCGGGCGACCTGAAGGTGATGGCGCTCGCCGACGTGCTCAACCGGCTGACGAGCGTTTTGTTGATAGTGGGCATCATCGGCATTCCGGCCTTCATCGCGGCGGGGATGAACGTCCCCTGGTTCGGGCTGCTTCTGCTCGTATTCGCGCCGACTAGTGGCGGTCTCCTGCAGCTCGGCTTGGCGCGCACCCGCGAGTTCGACGCCGATCTCGAGGGCGCTGCTCTGACGGGTGATCCCGAGGGTCTCGCCTCGGCTCTCCAGACGCTCGAGCGCCGGCAGGGCGGCGCCTGGGAGGAGCTCCTCCCTCGCCGCTTTCCCGATCCCTCCCTCCTCAGGACTCATCCGCGGACCGCGGACCGCATCCGGCGCCTCATGATACTCAAGCCGTCGGGCGTTCCTCCGATCCTTCCATCCGGCGAGCGGCGTCGGCCCCGCCCCTCGATAGTTCCGGCAGTGCGCGGCCCACGGGTTCACTGGCCGCGCATGGGATTGTGATACTGAGCTCAGCCGCGGCGGGCGGGATCGCGCAGAAGGAGCGCGGCTTCGGTGCGGTTGCGCACGTGGAGCTTCTCCAAGATCCTCGTCATATGGTGCTTGACGGTCTTCTCCTGAAGATCGAGCTCGCGGCCGACTTCCTTGTTGCTCATTCCCCGCGCGACGAGACGCAGGATCTGCTCCTCGCGATCGGTGAGCTTCGACAAAGGATCGTTGGCGCCTTCGGGGGAGGGCCGATCGCGCATCTCGGTTAGGAGCCGCGCGGCAAGCGAGGGGGAGACGTAGCTCTCACCATTCGCAATTCCGCAGAGAATGTCGATCAGCGCCTGCGAGCCCACGCCCTTCAGCACATAGCCTTTCGCCCCCGCCTTCAATGCCGCCATGATGTCGTCGCTCGACTCGGACACGGTAAGAACGACGACTTTGGCGGGTGTTTCAGCGGTAATCCGTGCAGCAGCGGAAATGCCGCCCCCGGGCATGCTCAGATCGAGCAGAACGAGATCAGGGTCAAGCTCGGCCGCTAGCCGGACGGCATCATCGGCAGAGCCGCCCTCCGCGACAACCCTGAACCGGCCGGACTCGCCTAAGGTCCTCGTGACCCCCTCCCGAAAAAGCGGATGATCGTCGACGACGACTATGCGGATCTGGTCCAGCATCAGGATTGCTCTATCTTCAGCTGCATAGTCAGACGCGTTCCCGGGGCCGAGCTCTCGAGGTGGAACTCTCCGCCGAGACTCTCGATCCGTTCCCGCAACCCGGCAAGCCCAAGCCCGATGGCCTCCGGATCGGCGGAGCTCAATCCCGGTCCCCGGTCGGAGATCGTCACGCGCAGCCGGCCGCCTTCGACCACGGCGGATACGCGCTGACCGGCGGCATTGGCGTGACGGAAGGCGTTGTTCAAGCCCTCCTGGACGAACCGGTAGACGCAAATCTTCTGCGAATGATCGAGCTTGGGCGAGGCCCCACGGGTTTCGAGCTCCACCGCGGTGCCGGTCCGTTGCTCGTGGGCGCCAACCACCTCGCGCAACAGCTCGGGGAGCGTTTTCTCCTCGATCTGCGGCAGGACAAGGCCGCGGCAGATGCTGCGGATCTCCTGCATCGCCTCGTCGAGGTTGGCCCGTATCGACGAGAACTCCTCAGGCTTCGACCTGGCGTCCTCGAGAGCGAAGCCGTCCAACCGAAGCGAGGCGAGCGCCAGGAGCTGGGCCGGACCGTCGTGGAGATCGGCGCTGATCTTTCGCAGGTAGCGCTCGTTCAAAGCCGCGGAACGCCGCGACGCGCCCTCGACACGCAACCGGAGCATCTCGTTCTGCTTGAGGAGCGACGAAAGATCGGAAATCTTCTGCTCGAGGGCGGCGCGCTGGGACTGGATGAGCGAGCTCCCCTTGCCCACGATCCCGAACAGGAGAGCCATCATGAAGATCGCAACGGCGGCGACAATGAGCCAGCTCTTCAGCTGCGCCCACAGCAAGGTTTCCTTCAGCTCCGTGGCGACCTCGTAGAATTCGGCAACCGCAACTACCCGACCCGACCAGGGCTCGCGGATCGGACTGTAGATTTCCAGCAGAGGAAGACCGGCCACGCGCTCGGTCGCGTTTTCCTCATCGCTCAGTTCGTCGAACTCGCCCGTGACCTTCCCCGCCCACGCCTGCTTGAGATTCTCCGTGATGTCGAAGTGCTTGCCGATCAGGCCGGGCTCGCTGCTGTAGGCCACGAGCCCATTCTTCGCCCAAATCTTGAAGAACGCCAATCTCTTGCCAAGCGGAGCCTGGGAGAGCGTTTCGTCGAGGGCGCGGCGAACCCCTTCCGAAAGCGTCACATCGTCGCCGAGCTTCGGGAAGAGCGGGGCGATGACGCTGTCGACATAGAGCGCGGTCGCAGCCGCGCTGTTGGTGATCACGCCTTCCTCGATCTGCCGGCTGACCCAAAAGCCAATGACCAGCATGCCAGCCAACACGACCATGCTGGCCGCGATCAGGAATTGGCCCGCGAGCGTCAGCCTCGTCCAGCGCCGGGCGAGGCCTTGCCAGGATAAGGGAAAGCCGGTGTTGCGCACGGCTCGACTATATGGCCGCGGTGCTCGAAAAGACATCCGACCAAGGGCCGCTCGCCAGCCGACCTTGGTCCCATTCCCCAGTCAGCGGCGCGCCTTATCGCCCTGCTTGGCCTCGCTCTGGGCCCGCTGCCAGGGCCAGCACCCTTCGATCTCGGTTTCGAGCGAGAAGCTCAGAAACGTCCGGATGAGGACGATACCGGCGAGAAGGCCGACGCTCTCGACGGTGAGCGGCGCGGTGATCGTCGAAATAATATCGGCCCCGACCAGGAGCTCGAGCCCGAGCAGGATCGCGCGCCCGAGATTGGAGCGGTAGACCTCGTACGCCTCGCGCCAACCCCCTGGGGCAAAACCGCGCCTGACGAAGTTGAACGATGCGAGCACGGTGCCGCCGATGATGATCGCGACACCGAAAAGCTCGAGCAGCTTCGCAAGGAGGTCGGCAAGCGCGTGAGCTTCCTCCATCCACATGAGGCCCTCCTCGGAGCATTGCCGGACGACTGTCGATTCGCCATGATGCCGGCAAGCGCGAGCGGGGGATAGCATGAGCGAACGGGTGGAGATCGCTGTCTTGGCGCCGCTGCGCGAACCCGTTCTCGCGGCCCTGGCCGAGCGGTTCACGGTTCATAGAGTTCTCGAGAGGCCGGATCCCTTGGCGGCGTTGCGTGCACTGAGTCCGCGCATCCGGGGAGCTGCGTCGAGCGGGATGTTTGGTCTATCCCGAGCGCAAATCGAGGCCTTGCCGAAGCTCGAGATCTGCGCGCTTCACGGCGTCGGACTCGAGACCACCGATCTCGAGATGTGCCGGGCCCGCGGCATTGCCGTCACGATCGCGCCCGTGCTCTATGACGATGTCGCCGACCTCGCGATTGCTCTCGGGCTCGCAGCCTGCCGCCGCATCGCCGAAGGAGACCGTTTCGTGAGGAATGGGCGCTGGGGACCGGAGCGGCCGAAGCTCGGACGGAAGTTCACCGGCCTCAGGGCGGGTATTGTCGGCTTGGGCCGCATCGGCGGTGAGGTGGCGAGGCGGCTCGAGGGGTTCAAAATGGAGATCGGCTATGCCGATCCTCTGCCCCGCGACGTTGCCTACACCCGGCATGCCGATGTCGTTGCGCTCGCCGGCAACAGCGACATCCTCTTTCTCTGCGCGGCGGGAGCGCCCAAAGGCGTGGGTTCGCCGATCGTCGGGCGCGAGGCGATCGAGGCGCTCGGCCCCCGGGGCATCTTCGTCAACGTCGCGCGGGGCTGGCTCGTCGATGAAGCGGCGCTCGTCGATGCGCTCGCGTCAGGCCGGCTCGGCGCGGCCGGGCTCGACGTTTTCGACGATGAGCCGCTTGTTCCCCAAGCGCTGCTCTCGCTCAACAATGTCGTGCTCACGCCACATGTGGCGAGCTCGACCGAGGAGACGTTCCGCGACATGGGGGAGAGCGTCGTCAACAACCTCGTGTCATGGTTCGAGGGTCGGGGCGCGCTGACGCCGGTGCCCTAGTGGTTCTCGCTCAAAATCACCTGGACCGGAGCACGAAGCGCATCAGTGGGCGGCGGGGGGACCGGCGGGCGATTTCGGTGAAGCCGAGATCGCGGAACACCGACGCGATGCCGACGAAACCATCGCCCCACATCAGCGGACGGTCAGCTTCGACAGGGCAGGCATCGACCGCACGGGCGCCCTTCTCTCTTGCGAAGGACATCGCAGCCGTTGCGAGCTCCTTCATGAGGCCGCGCCTGCGATATCCCGTGCGGACGTAAAAGCAGGTGATTGCATAAACACCGCTCTCGTCTTCCTCGGGTTTCGAGGTCTTCGTCGTCTGAAAACGGAGAACATCAGCCCGCGGACCGACCGACATCCAGGCAATCGGCTTACCGTTCTCGTAAGCGAGAAGGCCCGGCACCGGACCGGACTTCACCAATTTGCGAAAGGCGCGCTTGCGCTCGTCCTTGCTCATCGCCTCGAATGCCGATCGCGAAACGCGCGGCCACATGCACCAGCAGCCCGAATTCGCGCCCTTCTCCTTCCCGAATAGGTCTTCGAGATCGGGCCAGCGCTCGGCGGTCAGCGGATGAAAGTTGAGCATGCGAATGATCTGTGTAGGCCCGAATGGGCCGGTCTGGAAACATCTTCCATCCTCGCGTAACTTGCGGCCGTCAAATTCAGGAGACATTAATGACTGAATCCATACCGCTGCGCGCCCGTGTCGAAGGAGGCGGCACGCCGCTGATGCAAAACTGGTATCTGAAGTCCGAGACGGGACCTCTCAAAGATGTACTGCTTGGACCGGCCGAGAGCTTCCGCTGGATGGGACTCGAGAACGCCGCGTGGTCCTCGCTCGTGCGCGACACGTTGAGGCGGGGATACAAGTTCGATCAGCAGCTTGCGATGCGCCAGCATCGCGAGATGGTCGACGCCTACAGCGATGCCGGCGTCACTTGCCATTTCCTGCCCGTCGACATGCACAATCCCTATCAAGTCTATGCGCGCGACTCCTCCTTCATGTCGCCCTATGGCGCGGTCATCTGCCAGCTCGCCAATCCGCGCCGGCGCGGCGAGTACGCGGCCGTGCTGCGCTTTTACCTCGCCAACGGCATACCGATCTACGACATGGTGAGCGCCGGCAACTTCGAAGGCGGCGATTTCAACATCATCAAGCCCGGCGTGGCGCTCGTCGGTTATACCGACCACCGCTCTGAAGAAGTGGCTGCCCGCCAGGTCGCGAATTGGTTCGTGAAAGAAGGATGGGAGATCAAGTATGCGCCGATCGATCAGTTCTACGTCCACATCGATCTCATGGTTTGCATGCTGAACGAGCACTGCGCGGCGGTGTGCCTCGACACGACCGACGATGACATCATCGGTTGGCTGAAGACGAAGAAGATCGAGATCATTCCCTCGACGTTTCGCGAGACCATGGCACTCGGCTGCAATGTCGTGGCGCTCGGAAACGATCGCGTTCTCTCGACCCTCGGGGCCAAGGAGCTCAATACCAAAATGCGAGCGGCGGGCTTCCGCGTCTATGATCCCGACATGACCATGTTCACCTGGGCCGGCGGGGGCGTCCACTGCATGTGCCAGCCGCTTCGCCGGGAGGCCGCTTGAACCGCCCCCGAGCGGCCACATTCGCTCTGTAGGCAGACGAACGTGGTGGGTTGCGTGGGTTCGTTCGTGGCGCTGGCGCTTGCGGGGGTGGTGATCGGCCTATCGGCGACGGAGGCTATTGCCGGCCCCGGCGGCTATTGTGACGCCTACGCCAAGCATTTCGCCGCCCGCAAGACGGGACTTGCGGGCGGGGCAGCCAGCACGCCAGGTTCGATGGATGCCGCGGGAAGCGCGGAGGGCGCGACCAGCTGGCGTGGCGTCTATGAGAGAACGTTCGCAGAATGCATGAGCGCCTATGGCGCAGCGGAGGTCGGAGCCGTTATCGAAACGACGGCCCCCAGAGTAAAGCAGGTTTCCAAGAAGCAGACCTCGAGCTGCGCCTCGCGATACCGCTCCTTCAATCCCAAGACCGGGAAGTACAAGTCATATTCCGGTGAATGGCGGCCCTGCCCCTGATAGCGCGATCGTGACAGGGATTTGTTCGGCTAGCCGCTGGAAGTTGCGGCCTCCGCCTCCTAATCTCGTCATTCATGCTGAAGCGCGTCTTCGATTCTCCTTATGCGTTCTGGGTGCTGCTGGCGCTGCCTTCGCTCTATCTCGTCAAGGAAGGTGTGAGCTTCCAGGCGAGCTACAGTTATCTCCTTTACGAGTCGGGCGCCTGGTCGGAGCGGCTCATCGTGGTCGCGCTCGCCATCACCCCTCTGCGGATGCTGTTCAAGGGCTGGCGTTTCCCCGTGTGGCTCATGCGGAGACGGCGCTACATCGGCGTCGCGGCATTCGGCTATGCGTTCCTCCACTTTTTCTTCTTTCTCGCGCGCGAAGGCGACCTTGCCTATATCTTCGCCGATATCAACCAAACCTGGATGTGGACCGGCTGGGTGGCCCTTGCAGTTCTCATCCCGCTCGCACTGACGAGCAATGATTGGTCGATCCGCCACATGGGCTCGGGCTGGAAACGCCTCCAGCAGCTTGCTTATGCCGCAGCCATCTTCGCATTCGCACACTGGACGCTTCACAATTGGCGGTTCGCCCCCGCCCTGTGGTGGTTCGTGCCTTTGGCCCTGCTCGAGCTCTACCGAATCCGTTTCAACCTGATCCGCTCGCGCCGCCCGGCAATCCAGGCGGGCTGACACCGAGCCCCCTCTTTATATCCCGTTTGAGGGGCAGCACTCTTCTCATCACTGCGAGGGCGGGCTAGGCTTCCCCTCAGAGGGAACCCCCACTGGAGGGAAAGGCGCGTGCATCGCGTCGGAATCATCGCAAATCCGGTATCGGCACGCGACATCAGACGGGTGATCGCGAACGCCACCGCGCTTCAGATCACCGACCGCGCCAACATCGTTCTCAGAGTCCTCGCCTGCCTCAAGGCGTGCGGCATCGGGACCGTGGTCATGATGCCCGAGAACGGCGGGATAAGGAGCCATGTCCGGCGCGGACTCGAGCGCTCGAAGAATCGCGGCGATGCCGATTTTCCTGAACTTTCGTACTTGGATATGCCAGTCACCGGCACGGTAGCCGATACGGTGCGCGCAGCCGCTTTGATGCGCGAACAGAAGGTCTCGGCGATCGTCGTCCTCGGAGGCGACGGTACGCACCGCGCGGTCGTTTCCGCCTGCGGCGATGTTCCGATTGCCGGCATTTCCACGGGCACGAACAACGCCTTTCCGGAACACCGCGAACCGACCGTGACCGGACTTGCGGTTGGGCTCGCGGTCAAAGGTCTCGTACCCGCTAAAATGGCATTCGGGCGCAACAAACGCCTTCTCATCGAGGTCAACGGCGCTCGCGACATCGCGCTCGTCGACGCCGCAATCGTCACCGAACGCTATGTCGGCGCCCGCGCGCTGTGGCGCACCGAAACGTTTCGCGAGCTTCTCGTCACATTCGCCGATCCGCAGGTGATCGGCATGTCTGCGATCGCGGGCCTCCTCGAGCCCGTCGCCCGCGGCGAGCCCGGCGGTCTCGTGGTCGAGCTCGCGCCTGAAGGCGAGGCCGAGCTCACGCTCTACGCGCCGATCGCGCCTGGTTATATACGCCCGATCGGCATTGCCGGATGGCGGCGGCTCAGTGCCGGCCAGCCATATGCGCCGAGGACGAGGGCGGGCTCGATAGCACTCGATGGCGAGCGCGAGCTTTCCTTCTCAGAGAAGGATCGGGTGAGGGTGACTCTCGAAGAGAACGCATTCCGCACAATCGATGTGCCAGCCTCGATGCACTACGCGGCGAGGCATGGTCTTCTGCAGCGCG
>JBJMRA010000104.1:0-14950 GCA_045802365.1 Hyphomicrobiales bacterium | reverse complement strand
GTTGCGCAAGACCTGACGTTCGCTTAGTCGAATTGGGGTGAACAGCAGTCAGGCTAAGCGCTTCTTGGCCCGGAATGGCTGCACCTTCGAAGCCGGCAAAGGCGGGCACTTGATTGTACGGCTTGGCGAGCGGAAGTCCGTGTTGCCCATGCATGGGGCAAAGAAGGAACTTGGGAAGGGGTTGTGGCTCAAGATTCTGAAGGATCTCGGTTTGAACGAGAAGTGACGGATGCAGAGGTACCCAGTAGCCCTTGAGCGAGACGACAACGGCACCTTTCTCGTCACCGCGCCTGATTTTCCCGAACTCGCCACTTACGGCGAGACTGAAGAAGACGCTCTTGAGAGAGCCGCCGACGCGATTGCGACAGCGATCCAGGGCCGCATCACCGATCGCGAGCGCGTTCCATCTCCGTCTTCAGCGCGCGGGCAATGGAGCGTAGCCTTATCCGCGCTTACCTGGGCGAAACTCGGGCTTTATCGGGCGATGCTCGAAACGGGGACGCGAAAGGCCGATCTTGCCCGCCGATTGGGAGTTCATCCGCCGCAAATCGACCGGCTGCTCGACCTCGATCACGAGTCCCGCCTCGATCAGATCGAAAGAGCCGCGCGGGCGATGGGGCGCGAACTACATATCGAAGTTCGGCCGGCGGCTTGATTACTCGGCGGCTTCGGCGGCCTCGTCGTCATCGTGGATGCGCGGACGGAGCGACTGCTCCTTCTTGAGCTCCTCAGCGACCAGGAAGGCGAGCTCGAGCGACTGGGCGGCGTTGAGGCGCGGGTCGCAGAAGGTATGATAGCGGTCGTTGAGGTCGCGCTCGGAGAGCGCGTGAACGCCGCCCGTGCATTCGGTCACATCCTTGCCCGTCATCTCGACATGGATCCCGCCGGCATGCGTCCCCTCGGCCTGATGCACCGCCATGAAACGGCGCACCTCGCTCAAAATCGCATCGAAGGGGCGCGTCTTGTAGCCGGATGTGGCCTTGACGGTGTTGCCGTGCATCGGATCGCAGGACCACACGACGTGGCGGCCCTCGCGCTTTACCGCGCGAATGAGCTCTGGCAGGTGCCGCTCCACCCTGTCGGCGCCGAACCGGCAGACGAGGGTCATCCGGCCCGGCTCGTTGTCGCCATTGAGAATATCGATCAGCTTGACGAGCTCGTCGGGCTTGAGCGTCGGCCCGCATTTGAGGCCAATCGGGTTCTTGATCCCTCGGCAGAACTCGACATGGGCGTGGCCTGGCTGCCGGGTACGGTCGCCAATCCACAGCATGTGACCTGAGGTTGCATACCAATCGCCGCTGGTCGAATCGATGCGGGTCAAGGCCTGCTCGTAGCCGAGCAGCAGCGCTTCATGGCTCGTGAAGAAGTCGGTCGAGCGGAGCTGCGGTGCGGTGTCGGGGTTGACGCCGCAGGCGCGCATGAAGCCGAGCGCCTCGGTGATCCGGTCCGCCAGCGCCTGATAGCGCTCCCAAGCCGGGCTGTCCTTCAGGAAACCGAGCGTCCAGCGATGAACGTGCTCAAGATTGGCATAGCCGCCTTGGGCGAAGGCCCTGAGCAGGTTGAGCGTGGCCGCCGATTGCCGGTACGCCATCACCTGGCGCTCCGGATCGGGACGCCTTGCCAATTTTGTGAACTCGATGTCGTTGATGATGTCGCCGCGATAGCTCGGGAGCTCGACGCCGTCGATGCTTTCGGTCAGCGTCGAACGCGGCTTGGCGAACTGGCCGGCAATGCGGCCGACCTTCACCACCGGCTGACCGCCGGCGAAGGTCAGGATTACCGCCATTTGCAGGAACACGCGGAAAAAATCGCGGATGTTGTCGGCGGAATGCTCGGCGAAGCTCTCTGCGCAGTCCCCGCCCTGGAGAAGGAAGCCCTTGCCTTCCGCGACCCGCGCGAGCTTGCGCTTCAACTTTCGCGCCTCGCCCGCGAAAACCAGCGGAGGAAAGCCTTTGAGAGTCGCTTCGACGGCGGCGAGCTTCGCCGCGTCATCGAACCGGGGCGCTTGCTCGATCGGCAGCCTGCGCCAGCTCTCCGGTGTCCAAACGCTCGCCATCAGCCCTTTTCCTTCACGCATGCCTTCCGGTCAGGCGCGAGGGACTTATACACAGGCGCAACCGCCGCTCAAACTTTTGTTAACCGCCGAGGTTTAAGACTTGACGTTTGGACACTTTCGGCAAGCGAACTCACATATCCATTATATTCAGCCAGGGGGTCTGGTCGCCTAGCCCGCGATATCCAGGTGCCGGCGGAGAGCCGCCTGCGCGGACGAATAAGCTTCCTGGCGCGCGACACTCCAATAGCGGAGCTCCTCGAGCTTGATCGGCTGACCCGTCACAGCACACCTCACATGGTCGCCCTCCGAGATGACCTGGAAATCGGCGTCGAGATAGCGGAGCTGGGCCTCTCGGCCGTGCGGAAAAAGGGGTTCGTGGCGGTTCATCACTGGCGATCAGATAGCGCGGACCCGCTGCAAATTGAAGCAGTCAGAAGAGCGAACCCTGGTCCGGCTTGAGCGGGCGCGACGGTTTTGCGGGCTTCGCCCCTCCCTCGGCAGTGGCCCCCAGAGCGCCATCATGGAACTCGATGGCAAGCCGTTCCCCGGGCACCACTTCCGCCGCCGCCCGCAGCGGTTTCCAGGCCCGATCGCGAACGAGCACGAAGCCGCGCTGCAATACGGATCGGTAGGAAAGAGTCGTCAAGAGCTTGCCCTGGCTTGCAACCAAGCGGCTACGCTGCTCGAGAAAGCGGCGGATATTGCGCTCCGATTGCCGCGACAATCGCGCGACATCCTGGCGACGCGCGGCCATGCGGTTCAAGACGGGCAAAAGCGAAAGCCGGCCAGAGAGCCTCTCGTAAGCTGCACCGTGCAAGCGGCTATTGGCCTTGAGAGCCTGAGCGAGGCGGCCTGCTGCCGCATCGCAGCGCTGGCGTGCGAGGGCGAGGATATCGTCGGGCCGAGGCAATGCGCGCGCCGCGGCGCGCACCCGGGTGCGGCGCTCGTCCAGAAGGCGCCAGCTCGACCGACGGAGGCGCAGGTTCATCGACGCCACCTGCGCGATCACGTCGGCGCGAACGGGTACCGCGCATTCCGCAGCCGCCGTCGGCGTGGCACAGCGTTTGTCGGCGACGTAGTCGATGAGGGTCCAGTCGGTCTCATGCCCGACCGCCGCGATGAGCGGGATAATGCTCTGCGCCGCCGCGCGCACGACGACTTCTTCGTTGAACCCCCAAAGATCCTCCAGACTGCCGCCCCCACGCGCGACGATCAGCACGTCGGGACGCCTGATCCCGCCGTCAAGCGGCAGCGCGTTGAAGCCACGGATGGCAGCCGCCACTTCGGCCGCGGACGTCTCGCCCTGGACGCGCACGGGCCAGAGTAGAACCCCCCTCGGAAACCTCTCGGCCAGCCTGTGCAGGATGTCGCGGATGACCGCCCCCGTCGGAGATGTGACTACGCCGATCGTTTGCGGGAGATAAGGAATGAACTTCTTGCGCCCTTGATCGAAGAGCCCTTCGGCCGCGAGCCTCCGCCGGCGCTCCTCCAGAAGCACCATGAGCGCTCCCGCGCCGGCCGGCTCGAGGCTCTCGATGACGATCTGATAGGACGACTTGCCGGGGAATGAGGTGATGCGCCCGGTGGCGATCACTTCGAGGCCTTCCTGAACCTTCGATTTGAGCCTCAGGAAATTTGTCCGCCAGATGACCGCGTCGATGCGGGCGCTCTGGTCCTTAAGAGCGAAGTAGCAGTGCCCCGATGAATGCGCTCCCCGGAAGCCGGAGATCTCGCCTCTCACCCGCACATGCCCAAAGGTTTCCTCGAGGCTTCGCTTGAGGGCGAACGAAATCTCGGAAACAGTGAATTCACCGACGTTAGGACGGGACTTTGGCGCCGCCTCGCGCGCATCGACATCGAACGGAAAGGAACCGGACATCCCCGGGTTTTTATCACAGTCCACCGACAGGCTGCCATCGCGGCCAGGGAAAACACAAAAAAAGCCGCCCCGACAAAGCGGGGCGGCCTCGATCATTAGAAAATTAGCACTTCGTGGGATCCCAGCTCCCGTACTTCGAGAAGTTGCAAGAGCCACCCTCATCTTCTTCAACGGCTACGCCAGGGGCAACCGCTAAAGCTTCGGTCGAGGGCTCGACCATGACCGCCCCGCCGCGGCAATCCGCATAGGCGCGGCGATATGTGTTTTCCCACTGCCGATCATAGGTCGTTCTTCCAGCAACGACCGCGCCCGTCACATCGAGCGGGGCGGTGATCACGCTGCCGAGCAGTCCCCGGTGAGTGACTGCGTCGTTCGCCACCTGATGAGCATAGGCATTGCAATAGCTTCGTGACGCCGCGTTGCTTTCCGCGGG
This sequence comes from Hyphomicrobiales bacterium, assembly GCA_045802365.1. Taxonomy (GTDB): domain Bacteria; phylum Pseudomonadota; class Alphaproteobacteria; order Rhizobiales; family Aestuariivirgaceae; genus JBJMRA01. The sequence goes on along the minus strand of JBJMRA010000104.1, from coordinate 10,582 downwards.
GGCCGCCACGAACGCCAGAGTCGCGATCGCGGAGGCCGCCAGCAGGGTTGTTCCTGCAGCTGCTTTGAACATGATGTCCTCCTTTCGTTGGATCGTCCCGTCGAACTAACGGGCGACCAACGCGGGGGGTTCCTTTCAAAGCGGGTTCACGGGCATTGAGTCGGATCCCATGAGCTGTGGTATTTCGCGAAATTGCACGAGCCCGACTCTTCCGGTGCGGCAACCACCGGAGGAGGCGAGGCCGAGAGCGCCTGTTCCTGGTAGCTCGGGTTCATGACGCCCGCGCCAGGTCCGCGGCAGTGGGAATAGGCGCTGCGGAACGCGCGGCGATAGGCGGAAGTGCCGGCGGGGGCCGCGTGCGACGCCATGGTTCCCGCATGGGCGGCACAGTAGCTCGCGGAAGCCGCCTCGCCTGGCATATTGCTCAGTGCAAGGAACATACAACCCGCCGCGGCAGCGGCCGGCAAAAGGATCTTGTTCATTGATCTTCTCCAGGTAAGTGGCCGTCCTGTTACCTAACCGCTGCGTCGTTTTTGCAGTTCGCGAATTGCCGAAATTTAACGCTCGGAGCGGGCCGCTTGTCTTTCCAAGCGTGATCTGCCCATAGAACGTCGAGGACAAGCTTCTATGGCTGCGGTCAATGTGCTGATCATCGGCTCCGGCGGACGCGAGCATGCGCTTGCCTGGGCCATTGCCGCGAGCCCGGTCGTGGGTTGGATTCATTGCGCGCCCGGCAATCCGGGGATCGCGGAGATCGCAGAGATCGCGCCGCTCGATGTCGCTGATCACGATGCGGTCGCGGCGTTCTGCCTGTCTCGCGCGATCGGATTGGTCGTGGTCGGACCCGAGGCCCCGCTGGTCGACGGCCTGACCGACCACCTCGAAGCAAGGAAGATCAAGGTGTTCGGTCCCTCGCGCGCCGCCGCGAGGCTGGAAGGATCGAAAGGCTTCGGAAAAGATCTCTGCCGGCGCTACCGCATTCCGACGGCCGGCTACGAGCGGTTTGCGCGAGAAGACCAGGCACTCTCATATGTCGAACGCCGCCCCCTTCCGATCGTCGTCAAGGCGGACGGGCTCGCCGCCGGCAAAGGAGTGACGGTCGCCGCCACGCGCGGGGAGGCCGTCGCAGCCGTTCGTGAGATCATGTCCGGGAGCTTCGGAGCGCCCGAATGCGTGATCGAAGAATTCCTCGAAGGCGAGGAGGCGAGCTTCTTCGCCATTGTCGATGGCGAGACCGCGGTCCCGCTCGCGACGGCGCAGGATTACAAAAGGGTGGGCGATGGCGACACTGGACCCAATACCGGCGGCATGGGGGCGTACTCGCCCGCGCCGGTCATGACGGATAGGATGTCCCGGCGCGCGATGGACGAGATCGTCACTCCGACGATCCGTGCGATGTCCGGCATGGGCGCCCCGTTTCGCGGCGTCCTTTATGCGGGACTGATGATCACGAGCGAGGGGCCGAAGCTCATCGAATACAACGTCCGCTTCGGCGACCCCGAATGCCAGGTCCTGATGCTGCGCCTCAAGGACGATATACTCACCTTGATGCTCGCGGCCTGCGAGGGCGGTCTGGACAAGGTTTCGGTGCGCTGGTGGGACGAGGCCGGGCTTGCCGTCGTGATGGCGGCGCGAGGCTACCCCGGCCCCATCGCCAAAGGCAGCGAGATCCGCGGTCTCGACCGAGCGCGGCTGATCGAGAACGTCGAGATATTTCAGGCCGCAACCGCGCTCAGGGACGGCAAGCTCGTCGCCAATGGCGGCCGGGTGCTCAACATCGCGGCACGGGGCAAAACGCTCGCGCAAGCGCGGGAGCGCGCCTACCGCGCGGTCGACCTGATCGATTGGCCGGAGGGCTTTTGCCGGCGAGACATCGGCTGGCGCGCTTTAGCGGGGCCGAGCCCATGAGCTTCGACGCGCAACAGCTCGCGAAAGACGCCGAGCAGTACCAAAGCCTTCCCGGCGTTCACCACGCCTTCTGCGACAGGCTCCTCGCCAGCGGACTACCGATCTGGCGATCGTCGCTCGGCCTCGAAGTCCTCCATCCCGAGATGAGCGGCACGCAGTTCCGTTGGATTGCCAGCGAAACGACAGTCGAGGTCGCGCAACGCGGGCTCCGCAACATGCAGCGATACGAGGCAAGCCCGGTCAAGATCGTCGACGACACCGATAAGACATATCGACGCAAGCTGAGAGCTCCGATCGTCGATATGCCTCTGCTCGAGGAGTTGCGCCAATCGGGTGCGACCGACTACGTCATCATACCGCTGGCCTTTCTCGACCGCAGCCGCTCCGCCCACATCTCGTTTGCGACGCGCGAGCCTTCGGGATTCTCCGATGAGGAGATCGAGCGCTTGGAAGAGGCAGCGCGCCTGTTCAGTCCGTACGCGGAACGCCTGGTGCTCAGGCGGCTCGCCATCGATCTCCTCGACGTCTATCTCGGCCATCGCTCGGGCGAGCGCGTGTTCAGCGGAGCGATCGAGCGCGGCGCGGTCGAAAACATCCGCGCCGTCATCTGCATGGGCGATCTGCGCGGTTTCACCCGCTTCTCGGACGAACAGCCGATCAGCAGCGTGATAGCCGCCTTAAACGAATTTTTTGGCGTTCTGGTCGATGCGATCTCCTCGGAAGCAGGCGAAGTCCTGAAGTTTATGGGCGATGCCCTGCTCGCTATCTTCCCTACGGTGGATGGCGATCTGGGCCCCTCCAGCGAAGCTGCGATGCGGGCCTTGCAACGGATCGGGCGGGGCATGGAAGAGCTCAACGAAAGGCGGACCGCGGCAGGCACGCGCGCGCTTGGCTTCGGCCTCGCTCTGCACGCGGGCGAGGTCGCCTATGGCAACATCGGCGGTCGCACCCGGCTCGACTTCACCGTCATCGGGCCTGCCGTCAACCATACGAGCCGGATTCTCGAGCTCTCGAAGAAGATCAACCGTCCGGTGCTGATCAGCGGCGCCTTCGCCGAGCGTTGCGCAGCGCCGCTGGTCCGTCTCGGGAAGTTCCGGCTGCGCGATGTCAGCCGCAGCCACGAAGTCTTCGTGCCGCAGGAGACGATTGCCCCCGCCGCTGATTGAGCCAGAATACGGCTGGGCTGACGGAGAGAGAGAGAATGGCGCAGTTGTTCCCGGGGTGTTTCGAAAGGCGGATCAGTGCCGGCCCAGCCGAGATCTTCGCGCGTACCGGCGGCAGCGGCCCGGCCGTTCTCTTTCTGCACGGGTTTCCGCAAACGCACGCGATGTGGCATCGGATCGCAAAGCCGCTGATGCAGGAGTTCACCTGCGTTTTCGCAGATCTCAGAGGATACGGCTTCTCCTCCTGTCCGCCGAACGAACCCGGCAATCTCCCCTACTCCAAGCGCGCGATGGCCGGAGACATGCTCGCGGTCATGACGGCGTTCGGCCAAGGCCGCTTCGCCGTCGTGGGGCACGACCGCGGCGCGCGCGTCGCTTACCGCATGGCCCTCGATCATCCCGAGGTGGTCACGGCGCTCGCCGTTCTCGACATCGTATCCACATATGACATGTGGCGGAATTTCACGGTCGCGCTGGCGATGAAGACCTATCACTGGCTTTTCCTGGCGCAGCCCTTTCCGCTACCCGAGATGTTGATCGAGCCTAATCCTGCCGCCTATCTCGACTACACGGTCGCCAGCTGGACCAAGGCCAAGGACCTCTCCGCATTCGATCCCGATGCGCTCGCCGAGTACCGGCTTCACTACGCCACCCCCGAGCACGTCCACGCGACCTGCAACGACTACCGCGCGGGGCAGACCTGCGATCTTGCTTTCGACGAAGCGGACCGCGCGAGCGGCCGCAAGATCAGGTGCCCGATGCTCGCCCTCTGGGGTGAAGCCGGCATTCCAAGCGCGGTCGAGCCGGGCGCCGATATCGAGAGCCGGCCGCTTGCGGCCTGGCGGCAATGGTGCCTCGATCTTTCCGGAGCCGCGATCGATGCCGGGCATTTTCTTCCCGAAGAGAATCCCCAAGCCACGTTCGATCACCTTCTCCCATTTCTGCGCCGTCATGTCCGCACATCGTGAGTCGGTAAGCAACGCGCTCGATCGCCAATCGGCATTCAGCGGAACACGGCCGGTTTCAAACGCGTACCGGATCGATCTCGATCGGCTCGCGGCCTATCTCGAACGCGCCATGCCCGGCTTCTCGGGACCACTCTCGGCGGAGCAGTTCAAGGGCGGGCAGTCGAACCCGACCTACAAGCTCACCTCGCCCTTGGGCGATTTCGTGCTGAGGCGCAAGCCGCCGGGAAACCTTCTTCCTTCCGCTCACGCGGTCGATCGCGAATATCGCGTCATCGACGCGCTCCATCGCGCCAGATTCCCAGTGCCGCGACCGCGCTGCTTCTGCAGCGACGACGCGGTGATCGGGACTGCGTTCTACGTAATGGACTTCGTGTCCGGACGGGTATTCTGGGAACCGTTCGCGCCCGGGACCAGCGCGGCCGAACGTCAGGCGCTCTTCGAAAGCCTCAATTCGACCATCGCCACGCTCCACAGGCTCGATCCCAAAGCGCTTGGGCTCGGCGATTTCGGCAGGCCCGAGGGTTATTTGCGCCGGCAGATCAAGCGGTGGAGCGAGCAATACCGCGCGTCCGCGAGCGATATCCTGCCTGAGATGGAGCGCCTCATGCAGTGGCTGCCCCAAACCTGTCCTGAGGACTCCGGCGCCGCGGTCGTCCATGGCGATTTCAGGCTCGACAACTGCATCATCGCGGAGGACCGGGCGCAGGTGGTCGCGGTGCTCGACTGGGAGCTCTCGACCTTGGGCGATCCTCTCGCCGATTTCACCTATCATCTCATGCAGTGGTTCATGCCTAACACGCCGGATGGAATCGGCACGCTCGCCGGCCACGAGAACGATCCCGGAATCCCATCCCTCGAGGCCTATGTGGCGCGCTATTGCCTCCGCACGGGACGTTCCGGTTTGCCGGCGCTCGATTTTTATCTCGCCTACAATTTCTTCCGCCTCGCGGCCATTCTCGAAGGGATCGCCGGCCGCCTTCGTGCGGGCACCGCCATCAACGCCAACGCGGCGGTGATGGCGGGTCAGGTCCTGCCGCTTGCGAGAAGAGCGTGGGCATTCGCGGAGAAAGCGGGGGCATGAGCGCGCCGCGAATCGGCTTGGCACTCGGCGGCGGCTCGGCCCGCGGCCTTGCGCACATACCTATGCTCGAGGTGTTCGACGAGCTCGGGCTCAAGCCGCAAGTGATCGCAGGATCGAGCATTGGGGCGCTCATCGGCGCGGGCTACGCGTCGGGGATGACCGCCCAGGAAATCCGCGAGCACGCCCTCATGGTGCTGTCGAACCGCATGGGAGCGGTCCGTTATCTCTTCGGCGCCAAGCGGGCGCGCATCAGCGATCTGCTATCGCTCCGCAACATCGCCTCCGTGCAGTTCGCAGGCGAGCGTCTCACGAGCCTCGTCCTCCCTGAGAGCGTGGCAGCGCGCGTCGAGGATACGTTGATCCCGCTCAAAATCATCGCCACCGACTATGAAGATCGGAGCGAGCAGGTCATCACCCATGGCCCAATGGCGCGCGCCATCGCCGCTTCGATCGCCATTCCGGGCATCATCCGCGCCACCGCCATCAACGGCAGGCTTCTCGTCGATGGCGGCGTGACCAATCCCGTCCCATTCGATCACGTGCGGGAGAATGTCGATATTGTCGTCGCAATCGACGTCACCGGCCGGCCGCGGCCGTCAAGACGAAGGCACCACAGCAACATGGAGCTTGCGATCGGCTCCATGCTCATCATGTTTCACCAGATCGCGCAGCTGCGGCGCGCGGTCTCTCCGCCCGACATCTACATCGAGCCGCCGGTCGGCGGGTTCAGCGCGCTCGAGTTCTTCCGCGCTAAGGAGATGATCGCCGCCGCGTCCAAAGCAAAGGACGAGCTCAAGCGCGCCCTCGAACGACGCATCGATCAGACGCGGGAATCAGGCCCGGCAAGGCCGCGGCCGACGGCCGAAAGCGCGAGACGTTGAAATCCAACTTGAAAGGTCCAATGCACGCATGGCTGCGGCCGACATCATCATTCTGAATGGCCGCGTCCTCACGATGGACGAGAGCCGGCCACGCTCCGAGGCCGTTGCGATCAGCGGCAACGAGATCGCGCTGGTGGGCGCGCGGGACGATGCTCTAGCGCTGCGGGGCTGTCATACGCGGGTAATGGATGCCCAAGGCGGAACCGTGCTTCCAGGCTTCATCGAAGCGCATATGCACATCTTTCCAGGATCGGCCGAGCTCGAGACGCTCAATCTTACGGGCGTGCATGGATTCGAAGCGCTCGCGGAAGCCATCCGGCGCTACGCGGCGGAACGTCCCGATACAAGCCTGCTCGTCGCGAATGCCGCCGACTATACGATCCTCGGTGCGGACGAGAGGGTGACACGATCTCATCTCGATCGCATCATTCCCGACCGGCCGTTCGCGATGGCGGCGCCCGATCATCACACGATGTGGGCCAACTCTCTCGCCCTCGAACGGGCGGGCATCCTAGAAGGCCGCGACGTCGGGGTTGGCAACGAGATCGTGATCGGAGCGGATGGCCTCGCCGCGGGCGAGCTTCGCGAAGGCGAGGCCTTCGGCCCGGTGCTCGCGCTCGCCGATGGCGGTGGGCGAGAGAGACTGGGGCTCTCGACCGGGGGAGAGCCCGATCCCGCACCGACAGCATCAGAGCGGCAGCACGACCGGGAGGTCATCAAGCGAGGGCTCCGCCATCTCGCCCGTAATGGCATCACGAGTTTCCACAACATGGACGGCAACCTCTACCAGCTCGAGCTCCTATCGGAGATCGAAGAGGAAGGGGCGCTCCTCTCACGCGCCAGAGTTCCGTTCCATCTCAAGAACTTCATGCCGCTCAGGGCCCTCGAAAAAGCGAGCGAGATGAGGCGGCGCTTCTCATCGGAACGGCTGTCGTCGGGCTTCGTCAAGGTGTTCATCGATGGCGTCATCGACTCGTGGACGGCCGTGATGCTCGAGGATTATGCCGACCGGCAGGGTTGGCGCGGCGAGCCTCTGTTCTCACCCGAAGAGTTCGCGGAGGCGGCGCGGGAGGCGGACCGGCGGGGGCTCCAGATCGCCGTGCACGCGATCGGCGATGGCGCGGTGAGGACGGTGCTCGACGGCTATGCCGCTGCGGCACGCGCGAACGGGCGGCGCGACAGCCGCCATCGCATCGAGCACATCGAGGTTATCCATCCCGACGATATTTCCCGCTTCAGGGAGCTGGGCGTCATCGCATCGATGCAGCCGCCGCATCCGCCAGGCACCATGGGCCTGCCGCTCAAGCCGACGGTCGACATGATCGGCGAGAAGCGCTGGCCCTATTCCTATGCGTGGCAAACCCTGCGAGAGGCCGGAGCGCGCCTCGTTTTCGCGAGCGACTGGCCGGTGTCGGACGTCAATCCGCTCCGTGGAATCCATGCGGCTGTGACGCGGAGACCATGGAAGAAAGGTCTCCCCGAGCAGCGGCAGTCCCTCATAGATACGCTCGCGTCATATACGCGCGAGGGCGCCTATGCGGAGTTCATGGAGCATCGCAAGGGCCGCCTCGCGCCGGGCTTTCTTGCCGATGTCGTGGTACTGTCGCGCGACCTCGAGGCGATCGATCCGGATGAAATCGATCAGGTGAGCCCGCTGGTGACGATCTGTGATGGCCGGGTGACGTTCGAGGCTTGAACTTAGCTAACTGATTAGCTAAGTATGAATCATGACCGTCGTCACTATCCACAAAGCCAAGACGGACCTCTCGAAACTCATCGCTCGGGTCGAGAAGGGCGAAGAGATCATAATTGCGCGCGGCAACCAACCGGTGGCGCGGCTGATGCCTGTTAAGCCGAAGGAGGAGAAACCGCGTGTACCGGGAAGGTGGAGACACCTTCAAGGCAAGATTCCAGACTCGTTCTTCTTCGATCCGCTTCCTGAGGATGAGCTGAAGCTTTGGGAAGGCGGCGATTGAGCATCCTGCTCGACACGCATTCTCTCGTGTGGTGGGTCACGGACGACCCGCGCCTATCCAAGCGAGCGCGGAGATACATCGAAAGCCGGGCGGATCCTTGTTTTGTCAGTGCTGTCACCGCGTTCGAGTTGGCTACCAAGGCTCGGCTCGGAAAGCTTCCCGCGGCGGCCGAACTCGCCGATGGATTTGAAATACTCATGAATCGCGAGGGCTTCGTTAGTCTGCCCATCAGCGTCGAACACGGCTTGCTTGCCGGTCGAATGCCGGGGACCCACAGGGATCCATTCGATCGGTTGCTCGCGGCCCAGTCAATTACAGAACAAATGCCGCTGCTCACCAGCGACCCGGCATTTGGCGGCTTAGGCCCGACAACCGTCTGGTAAACCGGCTAAGCGTAAGCGCCGTGACAGTGCTTGTACTTCTTGCCTGAGCCGCAGGGGCACGGCTCGTTGCGGCCAACCTTGGGACCGCGCGCCTGGGGTCTTTCGAGAACCGCCGCCATGGCGCCGGCCTCCGCCGCGGCCTCCGCCGCGGCCGGCCCTCGACCGGCGCCTCCGAAGATCGGACCTGCCGCGTCGTCCTCTCCGGTAAACGCATCGATGTGGTGAACCATCATCGGCGGAAGGTCGTCCTCGTCAGGCAAGAGGTCGTCGGGGGCCGGTCCCTGCTGGATCTCGACGCGCATCACCTGCGCGGTCGTCATCTCGCGCAACCTTGCGATCATCGCCTCGAAGAGCGTGAAGCCTTCGGTCTTGTACTCGTTCAAGGGATCGCGCTGGCCGTAGCCCCTGAGATGGATCACCTGACGGAGATACTCGACGGTTACGATGTGCTCGCGCCAGAGATGGTCGAGGGTCTGAAGCAGAACCGCTTTCTCCACCTGGCGCATGATCTCGGGCGTGAACTTCGCCCGCTTTTCGGCATAAAGCTGGTCGGCCGCCTGGGTGACGCGCTCGCTGATCTCGTTTTCGGCGATGCCCTCCTCCTTCGCCCACTCCTCGACCGGGAAGTCGATGGCGACCGCCTCGCGCAGACGCTCGCGAAGGCCGGCCGCGTCCCACTGCTCGGCATAGGCGTTCTCGGGGATATGCTTGGCGATGAGATCGTCGATGACCTGGTGGCGCATGTCGTCGATCGTCTCGGAGATGTCCTCCCCGCGCATGATCCCGATCCGCTGCTCGAAGATCACCTTGCGCTGGTCGTTCATCACATTGTCGAATTTGAGGAGGTTCTTGCGGATGTCGAAGTTGCGCGCCTCGACCTTCTGCTGGGCTTTCTCGAGCGCCTTGTTGATCCAGGGATGGACGATCGCCTCGTCCTCCTTGAGGCCGAGCGTCTGGAGCATCTTGTCCATGCGCTCCGAGCCGAAAATGCGCATGAGATCGTCATCGAGCGACAGGTAGAACCGCGAGCGGCCGGGATCGCCCTGGCGGCCGGAACGGCCGCGCAGCTGGTTGTCGATGCGCCGGCTCTCGTGGCGCTCGGTGCCGAGAACGAAGAGGCCGCCGGCGCCGATGACTTCCTGCTTGTTGCGCTCGACCTCGGCCTTGATCTCCTCCTCGCGGCGGGCGCGCTCGGGACCGGGCTCGATGTCGGCCAGCTCGGTTGCGATCCGCATCTCGGCGTTGCCGCCGAGCTTGATGTCGGTGCCGCGGCCGGCCATGTTGGTCGCGATCGTCACCCCGCCCGGCACGCCGGCCTGCGCGATGATCTGCGCCTCCTGCTCGTGATAGCGCGCGTTGAGCACATTGTGCGGAATTCGATCCTTCTTGAGCATCTCGGCGAGGATCTCCGACTTTTCGATCGAGGTCGTGCCGACCAGCACCGGCTGCTTGCGCGACCGCGCCTCCTCGATTGTGGCGATGATCGCCTTATATTTCTCGCGCGCGGTGCGATAGACCTCGTCGTGCTCGTCTGTCCTCGCGACCGGCAGGTTAGTCGGGATCTCGATCACGTCGAGCTTGTAGATGTCCATGAACTCGTCGGCTTCGGTCGCCGCGGTGCCGGTCATGCCCGCAAGCTTCTCGTAGAGGCGGAAATAGTTCTGGAAGGTTATCGAGGCGAGGGTCTGGTTCTCGGGCTGGATCGAGACGTGCTCCTTGGCCTCCAGCGCCTGGTGAAGGCCTTCGGAGTAGCGCCGGCCGGGCATCATGCGGCCGGTGAACTCGTCGATGATGATGACCTGATCGTCCTTGACGATGTAGTCCTTGTCGCGCTGGAAGAGACGATGAGCCCGAAGCGCCTGGTTCACGTGATGGACGATCGTGACGTTCTCGGCATCGTAAAGGGACGAGCCGCGGAGCAGCCCCGCCTCACCGAGCACCCGCTCCATATGCTCGTTGCCCTTTTCAGTGAGGGTCACCGCGCGCTGCTTCTCGTCGAGTTCGTAATCGGAAGGCTCGAGCGAGGGAATGTAGCGGTCGATCGTGTTGTAGAGGTCGGACTTGTCCTCGATCGGCCCCGAAATAATGAGGGGCGTTCGCGCCTCGTCGATCAGGATCGAGTCGACCTCATCGACGATCGCGAAATTGTGGCCGCGCTGTACCATCTCCTCGAGATGGAATTTCATATTGTCGCGGAGGTAGTCGAAGCCGAGCTCGTTGTT
>JBJMRA010000103.1:0-5078 GCA_045802365.1 Hyphomicrobiales bacterium | reverse complement strand
GGCAGGACCGGGAGCGCCACGAAAGTGGCAGGCGCTATCGCCGAACGCGGTGGGGATGCGCGGAGGGCGCCCGATAGCCGGGAGGTCTCCGGAAGCCGCAAAGCCCGTCAGGCGCGAGGCCCGGAAGGACCACGTTTCTTCTCGTGCCTCTTTCGAGTGGAGAACGGCGCCTCGCGCCCTCCCCTCACTTTTCCCGGCCCCGGGAGCGAACCGCGGCCATCAGCGGTCTCCTGTTGCCTGGAGAACCGCATGCGTGACTTCGACCAGGCCTCGGATGCAATCCCCGCCCCGATCGCTACTCCGCGCAAAGGGGATGGATTGAAGGTGGGAGAAGTGTTCACCGCACCGATCGTGGGAGGAAGAGCGCGATGGTGATTGCGGCTGCGAACAAGGTCGCGGCTGCGGCGAAGGAGACGGCGCTGAAGCCGTAAGCCGCATAGACGCCCCCATAGACGGCAGCGCCGAGACCGTGGGCGATGTAGGTGACGCCCGAGAAGAGCCCCATGACGGTGCTCCGCTTGTCGGCGGGCGAGGCGCCCATGAATGAGACGAGCACGTTCATGCACAGGTGGTTGGCGAGGCCCCACAAGAAGGGATAGAGCACGACGGTCCACACATTGAGCATCGCGAAGGGCAAAACGAGATAATTGAGCCCGACGAGTGCCAGCGTGAACGGCATGAGCTTCCGCGATCCCGTCCTGTCGATCCAGGCGTCGAGCACCACCGCAACGCCGAAGCCCAAGCCGTACGATCCGGCGATGAGGCCGCCGAGCCATGCTCCGGCGCCATGCGCGAGGCGCACGTGGTCGCCAATGAACGTGTAGGTCTGATAGAACCCGATCATGTAGGCAAAGGTGGCGAGGAGCGCCACCGGAACGCCCGGAATCGAGAGCGCGTCCCCGTATCTCACCTGCTCGGAGGCCGACCGCGCGGTCCGCGGAAGGAGCCCGATCAGTCCCACCATCGCAGCCGAGACGGCGGCCACGATCGCGAAGGTCGTGCGCCAGTCCATGAGATCGCCGAGCGCGGCAGCAACGGGCACGCCGCCGACCAAGGCGACCGACCACCCGAACAGGACGCGCCCGATCGCCTGGGACCTCAAATGCTGGGGCGTGATGTCGGCGGTGAGCGCATAGGTGCCCGGGATGATCACCCCCGCGGCCGCTCCGGACGCAAGCTGGCCCAGAGCGAGGACGCGCCAGTCCCAAGCGAGCGCGCAGAGCCCGAGTCCCAACGCCATGGCGCCGAACGCCAGTTGGATCGCCGTGCGCTTCGGCCAGCGCCCGAGCCGCGGGGCTGAGAGGAGCGCCATGACAGCCACCCCTGCCCCGTATGCGCCGGAAGCCAAGCCGAGCTCCTTCGGACCGACGCCGAGGCTCGACCCGATGTCGGTCAGGAGCGGCGAGATCATCAGCGCCTGCAAGCCGACCGCGGCGATTCCCGCCATGAGAAGGGCGAGGCTGAGTGTCTCGAGACGAGCAGAGGTGTCGGCGCTTGCGGTCATGCCGCCTTGTTACGATGAGGGAGGCTGCATACGGCTTCAAAACTGTTGAAGGGTGATCACCCGCCGTAAAGGTAATTCGGCAGCCACAGCGTCATGCCCGGCCACACATACATGAAGACCATGCACAAGATCACGATCAGCATATAGGGCATCATGCCCGCAAAAATCTGGTTGAGGGTGACATGGGGCGGCGACACGCCCTTCAAATAGAACGCCGACATCGCGACCGGCGGCGAGAGGAATGCCGCCTGGAGATTGACGAAGACCAGCGTGCCCCAGAGGATTGGGTCGATGTCGAAGTGCTTAAGGATCGGCAGGAAGATCGGCACGAAGATCACGATGATCTCGGTCCATTCGAGCGGCCAGCCGAGGAGGAAGATCACCGCCTGCGAGAGCATCATGAACTGCACGGGGGTCATATGGAGGGCGAGCACCCACTGCTCGACGAGCTGCTGCCCCCCATGGAGCGCGAAAACCGCCGAGAAGAGCGCCGAGCCGACGAAGAGCCAGCACACCATTGCGGTCTTTTTGGTGGTCAGGAACACCGATTCCTTCACGCGCTGCCAGGTGAGCGTGCGCGCCTGCAGCGCGAGGAGGAACGCGCCCGCCGCGCCGATTCCGGCTGATTCCGTCGCCGTTGTGATGCCGAGCAGGATTACCGCCAGGACGACGACGGTGAGAATGCCGAGCGGCATGACCGAAGAGGTGAGGAGCTTCAGGATCTCGAACTGCTCGGCATCGAGCTTCCAGTAGTAGTAGCCGACGGCCATCGCGGCGAGCGCGACCGCGACCGCAAACCAGACGTAGAAGGCCTGCGATGGTCCTGCGGCCGCGGGCGGAGCCGGCCCTTGCAAGAGCTTCGGGCTTCCGAGCTGCTCGAGGCCTCCGCCCTCCGCCGAACTGGCCTTCCCCCGACCGGAGCCGAGCTCCTCGAGACCGGACTCCGAAGCGGGCGGCGTCTCCGATGAAGCAGAAATGGTTTGCGCCGTCGCCGCGGAGGCAATCTCCTCGGCGCTCGCCTGCTGGTGAATGACGACGTACCACCACACGCCCCAGAGCGTCACCGCCATCATCGCCAGCGGCACGAGCGCGGCCGCGAAGTTGGCCAAGAGCCTCGGATAGGACATGCCGATCGAGCCGGTGTGGATCGACAAGGCGCGCGCGGGTGCAAACAATGCCTTGCCGAGCGCTGCGAGCATATTCGGCGAATAGGCGCGCTGCAGCTCGGGAGCCCAGGCCGGAATCGGCACCCGCGTCTCGCTCTCGGGAAGGGGCGGCGCGATCTTGGGATTAATCACCGCCCAGCCGATGATGTAGACCAGATAGAGGAAGGCGAGAAAGAAGCCCGGAAACATCGCGGCGGCATAGAGCTTCACCGCAGACTGGCCGGCGACCGCCGCATAGACGATGATCATCACCGAGGGCGGGATCAGGATGCCGAGCGTCCCGCCGGCCGTGATGACTCCAGCCGCAAGACGGACATCGTACCCCGCCCTCAGCATCGGATTGAATGCGATGACGCCCATGAGCACGACGACGGCGCCGACGAGCCCGCTCGCAATCCCCCAGAAGGTACAAATGAAGAGAGTCGCCACCGCGAGCGATGCCGGCACCCGGCGGAACGCAAGCTGGACGCTGTAGAACATTTTGTCGACGAGGGCGCCCCGCTCCATCACATAGCCCATGAGCACGAACAACGGGATCGAGATCAACGTATCGTTGGTCATCGCGCTGTAGGCTCGTTCGACGACGAGATCGAAGACGCGGTTGTCGGTCCAGGCGCGCGCCGGGTCGTAGAACGCGATGTATCCGAAGAAGATGCCGAGCCCCATGAGCGTGAAGGCGGTCGGAAAGCCCATCATGATGACGACCACGATCAAGCCGAGCATCAGGAGCCCGAGCATGGGATCGGTCATAGCTTCGCGTCCCCACCCATGCCGCGCTGCCGCGCCGCCTCGTCGATCTCATGGACGCGCTTCAACGCGCGCTCGCGCGACTCGCGGTCGACGTACTCGCTATCCGCAAGCTGTTCCTCGACCACGTCGATCTCGGCGGCGTCCTTCAGCCGCTCGGGCCAGCGCCCTGTCCTGATGCAGATGATGCAGCGGATGATTTCGGCGATGCCCTGGAAGAGCACCAGAGCGCCCGCGACCGGGATCACCATTTTGAAGTGATAGACGGGCGGCCCCTCCGCCGTATCGTTGACGTGCTCGTGGATGATCCACGAGGCATAGCCGAAATCCCACCCGGCATAGACGAGCGCCGCCATGCCGGGCAGGAAGAAGACGATGTAAAGGATGAGGTCGAGCCAGGCTTGGCTGCGCGGCCGCATGGAGCCGTAGAGAAAGTCGCCGCGCACGTGCCCGTTCTGGGCGAGCGTGTAGGCGCCGGCCATCATGAACATCGTGCCGTACATCATATACTCGGCGCTGAAGATCCAGGAGGTCGGCGCGTTCAGAATGTAGCGCTTGAAGACCTCGACGCAGACGCTCGCGGTGAGCAGCAGGATGATCCAGGCGAAAAGCTTGCCCGACCACATGCTGACGTGATCGGCGAAGAACAGGAACCGCTGCACTCTCATCGGATCACACGATTGCCATGACGCTCCGCCCGATTGAGGTGCGGAGCGTCACGCTCGATCCGATCAGGCGCGGAAATAGTGGTTGAACGCCATCCGAAAATTGACTTCCTGATCGTACTTCCAGCCGCCCGCGCGCTCGGCGAAGGCCTTTTGGGAATCCAGCACCGTCTTGAACCACGGGTTATCGGCGGTCGACTTTTTGGCGATGACCTCGTCCCAGATTTTGAGCTGGGCCTGGAGAACGGGATCGGGAGTCTTGTAGACCTTGACCTTTCCCTCGGATTGAAGGGCGATGTAATCCTGGGAGTAGCGGTCGCAGGCTTTCCATGACATGTCGGCCGATGCCGCTTCGACCGCGTTCGAGATGATGCTCTTCAGGTTTTCCGGAAGGGCGTCGTACTTGGCCTTGTTGAAGAGGATCTCGAAGGTCTCCGCAGACTGATGGAAGCTCTGCATCATGTAGACCTTGGCGACGTCCTGGAAGCCGAGCGCCCGATCGGATGAAGGATTGTTGAACTCGGCTGCGTCGATGAGTCCCCGGTCGAGCGCGGGAACGATGTCGGAGCCAGGCAGCGCGTTCACCGCGGCGCCCATCGCAGTATACATTTCGATGCCAAGCCCGACCGTCCGGAACTTCAGGCCCTTGAAGTCGTCGATGCTCTGAACCGGCTTCTTGTACCAGCCCAGCGGCTCGGTCGGCATCGGTCCATAGGGGAACGAGACGACGTCGAGGTTGAGGCTCTTGTAGATGTCGGCCAGAATTTCCTTGCCGCCGCCGTATTTGTGCCAGGCAAGCAGCATGTTCGAGTCCATCCCGAAGGCAGGGCCCGAGCCCCAGAGCGCAAGCGCCGGATTCTTGCCGTACCAGTAGACGAGCACGCCGTGACCGCCGTCGAGCGTGCCTTTGCTCACCGCATCGATGAGATCGAAGGCCTTGACGACGGCGCCGGACGGCAGCACATCGATCCTCAGTTGGCCGCCCGTCATCTCGTT
>JBJMRA010000102.1:0-9066 GCA_045802365.1 Hyphomicrobiales bacterium | reverse complement strand
TCGATGGCGGAGGAGCTCAGCAGGCGACACTTCCGGAACGTTCGAGTGTGGACGCGCGGGGTCGATCGATGCTTGTTCCATGCCTACGCGCGCGACTACCTCGGCCTGCCACGGCCGATTATGCTCTACGCTGGACGGCTCGCCGTCGAGAAGGGCGTCGACGACTTCTTGGCGCTCAGGATCGAGGGCAGCAAAGTGTTAGTCGGTGATGGTCCGGAACGCGAGCGGCTGCGCCGTATCGATCCACGGGCGCATTTCCTCGGCCCGCGTCACGGCGAGGCCTATGCGAGGACGCTCGCCGCCGCCGATGTCCTGGTGTTCCCGAGCCACACCGATACCTTCGGGCTCGTCATGATCGAGGCGATGGCCTGCGGCACGCCGGTCGGCGCCTATAACACGCCGGCATCCATGGATGTCGTAGAGGACGGAGTGACGGGCGCCCTCGCCAAAACGCTCGAGGAGGCGATCGAACGCGCCTGCGTGCTTGATCGCCGCAGCGTGGCGGAGGGATCGTTGAGGTTTAATTGGACGACATGCGCCGAGATGTTCGCATCCTGGCTTGTGCCCTGCGGTACGGTCTCGCGCAGGCCGGCCGCAACGCAAGCCATCCTCTCCCGATCACGATGACCGTGGTCCCGCAACGCAACTGTCACATCGGCGTCCTAGCTACCGCGATCGAACCACAGAGGAGGACGTCAGATGAATCGTGTTGCTCTCATGTTTGCTGCCGGGACGGCCATGTTTCCGGCCATCGCGGTCGCTGAGGGATTGAAGCTCTCACCCGTTCCTCACGCCATGCCCAAGGCTGAGGGGGTGATAATGCCGAGCCAACTGTCACCCGAACTGATCCAGATCCCTGTTGCCCAGGGTTTCATGGCGATCGAGAATCCGGCCAAGCTCATCACCCATTTCGGCTTCGCCGGAGACGGGCCGATGCTCCCGGCTGCCAACTCGGCTCAAGACAAGGACAATCTCGTCGAGGCTACCAAGACCGAGCCCGACAAGAACACCTATCTGGTGCTCTTAGGACAGAGCGGCCCCGACGCGAACTACAACTATGGAACGCATTTCCTGTTCCAAGGACATGAAAGCGGGCCGAAAGGTGAGGACGGAAAGGCCCAGGGCGCCCTGACCCGCATCAATCTCGACGCCGATCTGGCGCACCGGGTGACGCTGATGGCCGACGGGACCATCGATGGCGCGGCTCTGCCGCTTATCGACGGCAGCACCTGGGACCCCTTCGCAGATCGTCTTCTCCTCACCAGTGAGGAGGGAACGGAAGGAGGCGTGTGGCAGGCGACCGTCGATTTCCCGTCCAAGGTCGAGAGCCTCACCGGCATTTTCGGCAACGCCAGCTACGAGGGCATCCAGGTTGCTTCCGATGGATCGATTTGGATCGTCGAAGACGAGGGCGGCAAGGTCGGAGAACTGGCCAAACACGCAAAACAGCCAAACAGTTTCCTTTACCGGTTGGTGCCGAATGATCGCACCGACCTCATGAAGGGCGGCAGGCTCGAGGCGCTGCAGATCATGGACGCATCGGGCCAACCGATCACCTTTCATTCCGGCCGGATGGATGACGACATCAAGTCGCAAGGCATGAAGGACATCCATGCGTACGGCGCCAAGCTCAAGACCAAATGGATACTTCTCCATGATACCGAAAAGAATGGAACGGCTCCCTTCGACGCCAACAACGCCGCAAAATCTGCCGGCGCGACGCCCTTGAAGCGACCCGAGAACGGACTCTTCCGTCCAGGTAGCAACTTCACCGAATTCGTCTTCGACGAGACGGGCGATACCAATGCCGACACCGAAGCGGAGGCCGGCTATGGCGGCTTCGGAGGCGTCTTGAAGCTGACCCAGGCTTCGCCCGGAGCGGTGGAAGGCGAACTCACAATACTGTACCGGGGCGATCGCGCCCATACCGGTTTCGACAACTGTGCGTTCTGGTCGGCCGACGAGATACTCTTCGTCGAGGATGCCGGAGATGGGCTCCATGCGAAACGCAATGCGCTCGATTCGGGCTATGTGGTCGACCTCTCGGCCGACTATTCAAGAGATGGAACGGAACCGGTCCGCTTCCTCGCAGAAGGCCGCGATGGGCTCGCCACGATCGATTCCGGTCTCTCCGCGCTCAAGGACACGGGCTTTCAGAATGAGGGCGACAACGAGATCACGGGAGTTCATGTCTCGGACGGGGATCGGACCCCAGAGGGTCTGCTCGGGGCTAAAATACCGACCCCGTTCGAGAATGGCTGGCGTGTGTTCTATACCCAGCAGCACGGCGAAAACACGGCCTGGGAACTCCTGCAGAAAGCGAGCGGGATGAAGACCGCGGCTCAGTAGCTGGCCGGGTTTGTTTGGGGGGCGGGCAAGTCACGCCCGCCCCGGAACGATCAGCCGAATCGTCGAGTTGTGCCGTCACGAAACCGTTATATTAATGTCACATGACTCACATTGCGGCTCCCTAGGGTCGCGCCGTTTTCGAGGCGTCATTCCAAAGGAGAGATCATGAAACCCCTGTTCAGCTCACTGGTGATCGGAGCGTTGGCGCTGGCCGGAGCTTCGGTGGCCGAAGCCGCCGACATTTCCGGAGCCGGAGCCACCTTCCCCTATCCGATCTATTCGAAGTGGGCCGAGGCATACAAACAGGAGACCGGCAACGGGCTCAATTACCAGTCGATCGGCTCGGGCGGCGGCATCAAGCAGATCAAGGCGAAGACCGTGACGTTCGGCGCCTCCGACATGCCGCTCAAGCCCAAGGACCTCGAGGAGTCGGGCCTTCTCCAGTTTCCGACCGTGATCGGCGGCGACGTGCCGGTAGTGAACCTCGAAGGCATAAGTTCCGGTCAGCTCACGCTCGACGGCGAGACGCTCGCCAAGATCTTCCTCGGCGAAATCACCTCCTGGGACGATCCGGCGATCAAGAACCTCAATCCGAACGTCAATCTGCCCTCGCAGGCCATCGCGGTCGTTCATCGTTCCGACGGATCGGGCACCACCTTCATCTTCACCGATTACCTCTCGAAAGTCAGCCAGGATTGGGCGAACAACGTCGGAGCGAACACGTCCGTCGAGTGGCCGACGGGCATCGGCGCCAAGGGCAACGAGGGGGTCGCCAACAATGTGAAGCAGACCCAAGGCTCGATCGGCTACATCGAATTCGCTTACGCCAAGCAAAACAACATGACGACCGCGAACATGATCAACAAGGACGGAAAATCCGTGGAGCCATCGAGCGATGCGTTCCAGGCCGCCGCGGCGGGCGCCGACTGGAAGAGTGCAGAAGGCTTTTACGTCATTCTGACAAACGAGCCTGGCGAAAAGACCTGGCCGATCGCCGGCGCGACCTTCATCCTGATGCACAAGAAGGCTGACGATCCTGCGGCGTCGTCCGAAGCCCTCAAGTTCTTCGATTGGGCCTACAATAAGGGTGATCAGATGGCGGCGGACCTCTCGTACGTGCCGATGCCCGACGATGTCGTGGCACTCGTGAAGGAGAGCTGGTCTCAGATCACCGACGCCAGCGGGCAGCCCGTTTACAAGACGATGTAATCTCGATGGCGGTGGGGAGGCCTGAAGCCTCCCCTCTACGGGTCGAGCCGGATCGAAATCCATGACGGTCGTGATCGCGGAACGCCGCTCGGAGCATCTCGCCCGCCAACAGCGGGCGGATCACGCGCGGCGCTTCGCCTTTTCGGATCGCATGTTCGCGTCAGGCACCCGGGTGGCCGCGCTGCTCGTCCTCGTCCTTCTGGGCGGCATCGCGCTCTCCCTGATCCTCGGTTCGGTGGACGCGTTCCGCGCCTTCGGGCTCACGTTCTTCACGACCCAAAGATGGAACCCGGTGACCGAGCGCTTCGGCGCCCTCGCTCCCATCTACGGAACCGTGGTGACCTCCCTCATCGCCGTCCTGATCGCGGTCCCCCTCGGCATCGGCATCGCGATCTTCCTGACGGAACTGTGCCCCGAGCGGCTCAAGCGATGGATCGGAACCGCGATCGAGCTCTTGGCCGGTATCCCGAGCATCATCTACGGAATCTGGGGCCTCTTCGTCTTCGCCCCGTTCATGCAAGTCTATATTCAGCCTCCGGTCATCGCCTTCTTCCGCGGCGTGCCGGGCCTCTCGTCTGTCTTCTCGGGCCCGCCTTACGGGATCGGCACGCTGACCGCCTCGATCATCCTGGCGATCATGATCCTTCCCTTCATTGCTTCGATCACTCGAGACGTATTCGCAAGTGTTCCACCGCTCTTGAAGGAGGCAGCTTACGGGGTGGGCTGCACGCGCTGGGAAGTCATCCGCGGCGTCGTCATCCCCTATGCGCGCGTCGGCATCGTCGGCGGGGTTATGCTCGGGCTCGGCCGGGCGCTCGGCGAGACCATGGCCGTCACCTTCGTCATCGGCAACGCGCATCGCATATCGGCTTCTCTCTTTGCTCCGGGCACGACGATTTCGGCGACGATCGCCAACGAGTTCACCGAGTCCGTCGGCGATCTCTACACGTCCTCGCTCATCGCGCTCGGGCTCATTCTCTTCATCTTCACCTTCGGAGTGCTGGCGCTCGCCCGCTACATGCTGCTCGCGTTGCAGCGAAGGCAGGGCGCATGACCGCGCGGTATCGCTCCCGCAGGCGGAGGAATATGGCGGCCATGGCGCTGTCGGTGGTCGCGGCGGCTGCGGGGCTTGCGTTTCTCGCGCTCATTCTGGGGACGCTCGTGGTGAACGGCGCCGGCGGGCTCTCGGCCGCGGTGTTCACCGAGACGACTCCTCCGCCTGGAAGTGCCGGCGGGCTTGCCAATGCCATTCTCGGCAGCATCTTCATGACGGTCATCGGCCTCGTCGTGGGCGCGCCCGTGGGAGTGCTCGCCGGCACCTACATGGCCGAGTACGGGCGCTACGCGAAGCTCACCCACATCGTCCGCTTCTTGAACGATATCCTCCTCAGCGCTCCCTCGATCGTGATCGGCTTATTCATCTACGAGATCATGGTCGTGCCGATGCGCCACTTCTCGGGCATTGCCGGCGCCATGGCGCTTGCGATTCTCGTCATCCCGGTGGTGGTGAGGACGACCGAAGACATGCTGCTTCTCGTTCCGAACACGTTGCGCGAAGCCGCTTCAGCTTTGGGTGCGCCGCGCTCGACCGTTATCAGGACGGTCGCGTACCGGGCGGCGAAGGCCGGCATCGTAACCGGCATCCTGCTCGCGATGGCGCGCATCAGCGGAGAGACGGCCCCGCTGCTCTTCACCGCACTCAATAACCAGTTCTGGAGTGCCGACCTCAATGCGCCGATGGCGAGCCTGCCGGCCGTCATTTTCCAGTTCGCGCTCAGCCCCTATGAAGACTGGCAGCAGCTCGCCTGGACCGGAGCTCTCCTCATTACCGTTGCCGTCCTCGCCGGCAACATCCTTGCGCGATCCCTTGCCAATATAGGTGCGGAGCCAAAATGAGCGGAGAACAACGCACCGCCGCCGACCACCCCGAAAAGATGGCGGTGTGCGATTTGAAGTTCTATTACGGCTCCTCGCTCGCATTGAAGGGCATCTCGCTTCCGATGTATGCGAACCGCGTGACCGCCTTCATCGGTCCTTCGGGCTGCGGCAAGTCCACGCTCTTGCGCGTCATGAACCGGATGTACGATCTCTACCCGAATCAGCGCGCGGAAGGGCAGGTGCTTCTCGACGGCGCCGATATCCTCGATCCCGCACAGGACCTCAATCTGCTCCGCGCCCGGGTGGGGATGGTCTTCCAGAAGCCGACGCCGTTTCCGATGTCAATTTATGAGAACAACGCGTTCGGCATCCGGCTTTACGAGAAGCTCCGGAAACCGGAGATGGACCGCCGGGTCGAAGATGCCTTGAGAGGGGCCGCCTTGTGGGACGAGGTCAAGGACAAGCTCAATGCGAGCGGCTTGAGTCTCTCGGGGGGCCAGCAGCAGCGGCTATGTATTGCGAGGACAGTCGCGATCCGGCCCGAGGTGATCCTGTTCGACGAGCCTGCCTCCGCCCTCGACCCGATCTCGACCGCGCGGATCGAGGAGCTCATCGACGAGCTCAAGGCCGACTACACGATCGCGATCGTCACGCACAACATGCAACAGGCGGCGCGCGTATCGGACTATACTGCGTTCATGTATCTGGGCGAGCTCATCGAATACGGGCCGACGTCTGAACTCTTCACCGCACCGCAGCAGAAACGCACCCAGGACTACATCACCGGCCGCTTCGGCTGACCGCTGGAGGAGGAAGCCATGTCGGAACACATCGTTCGCGCTTACGACGAGGAGCTCACGAGCCTCAAGACCATGTTGGCCCAGATGGGCGGCTTGGCCGAGGACCAGCTCGCGAACGCCATCGATGCCTTGAGTCGGCGCGATACTCTGCTCGCCGATCAGGTCATCGCCCAGGACAAGAAGGTCGACGCCCTCGAGTCGCAGATCGAGGAGCGGGCGATCTTGACGATAGCGCGCCGCCAGCCGATGGCGCGCGATCTGCGGGAAATCATGGTCGCGATCCGCATCTCGTCCGACCTCGAGCGGATCGGCGATCTCGCCAAGAACGTCGCCAAGCGCGTCCACGCCATCCCGGACCCGCTGCCCCGCAAGCTGTCGAGCGGCTTGAGCATGATGGGTAGGCTCGCACTCGAGCAGCTCAAGACGGTGCTCGACGCCTATGCATCGATGTCGGACCAGAAGGCGCTCGAAGTCTGGCGCGGGGATGAGGAGCTCGACGCCTTGTACAACTCGATCTTCCGCGAGCTCCTCACCTACATGATGGAGGACCCTCGAACGATCGGGCTCTGCACCCACCTCCTGTTCGGCGCCAAGAATTTCGAGCGCATCGGCGATCATGCCACCAACATTGCGGAGAACATCCATTACCTCGTGCACGGAAAACCTATGGACGAGGAGCGGCCGAAGAAGGATCTGACCAGCTCGACGCCTTTCCAGGCGATCGCCGGGTGAGCCATGACGGCCTCGATCCTGATCGTCGAGGATGAGGAGCCGATCCAGGTTCTCCTCGCATACAACCTCGAATCGGAAGGCTTTCGCGCGCGCAGCACCGCCCAGGGGGAGGACGTGCAGCGGCTCGTCTCGGAAGAACGGCCGGACCTCGTCATTCTCGATTGGATGCTGCCCGGCATTTCCGGCATCGAGGTGTGCCGGCTCCTCCGAGCGCGGCCCGAGACGCGCGAGATTCCGATCATCATGCTGACCGCGCGGGGCGAGGAGGCCGAGCGCGTCCGGGGGCTCGCGACGGGCGCCGACGATTACATCGTGAAGCCGTTCTCGCTTCTGGAGCTCATGGCGCGCATCCGCGCGATCTTGAGGCGGGCCAATCCGGAGGCGGTCGCCGAACTTCTCGAGGCGGGGGATATATCGCTCGATCGCCGCACGCGGCGCGTGACCCGTTCGACGCGCGACATCGACCTCTCGCCGACCGAATTCAAGCTGCTCGAGCACCTGATGCAGAACCCGGGCCGCGTCTACAGCCGCGCGCAGCTGCTCGATGCAGTATGGGGCCGCGACATCTATGTTGACGAGCGGACCGTCGATGTCCATGTCGGGCGCTTGCGAAAGTCGCTGAAGCGCGGCCGCGAAGCCGATCCGATCAGGACCGTGCGCGGGATGGGTTATTCGTTCGACGAACGCTTCGGGCGGATGTAGATCAGGTGGCGAAGGTGGCTCAACGGAGTTTCGGCGCGGCCGGGCGCGCGGTCGCGGTCATCGGGCAAGGCACGTGGTATATCGAGGAGGCAAGCCGGAGGGAGGCGGTCGCTTCGCTCCGCCGCGGAATCGAGCTCGGCCTCACCCATATCGACACGGCCGAACTCTATGGATCAGGCCGGGCCGAGGAGGTGGTTGCAGAGGCGATCGCCGGTCTGCGCGAGAGGGTCTTCGTCGTCTCGAAAGTGCTGCCGCAGAACGCATCGCGAACCGGTACGATCAAGGCTTGCGAGAGCTCCCTTAGACGGCTCAAGACCGACCGCCTCGATTGCTATCTCCTCCACTGGCGCGGCTCCTATCCCCTCGAGGAGACGATCGCGGCATTCGAAGACCTCTCGCAAGACGGCAAGATCCTCTCCTGGGGAGTGAGCAACTTCGACGTCGATGATCTCGAGGAGGCCCTGAGCATCGCGGGTTCGGGGCGGATCGCCTGCAACCAGGTGCTCTACCATTTGAAGGAGCGCACGATCGAGCACGAGGTGATCCCCTGGTGCGAACGGGAAGGCGTAGCGGTCGTGGGCTACAGCCCGTTCGGTCACCGCAACTTCCCCGATCCCGGCAGCGACGGCCGTCGCGTGCTGGCCGACATCGCCAAGGCGCACGGGGCGACATCCCGCCAGGCGGCGCTCGCCTTTCTCACCCGGCTCGAGGCGCTCTTCACCATTCCGAAGGCCGCCCGCATTCAGCACACGGAAGAAAATGCGGAGGCCCTCGCTCTCAGGCTCTCGGCGGACGAGATCGCCGCGATCGACGCCGCTTTCCCGCTCGGTCCCAAGCGCCGTTCGCTCCCGATGATTTGACGCGTTCCCCTTCCGTCATCCCGGCGCAAGCCGGGACTCATCTATTCTCGTGACGGGAGCACCATCGACTTTCGGAAAGGCCCCGTCGCGCGTCGAGATAGGCTCCGGCCTTCGCCGGAGTGACGGATGCTAACGGGGAAACGTTAAAAGCGCCTCTGATCGCCGCGAACATAGACGAAGGTAACGGCGGCGAGCACGACCGCCAGCGCGAACCAGGTCAGCGCATACTGGAGATGGTTGTTGGTCAAATTGAGCGCGGGCGGGGTCGGCTTTGGAAGAGCGTCTGCCTCGCCCGCCGAGGGCAGCACATGCAGTATGAACGGCGCCACTCGCGAGGCCGGATCGATCTTGGCGAAGGCGAGCATCGCTGGAATATCCCACCAGTACCAGTTGTCGCGAGCCGGGTCGTTGTCGGGCGTGAAGAGCCCCTGGCCCGAAGGATGGCGGCTGATATAACCCTCGATCGTGACATCGCCTTTGGGATCGCTCTGCGGCCTCTTGGCGGGATCGCGCCGCTCGTCCGGCACGAAGCCGCG
>JBJMRA010000101.1:0-6775 GCA_045802365.1 Hyphomicrobiales bacterium | reverse complement strand
GCGCCGATCGTCTCGCTTCGTGTCATCCAAAGCTTCGCCGAGCATCTTGAGACCGGGATAGCCGCAAGCCTCGAGCCAGGCGCAGGCCCAGCCCGACTCATCATCAACGCCAGGCGGGGTGCCGCCGGCATCGAGCGCACGGAATGCCGCTCTGCGCATTTCGTCGAAGGAGACCATCATTCGGCGAACACCGGCAACCACCAGTCGTCCGCATCGGGAGAGGCGAGCTCATCGATCGACGGCGCCCCCTGATACATGGTGATCCGCGTCCACAGGTCCGACTTCGGATCGAACTTGCTGGCTCCGAACATCGCGAGCTTGGCGCGCAGGAGATCGATCGGCAGCAGTCCCTCACCAATGGTGTTGTCGTGGATCTCGGCGTAGGGATGGCGAGCCGTCGTTTGGAGCCGTCTCATCGCCAAGCGGAATTCCGGCCGTCTCAACAGCAATTCGGCGACGGAGTCTTCTTCCTGTTCAGCTTGAAGCGCGCGATAAAGGTCCTGGACATAAAGCCCCATGCCGAGCCGCATCTCACGCTCGGCGCCCGGCTCGGCAAAGCGCTGCCCGAGCCGGGGCTCCTCCTTGCCCTCCGAATAGTACCAGAAATATTTCCGGGCCGCTTCTGCGGAGAAGTCGAGTGCGATCGCCCATTGATAGTAATGCTCGATCTGCAAACGCGCTTCGGCAACCGTGATCCGCCCATCGATGCTTTCGAAATCCTCCGTACCCATCTGATCGGCCAGATCGTCGACGAGCTCGGGATGAATCTCGATCAAGAGGGCTGCGACGAGCTCCTGGGTCTCAATGCTCTTGCTCTCAGCCGCCGTATAGACCGAATCCCACGGCTTGATCGCTGCCGGAGTGAACGGCCGCAGGTTCGCAAGCTCACGCCTCAGCGCATCGATCCGGCCCTGTTGCCGGAGGTCCTCCACGTTCCACTGCCAGGCGTGAGCGATGGCGCGTTCGAGCAGCACGCGGTAGCGATCGAGAGCGCGGCTGTCCGCCTTCCGGACCGACCGCGCACGCCTCAGCGCTTCCTCGCGCGCGCCGATCCAGCGGTCGATGAGGATCGGGTGTCGGATGAGGAACGGCGCCATGCCGAGCCCGGTGGCATTGCCGATGCCGAGCGCTCGCCGGCGGTCGTGCGCAAGCGCGACGGCGCTCGCGCCGCCCAGAACTCGCGCGATGTGCTCGACGAGATCGAACTGGAACTGCCGGATCATGTAGACGATCAGCATTTCGGCGCGGTACGGACCATCGAGCTCGGGATGGGCCCGCACGCGCGCGAAGTCGCCGAGCCCGAACTTGCCGTTCCCATAGACGGCTGTCGTGCGCATGAGATAGCCGACCTCGAGCAAGGATCGCATGTCAGGCTGTGTGCCCGATGCGAGACGCTCAACCACATAATCGAACAGCCGGACCGACCGGTTGGCGCGCGACATCACGAGATCGCGAGGCTCGCAACGGCCCGCCTCCTGCCGCGGCACGTTTCTCGCGAGGCGCTCGATGTCCTCTGCCGAGGCCTCGCCGCCGAGAAGCGCGAAGCTCGCATCCCATTTTTCCGCGATCACCCGGTCGGTGCGTTCCTCTGGCGAGAGGGCGGTCGAGA
Organism: Hyphomicrobiales bacterium; assembly: GCA_045802365.1. Taxonomy (GTDB): domain Bacteria; phylum Pseudomonadota; class Alphaproteobacteria; order Rhizobiales; family Aestuariivirgaceae; genus JBJMRA01. The sequence goes on along the minus strand of JBJMRA010000101.1, from coordinate 5,166 downwards.
ACGCCAGGAAGGACAACGGTCCGCTCGGCATGTCGATGGTCCAGACGCACTCGCCGTAGCCGTTGCGGTCGAGCCCGAACCGGGTTCGTCGAAACCGCCAACCTTCGCCGGACATCCGCCGGACGAGCGCCCGCATGAAGGACAGGCGGGTCGGGAAGCTCGCGCCCAGCCGGGCTAGTCTCATGACCTCGCCGGCCGGCCTCAAACCCGGCTCCGCGCCGTCCATTGGAGCGTCCATTGCGATCGCCGGGGCCAGCCGACCTCGAGGCATGGTTACAGCTTGCGAATCCGGTTGCCGGCCCGTCATGTGGCCGTCATACTAGACTGAAATCAAGACAGAAGCCGGGCTTCGCCGGCCATGGGTGAACATCAGTCACGCTAGTCTCGGTCATCCGGAGACATTGGAGGAGTCAAGATGAAGAAACTCGATTCGAGGGCATCGGCGCTCGAAACACTTCGCGCTGCGCAGATGAGCCGGCGCGCCATGCTGAAGTCGGCGCTCGCCGCGGGCGCCGTCGGGCTCACGGGTCCGCTCTATGTCAGGAATGCGCTCTCATCGTCGGGCGAGCTCAACCTGCTCATGTGGTCCGACGAGTTTCCCGATCCCGTGATCCCGAACTTCGAGAAGAAGTCCGGCATCAAGGTGAACTCGACACCGTTTTCCCAAAACGAGGAGCAGATCAACAAGCTCCAAGCGACGGGCGGAGAAGGCTTCGACCTCTGCCAGCCGACGCGCGACCGTGCGCCCCAATTCAAGGATTTGGGGGTGCTCGCTCCGTTCGACCTGAAGAAGCTTCCGTCCAACAACGATCTCATTCCCTCGATGCTCGAGGGCTCGACGAGTCTCTGGACGTGGGATGACGGCCTTTATCATCTGCCGCATTGCTGGGGCTCGGAAGCGATTTCCTGGCGTACCGACAAGTGGAAGTCAAAAGGCCCTGAGCAGTTGAGCTACGGCGACCTTTGGGGCGATGACGTAAAGGGGCACGTGCAGGGCCGCCCCCACTCGATGCTGCTCGGCATCGGGTTGTGGATGGACGGCAGCGGGAAGCTCCCAACAAATCGCATGCTCGACGCCTTCAAGGATCCCGACACGTTCCGCAAGATCTACGACGTGATCCTCCCCTTCGCGATCGAGCACAAGGCCTGGATCAAGCAGTTCTGGGATTCGGCCGACAATACCAAGTCCGGCCTGATGGAGAACGATGTGTGGATCGGACAGACCTGGGACGGGCCGCCGCTGTCGCTCAAGAAGGCCGGCAAGCCCGTAATGTATCAGGCCCCCAAGGAGGGTGCTATCACCTGGATCGACGGCCTGTCGATGCCGAAGGCGGCCAAGAACGTCGATCAGATCTACGAGTTCATCAACTATCTGCATACGCCCGAAGTAGCAGCGCAGGTGGCTGAGGGCTCGGGCTACAATCCGGTGGTCAAGGGCGCCGACGCCATGCTGTCCGCGGAGGCGAAGACGAACTTTCAGGAAGCCTATCCGGGCGATGCCCTCAAGAACCTCTGGAACAGGCCGCCGGAGTCCTCGTGGCTGGGCGACCTCAAGCTCGAATACGCTGACAAGTTCAAGTCGGCCTGAGCTGTCGAAGGAAATATCTGAGGCGGTCCCGAGACATCTCGGGGCCGCTTTCCATTCGAGCCTCTACTTTCCTCAGGGGATGACAAGCCCGGGCGCTTGTGATTGATTTGGCTGGCGGCATAACCATAATTCGCCGCGATTTTCTAAGGGGATGCAGCCGGAGATGAGCGCCGAGGTCGAACTCGACCACGTGACCGTGCGGTTCGGCAATTTCACCGCCCTAAAGGAGGCCACGCTCGAGATAAGGGGCGGGGAATTCTTCTCTTTTCTCGGTCCTTCGGGATGCGGCAAGACCACCATCCTCAGGACCATTTCGGGGTTTCTCGATCCTTCCGAGGGCGCGGTTCGGATCGGCGGCCGGGATATGGCGGGGATCGGACCGAACAAGCGGCCGACCGCGCTCATTTTCCAGAACCTCGCGCTCTTCCCGCTGATGACGGTCGCCGAGAACATCACCTATGGGCTGCGCGTGCGGGGCGTGCCCAAGCAGCAGCGAATGAAGAGGGCGGACGAGCTCCTGAGCCTGATCGCGCTCCGCGGCCAGGGGGCGAAGCTTGTCAGCGAGCTTTCCGGCGGGCAGAAGCAGCGCGTCGCCATCGCCCGGGCGCTTGCGGTCGAACCGCAGGTGCTGCTGCTCGACGAGCCGCTGTCCGCCCTCGATCTCAAGCTCCGCCAGCATATGCGAAACGAGTTGCGGGCGATCCAGCAGCGCGTCGGCATCACGTTCATCTACATCACCCATGACCAGGGCGAGGCCCTGACGATGTCCGATCGCATCGCGGTCATGAACGAGGGCGTGATCGAGCAGATCGCCGATGGGAAAACCATCTATGACAGCCCCGGAACGCCGTTCGTCGCATCCTTTGTTGGAGAAAACAACGTCTTTCCAGGACAGGTCGTCGATGTGGACGGCTTACATGCGGTGATCGAGACGGCGTTCGGTCTGCTGCCGGGCCGCAATTCCGGCCGGCTGAGCAGGGGAGAAAAGGCACTGCTGTTCGTCCGTCCGGAGTCGCTGAGGCTGGGCGGCAACGGCACGGGGCCGGTGATCAGATCGGTGGTCATGAACGTCGCCTTTGAGGGCAACGCCACCCATGTGTTTCTGAAAGGCGCCGCCAAAAAGCAGATCACTTTGACGGTCGGCCGCCAGTACACTTCCGACATCCCCGAGCAGGGAGCGGAAGCGATGCTCACCTACGAGCCCTCGCTCGGTATCGCGCTGCCGGAAGGAAGGCTCGCTCGTGAATAGGCAGTTCGTTTTCTTCATTCCGGTGATCGTCATCGCCGTCTTCTGGGCGATGGCGCGTTACGAGGCGAGGGTCTCGCGGGATTCCGCCTCGCGCTCCTTCGTGCAGCGAAACGGCTTGGCGCTCTCGGTCTTTTTCATCGGCGCGGTCGCCTTCTGGACACTGTTCATGGTGACCCTGCCTTATCTCTACATGATGCAGGAGTCCTTCCATCCGACGCTGTGGCCAAAGGACCGCGGCGGACCGAAGGACGTGCTCACGCTCGAGCACTACAAGTTTTTCCTCTATGGAACTCAGACGGGAAGCGGCACGAGCTACAACGTCACTCATTTGCGGGCTTTCGCCGTCACGATCCTGATCAGCCTCGCGGTGACGTTGATCAATCTGGCGCTTTGTTATCCGATCGCCTTCTACATGGCGCAGGTCGCGCCCGCGCAGAAGGTTCGTATTCTGATGCTCGCGCTCATCCTTCCGTACTGGATCAACGAGATCCTCCGCGCCTTCGCGCTGCGCATCCTTCTTGCATCCGAGGGCCTCATCAACACGTTCCTGCGCTACAGCGGGCTCACGACCGATTCCATCGATTTCCTCGGCCACAATGTCGGTCTCTACGTTGGACTTTCGTACGCGTATCTCCTCATCATGGTATTCCCCCTCTACAACGCGATCGAGAGCCTCGACAAAAACCAGATCGAGGCGGCGCGCGATCTCGGCGCCCCTTGGTGGCGCATCCACAAGGAAGTGGTGATTCCCTACGCCAAGCCCGGCATCGCGGCGGGCTGCACGATGGTGTTCATGCTCTCGGCGGGCGCGCTCGCCGCGCCTCAGTTCCTGGGCGGCCCCAGCACCTTGTGGTTCACCTCGATCGTCTACGATTTCTTCTTCCAGGCGTTCAACTGGGCGCGCGGTTCGGCCTACGCGCTGATTCTGCTCGCTGCCTGCGTCCTGTTCGTGATGGCGGTCCTGCGTACCTTCAAGGTGAGCCTCGGGGAGACGATCCGGTGACCTCCCGCGGCGTGCTGAGATTGGTGACGGCGTTCTATCTCGTTTTGTTCTTTGCCTATCTTTTCGGGCCGCTCGTCATCATGAGCATCAGCGCCTTCAACACCGAGAGCTATCCGCGCGCTTACCCCTTCACCGGCTTCACGGTCCACTGGTTCTCCGACATCCTCAACGATCGCGACATGATGCTTGGCCTCAAAAACAGCGTCATTATCGGGCTCGGCGTCGTATGCCTTGCCGTGCCGATCGGGCTCGCCGCCTCAATCGTGATGCAACAGATCTATCACCGGGCGCGTTCGCTCTACTACCTGATCACGGTCTCGCCGGTGCTCACGCCGGGAGTGATCATCGGCATCTCGACGGTCATCTTCTGGAAGGATTTCAGCGAGTTCACAGGCACGAAGCCCGTCATCTACAAGGGCATCGTCCTCGCGATACTCGGGCAGTCGAGCTTCATTGCCGCCTATTGCCTGCTCATCATCCAGGCCCGGCTCCAGCGGTTCGACCGCGACCAGGAGGAGGCCGCGCTCGATTTGGGCGCGAGCTATCCGCAGGTCTTCTGGCATATCCTCATTCCGTTCCTGAAGCCGGCGCTCCTCTCCGCGGCGATCATCGCCTTCTTGTCCTCCTTCGAGAACTATAACACCACGACCTTCGCGATTCTGGCCGACAAGACGCTGGTGACCGTCCTCGCCGGCCGCGTCCGCCAGGGCACGACGCCCGCCTTGTCGGCTCTTGCCGTGATCATCATCGTGATCACCCTCATCGCGACGATCGCCTACGAGATCCTGAAGCGGCGCGAAGAATCGCGCGCCGAGGATGCCAAGACCAAGGCCAGACTTGCCGAACGCGGGGATGTCGAGCTCATCGCCCAGCCGGCATAAACCGTTTCTTATCGTTTTATTCTGTTATGCCCGCAGTTGTGGCGGTGACCGCCGCCGCCATTCTCAGGCGGGTGTCGCGCAACAGCCCCGCCTCTTCGACGACCGGATAGGCCGCGGCAACCACGTGCGTGTTGATGCTGTGGAGATCGCGGATGAGATCGACGAACAGAGCGCTCTGCCGGAGAGTCTTCTCCCGCGCGGTTTCGCCGCTCGACCGGAAATGGGCGTTGAGCACCTTGTTTTCGAGCGACCTGAAGGACGCCTTCTCGGCGATCAGGCGTTTCGCTCCCTCGACGTCTCCCGACGCGAGCACGCTCGTCGACAGGCGGATGGCGTTGCGGACGATGAGCGCCAGGTCCTCGATCGCCTTGCACTGGGCCGGGGTGAACTCGATGCTCGCCTTCTTACGTGCCTTGAGACGGTCCGCGAGGTTGAGGACGATGAT
>JBJMRA010000100.1:0-25388 GCA_045802365.1 Hyphomicrobiales bacterium | reverse complement strand
GATAAAGAGAGCGATCGCGAGCGAGCGCAGCAGATAGATGATGCAGAGCGAGTATCTCTTGGGAAAGATCGCGCCGATGAGCCCGGCGGAATAGGACCCGATCACGTTGAACACCCCGATGATCGCGATCGACCACGCGGCGAGCCATTCGCTAATCCCGCTCTCGACCAGGAAGGCGGGGAGGTGGATCGTCGTGAAGGCGAGCTGGAACCCGCACACGAAGAAGCCGACCGTGAGCAGGACATAACTGCCATGTGAGAACGCCAGTTGGATGGCATTGCCGAGCGACATCGGAAGCTCGCTCCGTTGAGCTCCGGTCGCGTTCGCCGAAGGCGCGTTGAGCGGCACCGCGAAGGGAACGATCAGAAGCACGAGCATCGCGAGATAGATGAGCGCCGTCTGCCATCCGAAAGCGGCAATAAAAGCCTGCCCGAGCGGCGCGAAAATGAACTGGCCGAGCGAGCCGGCGGCGGTGGCGATTCCGAATGCCCAGGACCGCTTGTCGGGCGGGACGAGCCTCGCAAAACCCGCCATGACGATCGAGAACGAGGCGGTAGCGATGCCGACCCCGACGATCACGCCGCCGCTCAGGTACATAAGCGTTGCGGTATGCGAGAAGGCCATGAGGATCATGCCTGCCGCATAGATGAGAGCCCCCACAATGAGCACGCGGGTCGTTCCGTAACGGTCGGCAAATCCGCCTGCCGCCGGCTGCACCATGCCCCAGACGAGGTTCTGGATGGCCATGGCGAAGCCGTAAATCTCACGTGGCCACTGATGGAATTCGGATATCGGATGCGTGAACAGTCCCATCGAGGCGCGCGCGCCGAACGAGATGGTGGCGACAATGCATCCGGAAACGATGATGATGATCGGAGAATAGAGCCAGGGTACGGGCCGGCTCGTGGCGGAAGCGGAGGTTTCCATGAGCCTGAAATTTAGATCAGACCGGTGATTTCGTCCCTTGCTTCTGCCGCAGGCGAGCTATGCGCGCGCGCCCGCCGAATTCCGCGACCGCTACGCCGGTGAGAATGAGTGCGCCTCCCGCGAGAATGTTCGCCGAAACCGGTTCATCGAGGATGGCCGCCCCGGCCGCGACGGCGAGGACGGGAACGAGATAGAGGAACGGACCGGCAGCCGCGGCCGGAAGATGCCCAGCGCCGTAGTTCCAGGTGATGGATGCGACGAAGGTCGAGAGGATTACCATGAATGCCATGGCGCCCCATTCGACCGCCGTCATTCCTGCGAGGGCCGACACCGTTTCCGACGAGCCGAGGGCAAGCATCGGCAGCGTGGCGATGATGATCGAACCGCCGCTAACGGTGAGCGCGCCATAGCGTTCGATGAGCGGCTTTGCACCTACGACATAAAAGGCCCACGCCACGCCACTCAGGAAAATCAGGACTGCGCCGCGGAGCATATCGGTCCGGCCGGCGGCGAAATGGAGATCGTTCCAGAACAACAGCACGGTCCCGATCGTCGCGATGGCGACACCGGCGATCGTCGCCGCTCGCGGGCTCTCCTGCGCGACCGCTGCTGCAACGAGCAGGATGAGAAGGGGCTGCGTCCCTACGATGAGGCCACCGATGCTCGCGGGAGCGAGCTCGAAACCATACACGCTACCGAGATTATAGCCGAGCATTCCGATGAGCGAGATGAACAGGAGCCTCGGCCAGTCCCGCAAATCAATCCGCCATCCGCCCGTCCAGGCCAGCACCGCTGCAAAGATCAGGGTTACTGCGGCGTAGCGGATCACGAGCGCATTTGCCGGCTTGAGCTCGACTGCGAGCAGGCGGGTGCAGACGGGCGCCATGCCCCAGATCAGCGTTGTGACGAGAAGCGCCAGGATCGCTTTGGTTTCCGTTTTCACGAAGCCCGCTTGGCGACAAGCTCGGGGCCGAATTCGGCAATCGCGACGCCGCTCAGGATGATCAAGCCGCCGAGAACGATCTCCGGTGTCACCGCGAGCAGCGCTGTTATGGCGATCCAGCGCTCGCGATCTTGCTGGTCAGGCGACGGTCTTCACGCCGAGCAGACCCTGAAGCTCGCCGGACTGATACATCTCGGTGATGATGTCGCAGCCCCCAACGAACTCCCCTTTTACGTAGAGCTGAGGGATCGTCGGCCAGTTCGCGTACTGCTTTATGCCCTGCCGGAGCTCCTCGGAGTCGAGCACGTTGATATCCCTGAACGGCGCGCCAACGTGATTGAGAATTTGCACGACGCGGCTCGAAAAGCCGCACATCGGCATCTGCGCCGTGCCCTTCATGAACAGCACGACGTCATTCGACTTCACTTGATTCTCGATCCAATTTTGGATGTCGCTCATCTCTCACTCCTCTGGGGCGCTGGTCTGGAGCGCAAGCGCGTGCAACTCACCGCCCATGCGTCCGCCAAGCGCGGCGTATACGATCTGATGCTGCTGAACCCGCGACTTGCCGCGGAAGGCCTCCGAGACGATCGACGCCGAATAGTGGTTTCCATCACCCGCGAGATCGCGAATGTGCACGTCGGCATCGGGAAGGGATTGGCGGATGAGGGTTTCGATTTCGACGGCAGTCATCGCCATGCGGAAAGGTCCTAGGCCGCCTTGCTTTCCATGTAGGCTGGAAACCAGCTCTCATGGGCGTGGCGCAGTTCGTGCAGAGATATAGAGACCGATGCTCCGACAATCAATGACGCGTCCGGCATGACCTTCCCGATGACTGCGGCGGGAAGGCCAGCGCTATCTGCGCAGGCCTTGATCGAGGCAGCTGCGTCCGGGGCCGCCGTGATGACATACCGTGCCTGATCTTCGGAGAAGAGGGCTACGTGATCGGGCCCCGGAAGTTCTGCTCCAAGCCCGTCGGACGCGAGCATCATCTCGATTATGCACTGGATGAGGCCGCCGTCGGAGATATCGTGCACGGCAGATACTCGGCCCCTCCGGATCAGATCGCGCACGAAGTCGCCATGTTGCCGTTCCGCGTCGAGGTCGACGGGAGGCGGTGCTCCTTCCTCACGGCCGAAGATCTCGCGAAGGTAAATTGATTGGCCGAGGTGCTTGCCGCGCCCGCCGATCAGGATGACTACGTCGCCGGCTCTCTTGAGCGCAAGAGTGGCCATCACAGAAAGGTCCCGGAGGAGGCCGACGCCCCCGATCGTGGGAGTGGGCAGGATCGCTGCGCCGTTGGTTTCGTTGTAAAGCGACACGTTGCCCGAAACGACTGGGAAATCGAGCGCCCGGCAGGCTTCGCCAATGCCCTGCACGGCCCTCACGAACTGGCCCATGACCTCGGGTCGCTCCGGGTTGCCGAAATTGAGGTTGTCGGTCACCGCGATCGGATCGGCTCCGACTGCCGTGAGATTCCGCCAACATTCGGCGACGGCCTGCTTGCCGCCCTCGTAAGGGTCGGCGTTCACATAACGAGGCGTGCAGTCGACCGAGACCGCGATCGCCTTGCCGGTATCGCCGACCCGCAGCACCGCTGCATCACCGCCCGGCCGCTGAGCCGTATTCGATTGGATGAAATGATCGTACTGCTCCCAGACCCACCGTCGCGAGCAGAGATCGGGAGAGCCCGCCACCTTCAGAATGGCCGCTTTCAGGTCGTTAGGCGGGGTTACGTTCACCTCGGGAACCGGACGAGAAATGCGCAGCGGCTCCCACGGCCTGTCGTATTCCGGGGCCTCATCGCCCAGCTCCTTGATCGGGAGGTCGGCTTCGATATCGCCCCGATGTTTGACGATGAACCGCAAGGTGTCGGTCGTGTATCCGACGATGGCGAAGTCGAGGCCCCACTTGTGGAAGATGGCTTCGGCCTCTCTCTCCTTCTCCGGCCTGAGCACCATCAGCATACGCTCCTGGCTCTCGGAGAGCATCATTTCGTAGGCGGTCATGCCCTCTTCGCGGCAGGGCACCCGGTCGAGGTCGAGCTCGATCCCGAGGCCGCCCTTGGCGCCCATCTCAACCGCCGAGCAGGTGAGACCCGCCGCACCCATGTCCTGGATCGCGACCACCGCTCCCGAGGCCATGAGCTCGAGGCAAGCTTCGAGCAGGCACTTTTCGGTGAATGGGTCGCCGACCTGGACGGTCGGCCGTTTCTCTTCGGCGTTTTCGTCGAAAGCGGCTGACGCCATCGTGGCGCCGTGGATGCCATCGCGCCCGGTCTTGGCGCCGAGATATACGACCGGCAATCCGACGCCCTCGGCTTTGGAATAGAAAATCTTGTCGGCATCGGCGAGTCCGACCGCCATCGCATTGACGAGGATGTTGCCGTTATAGCGCGGGTGGAAATAGACCTCGCCGCCGACGGTCGGCACGCCAAAGCTGTTCCCGTAACCGCCTATCCCGGCGACAACACCCGAAACGAGATGGCGCGTTTTGGGGTGCGAAGGATCGCCAAAGCGCAAGGCATTCAAGGCCGCGATCGGCCGCGCGCCCATGGTGAAGACGTCGCGAAGAATGCCGCCGACCCCGGTTGCCGCACCCTGATAGGGCTCGATGAACGAGGGATGATTGTGGCTCTCCATCTTGAAGACGATCGCCTGGCCGTCACCGATATCGACGACGCCGGCGTTTTCGCCAGGCCCCTGGATCACCCGCGGGCCAGTGGTGGGCAGCGTCCTCAGCCACTTCTTCGATGACTTGTAGGAGCAGTGCTCGTTCCACATCGCTGACACAATGCCGAGCTCGGTGATTGTCGGCTCGCGCCCGATGAGCTTCACGAACCGCTCGTATTCCTCGGGCTTGAGTCCATGCTGGGCGACGAGCTCCGGGGTGATCTGGTCGACTTCTGAGGCCATGTTCAGCCAGACAGATCAGACAGCTGAACGACGGATATTTCTTTTAATGGAGGGAGGCGTTTGTCGTTGGTGAGAAAAACTTCACAGCCGCTTTCAACGGCGGTCATGAGGTGAATGGCATCCGGAGTAGAAAGGCGAGTTCGACCTCTGAGCATTCCGGCTTTGTAGAAAGCATCACGGCTGGTGCTGTGCAATTCAACGACATCGCCGCTTTCGAAAAAATCGAGACACCTATCCAGCGCCTCGAGATCGTTCTTTTGGACAATTCCCGGCAGCACCTCGCTCACTGCGATTTCAGCGGTCACGAAGTCGCATTCACGCCCTGCGGAGAGACCAAGGAGAGCTCGCGCAATACTGCCAAACGGGGTGCTTCCTGCGAGCATATAGATGACGATATTCGAATCCAGGTAAACGCGTCGGCCTCTCAGGGCCTCTAGCGATTCCATGATTCCCGCTCTTTTCGGAGATATTCGTCGACCTCTTCCGCTGAGCCGAAGGTGCCCTTGAGCGTTCCGTACCACCTCATGACCCGTTCCCTGCGGGTACTCGGGTCTTCAAGCGCTCTCAGACTAGAGGCATCGAGGGACCGGTATCGAGGTATCTGGGCGAGCTCTTCGATGGATACCAATCCCGCAGCCGGACGGCCGTGCTTAGTGATGATCACGGCTTCTTTTTGGGCAGCATCGATTGCGGTCCCAAGCTGGTTTTTCGCTTCGCGGGCGCCCATGGACTTCATTGCGACTCTCCTGAAAGAGCTAAAATAGCTACAATCGCCGCACGGTCAAGCGGTGAGGAGGCTCTCAAAGAATGGGCGGCAGTCGGTCGAACCGTGGAGCGGCTCGACCATGTTCTCGGGATGGGGCATGAGGCCGATGACGTTCCCCGCCTCGTTGACGATCCCAGCGATGTCGTTGAGGGCGCCATTGGGATTGGTGCCCTCCGCATAACGGAAGATCACTCGTCCTTCGCCTTCGAGGCGCGCGAGCGTCTTCTCGTCGCAGATGTAATTGCCTTCGCCATGCGCGACGGGGCATCGGACGATATCGCCGCGTCGGGTCTTGCGGGTGAAGAAGGTGTTGTCGTTCTCGATCCTGAGCCGGACCTCCCGGCTCACGAATTTAAGGCCGGAATTGCGGAGGAGGGCTCCCGGCAGGAGTCCGGCCTCGGTCAAGATCTGGAAGCCGTTGCAGACGCCGAGCACCTTCAGACCGCGCCCGACTTCGTTTGCAAGATCGGCCATGATCGGCGAGCGCGCCGCGATGGCTCCGCAGCGCAGGTAGTCCCCGTAGGAGAATCCGCCGGGGATCACCGCGAGCTCGACTTTCGGCAGGATCGTCTCGGTGTGCCAGACGACAATGGGCCGGCTGCCGGTCACTGTTTCGAGCGCGCGCACCATGTCGTGCTCGCGGTTGATGCCCGGGAATAAGATAACCGCCGATCTCACCGTTGTCCGTCAGCCCAGCTCGATCTCGTAGTTCTCGATGACAATGTTGGCGAGGAGCTTCCGGCACATGGCCTCGACCGCTGCCCTCGCCGCCTCCTGATCGCGTTCGGGAAGCTCAAGCTCGATGTATTTGCCCTGGCGGACGTGCTCAACCCTGGGAAACCCCAGCGAATGGAGCGCGCCCTCGATAGCCTTGCCTTGCGGGTCGAGCACGCCCTTCTTGAGCGTGATCGTGATCTTGGCCTTCATCAATCGTTTTTGACGAGCCTCGGCTTGGCGCGCTCAGGCTGCTCGAGATCGGGCATGATGCCGAGCCGCCGCGCCACTTCTTGATAGGCTTCAACGAGCCCGCCGAGGTCGCGCCGGAAACGATCCTTGTCGAGCTTGTCCTGGGTCTTGATGTCCCAGAGCCTGCAGCAGTCGGGGCTGATCTCATCGGCGAGCACGATCCGGACCATATCATTCTCGTAGAGCCGGCCGAACTCGACCTTGAAGTCGACGAGCTTGATACCGATGCCGAGGAAGAGTCCGGAGAGGAAGTCGTTGATCCGGATCGCCATGTGCATGATGTCGTCGATCTCCTGGGGGCTCGCCCAGTTGAACGCGGTGATGTGCTCTTCCGACACCATGGGATCGCCAAGCTGATCATTCTTGTAATAGAACTCGATGATGGAGCGCGGCAGCGCATGGCCTTCCTCGAGGCCGAGGCGCTTGGCGAGGGAGCCCGCAGCGACGTTGCGCACGACCACCTCGAGCGGGATGATTTCGACCTCGCGCACGAGCTGTTCGCGCATGTTGAGCCGCTTCACGAAATGAGTGGGCATGCCAAGCTCGTTGAGCCGCGTGAAGATGAGCTCGGAAATGCGGTTGTTGAGGACCCCCTTGCCCTCGATGACCGCGGTCTTCTGCGCATTGAAGGCGGTCGCGTCGTCCTTGTAGTGGACGATGATCGTCCCCGGCTCCGGCCCTTCGTAGAGGATCTTGGCTTTGCCTTCGTAGATGCGTGTCCGCCGCGTGTTCATTGGCACAATCCTCATTCCGAATACCCTTCAGCCCCGGCAAAGAATACGCCTTGGAGGGGCAATGACGCTACCGACAGCTTGGAGATGGCGATTCGTGGCTTGTCGCCCGCATGATGGAGTAATGTAAGATCATGCACTGCAAAGTGCACCTAGCCCGGCCATTCCCCGGAATCAACTCCGGCCGCGCCGGTTGATTTGCCGTGGCCCGGTGGCTATTTCTGCCGCGCCGGAAACGACGGGGAGAGGGGAATGTCGACCTTCGACAAGCGCAAAGAGGGGTTCGAGCGCAAGTTCGCGCATGACGAAGAGCTGAGATTCAAGGCGTCGGCACGTCGCAATCGGCTGCTCGGCATGTGGGCGGCCGAGAAGCTCGGGCTCTCCTCCAGCGAAGCCGAGGCTTACGCTAAGGAAGTGATCCGGGCCGATTTCGCTGAGGCGGGGGATGAGGATGTGTTTCGGAAGATAAAGTCGGATTTCAACGCCAAGGGGGTGACGCAGTCCGACCACCAGATCCGCCGGATCATGGAAGAATTGCTTGCCAAAGCCGTCGAGCAGATCCAGGCGGAGCGATAGATGGCTGAAGCGGCTTTCTCCTTGAGAGAGCGGCTCGCCGACGGCAAGCCGCTCCTGTTCAGCTGGGCCACGGTCCCGAGTCCGGTACTCGCCGGCCAACTTGCGCGCCTTCCTTTCGAGGCGGTCTGCATCGATATGCAGCACGGCCTTTCTGGGTTCACCGATGTGGTCGGAATGGCGCCGGCGATCAGCGCCCAAGGCAAGCCGGTCTTCCTTCGGGTCCTGTGGAACGAGCCGGGAATTATCGGTCAGGCGCTCGATGTGGGCGCCAGAGCGATCATCGCGCCCATGGTCAACACCGCGGCTCAGGCAGCAGCCCTGGTCAAGGCGGGAAAATATCCGCCGAACGGCATGCGCAGTTGGGGCGGCTATGCCGCGGTTCAGGCGGCGAAGCTCGTTCCCGCAGCCTACCTCGCCGAGGCCAACAAAATGACCATGCTTTTCGCGATGATCGAGACACAGGAAGCGCTCGACAATCTCGAGGCGATCGCGGCGACGCCGGGGCTCGACGGGCTGTTCGTCGGTCCGAACGACCTCTCGATTTCGCTTGGCTTCGGTCTCGGCGCGGACCCGAAGACCCCCAAGATCGACGGGGCCCTCAAGAGTGTGATTGCCGCTGCGAAGAAGAACGGCCTCGTGCCGGGCGCGTTCGGCGGCTCGCCCGAAGCTTGCCGGCATTATATTGAGTTGGGGTTCAGGTTCATTGCCGCCGCGACCGATGTGAATATGATGGCGGCCGGCGCCAAGGCGATGCAGCCTTAGCCCCACGGTGCGGTCGCACCCCGAAGCGTGGAGGCGACGATGGATCAGCGCACGCCGAAGGTCTCGAGCCGGGATGCCGTGCTCGACAAGATCATCGACATTTGCCTCGCCGCCGGCCCGGTCGAGACCCAGACCGACAAGTATTTCACGAATACCGCAAGAATCGTGGCCGCGAACGGCGACATCGAGGTTGCTTATGCGGTGTTCATGAGGCGGCGTGTGGTTGCCGCCCTCGAGCCTGCGATCAGGCTTCTCGGCCGTCTCGTGCCAACGGCGCGTGTCAAACGGTTTTTCAATGAAGGCGATCTCGTCCCGTCCGAGAAGAAGATCCTCGAGATCAGAGGCTCGATGGCGGAGCTCTCGCAGATCGAGACGCTCATCCTTCAGAAGATCGGTTTCCCTTGCGTGTCGGCCAACAACGCTTACGAGATGTGCCGGGCGATCCCGACCGCGGGCTTCATGGATATGCACGCACGCCACGCGAGCGGAGCGGAGATGAACATCCTTGCCTCCTATGGCGCGGCGGTCGGCAGCGAAGCGGCGAAAAAGGGAGACAGCAAGGTCAAAGGCTTCATCGGCTCGTCTCAGGATCTGACAGCGCCGCTCTTCGGATCGGATGCGGGGATGGGCACCATGCCGCATGCGCTCGTCGGCTACACGGGAGGCGACGTGCTCGAGGCGCTGAAGCTCTTCGAGCGGCTCGTGCCCGAGGCGCGGATTCTCGTGGCGCTCGTCGATTACACGGGCCACGAGATCACCGACGCGCTCAAGTGTGCGAACTGGTTCTACAAGGAGGCGAAGCTCCACAAGACGGGGAAGTCGTTCGGGATCAGGCTCGACACGCATGGCGGGCGCTTCGCGGAGGGGCTCGACTTCGAGCGCTCGATCGAGCGGGTAGGGCAGTGGCTCGGCACGCACGGGGAATACAACATCGTCGAACAGATTCTGGGCGGCCGCGCCTTCCAACTCGACCCCGGCAACATCCTCGTCGACAAAGTCCGCCGCATCCTGTTCGGCACAGGCGTGTCGGTGGCCTCCGTCATCAACGCGCGACTCGCGCTCGATAATGCCGGCTTCCGCGAGGCGCAGATCGTGGCGTCCTCCGGTTTCGATCCTCAGAAGTGCCAAGTCATGGGCGCGGCGCGGGCTCCGCTCGACGTCGTCGGAACAGGAAGCTTTCTTCCGGCCACGCTGACGGAGACTTATGCGACGGCCGATATCATCGACTATGGCGGCGTGCAGCGCGTGAAGGTCGGACGCGAATTCCTTTTCGACCCGGGCTAATCAACGCTCCTCGTGTCCGCCCGAGGACAGCCTCGCCGGGCCGAATACACGTTTGAAGATCGTATCCACATGCTTCGTATGGTAAGCGAGGTCGAACAGCTCATCGAGCTCGGCGGAAGACAGCTTTGCCGAAACGTCTCTGTCCTTTTGCAGAAGCTCGCGAAATGAACTTTCGCCCCGCCACGCGGGCATCGCATTGCGCTGTACGGCCCGGTATGCGTCCTCCCGGCTCATGCCCTTCTGCGTCAAGGCGAGCATGACCCGTTGCGAATGAATGAGACCGCCGAGCCGGTCGAGATTGCGCTTCATATTATCGGGGTAGACGACGAGCCGGTTGATCACCTGGGTGAGGCGGTTCAAAGCGAAGTCGAGATGAACAGTCGCGTCGGGTCCGATTCCGCGCTCGACCGAGGAATGGGAAATGTCGCGCTCGTGCCAAAGCGCCACGTCCTCGAGCGCAGGAATGACGGCCGATCGTATGAGGCGCGCGAGCCCGGTGAGGTTCTCCGAGAGGACGGGATTGCGTTTGTGCGGCATCGCGGACGAGCCCTTCTGACCCTCGGAGAAGAATTCTTCCGCCTCGAGCACCTCCGTCCGCTGGAGGTGCCTGATCTCGGTCGCGAGTCGCTCGATCGAGCTTGCGATGACCGCGAGCACCGCGAAGTACATCGCGTGTCGGTCGCGCGGGATGACCTGCGTCGATACGGGCTCGGGCCTGAGGCCGAGCTTCTCGGCCACGTATTCCTCGATCCGCGGATCGACATTGGCGAACGTCCCGACAGCGCCGGAAATGGCGCAGGTCGCGACCTCCTTACGCACTGCGATCAACCTGTCCCGAGCTCTGGAGAACTCGGCATACGCAAAGGCGAGCTTGACCCCGAAGGTGGTCGGCTCCGCATGCACGCCATGGCTTCGCCCAATGGTCGGGGTCTCCTTGAACTCGAAGGCGCGCCGCCGGAGTGCCCCGAGCAGCGCCTCGAGATCATCGATGAGGATGTCGGCAGCGCGCGTAAGCTGCAGGTTGAAACAGGTATCGAGCACGTCCGAAGACGTCAGCCCTTGGTGCAGGAACCTCGCCTCCGGACCGACGATCTCGGCGACATGAGTGAGGAAGGCGATGACGTCGTGTTTGACCTCGCGCTCGATCGCATCGATGCGGGCGATGTCGAACTGGGCGTTCCCGCCCTTGTCCCAGATGGCTTGCGCGGCGGACTTCGGAACGAGCCCAAGCTCAGCCATTGCATCGGCGGCGTGGGCCTCGATCTCGAACCAGATGCGGTATCGCGTCTGGGGATCCCAGACGGCGGCCATTTCGGGGCGGGTATAGCGTGGGATCATGGCGGGCGCCCGATCCCTCTACCAAACCGCAGAGTTCAACGCGAGTTGGCTCAGTATTTCCTGATCAGGCCGACGAGCCTTCCCTGCACTTTGACCCGATCGGGACCAAAGATGCGCGTCTCGTAAGCGGGATTCGCTGCCTCGAGAGCGATCGAATCGCCTTTGCGGCGAAGCCGTTTGAGCGTTGCCTCATCATCGTCGACGAGCGCCACCACGATGTCGCCATTGTTGGCGGCCGGACCTTTGCGGATCAGGACGGTATCGCCTTCGAATATCCCCGCACTGATCATCGAGTCGCCCTTGACCTCGAGCGCGAAATGCTCGCCGACCCCCAGCATCTCCGGGGGCACGGAGATGTTGTGCGTGTGGTCCTGTATCGCCGAGACCGGAACGCCGGCCGCGATCCTCCCCATCACCGGCACGACCGCCATTCGCGGCCCGCCGTCGCTTGCCTGCGGCATCGGTCTGACTTTGCCGAGATTCCCTTGGATGACATTAGGCGAGAAGTTTCGGCGAGACGTGAGGCTCTGGTGCGAGTCGGGAAGCCGGATCACCTCCAGGGCGCGTGCCCGGTTGGGCATGCGGCGCAGAAATCCCCGCTCCTCCAATGCCAGGATCAGGCGATGAATGCCGGATTTGGACTGGAGGTTGAGCGCGGATTTCATCTCCTCGAATGAAGGCGGCACACCGTCTTCCTTCAGGCGTTCGTTGATGAAGAGCAGAAGCTCGAGCTGTTTGCGTGTGAGCATGGGCGTGATCTGTTCCCGCTAGGTGCCGCGTTGGCCGTTATGATTCGAACAAAACCTAAACAAGAACATAAACGTTCCTGTTTAGTTCGGCAAGGAAAGAAAATAGGATGCCTCAGAAATCGAGGATCAGCACAGGGACCGGATCGCCGGCCGCCGCAGCGGGCGCGTTTGGCGCGCGGACGATGAGAGCGCCGGCTTGTGCGTAGGTCCGCT
The DNA here is from genome assembly GCA_045802365.1 of Hyphomicrobiales bacterium. Taxonomy (GTDB): domain Bacteria; phylum Pseudomonadota; class Alphaproteobacteria; order Rhizobiales; family Aestuariivirgaceae; genus JBJMRA01. The sequence goes on along the minus strand of JBJMRA010000100.1, from coordinate 13,218 downwards.
GCATGGAAGAGTCCTGCTTCGGTAAGGGTGTTACCTCGTAAGCCGCGCCGTCCTTCCGAGCGAGCTTGGCGCGCACGTAGTCCTGCCGTCCGTCATTGGCGGAAAGCGGAACAGTGAGGTGGGCTTCGATCGGTTCGTCGTCGGTTGAAACCCCGAGATGAGCGCAAAGGAGCGGCGTCAAGAAAATCCTGGCGCAGACGAGCGCCGAAACCGGATTGCCAGGCAAGCCCATGACGCGCTGGCGCCGGCGTCTTGCGAACATCAGCGGCTTTCCCGGGCGCATGGCGATTTTCCAAAAGTCGAGCTCGATGCCTGACCGGGCAAGCGCCTCCTGCACGAGATCATGCATGCCGACGGAGGCGCCGCCGGTTGTGACCAGGATATCGGCATCGGCGGCCTTGGCGATCGCGCGCATGGTCGCCTCGAGGTCGTCCCCGACGATGCCGAGGTCCCGCGCTGTGCCCCCGAAGCGCTGGACCAAACCCTGGAGCGCATACCCGTTGGAAGCGAAGATCTGGTCCGCTCGCGCTTCTGACCCCGGAAGCACAAGCTCGTCTCCCGTGGCGAGGATTGCCACGAGTGGTCGGCGCCGAACGTCGAGAGCCGGGTGGTTGGCGGCCGCCGCAAGCCCGACATCTCGCGCGCTAAGCACCGTACCTGACCTGAGAAGAACGTCTCCCTTATGGAAATCGAGGCCGCGTCTCCGTACGTTTTGACCTTTCCGTGCGCCCTCCAAGATCGTCACCTTGTCGCCTTCGGCGCGCGTATTCTCCTGGATGACCACGGTATCGGCGTCCTTCGGCAGGGGCGCACCGGTGAAGATCCGCACCGCCTGACCGGGTCTCATTCGGCCGGCATAGGCGTGTCCGGCGGCTGACATCCCGATCATCGTCAGCATGGTCGGAATGGCAACTACGTCACCATGCCGCACAGCGTAGCCGTCCATCGCGGAGGCCTCGAAGGGCGGCTGATCGCGAGTGGCTTTGACATCGCGGGCGAGCACCCGTCCGAATGCCCGCTCAAGAGGAACGATCTCGGGTCCGAGCGGCCTTACGCCTTTGAGGATGCGTTCCTTGGCATCATCGACGGAAAGGAGCGGCATTGCCGTCAATCGGCCCTGTAGCGGCCCGACTTTCCGCCGCTCTTTTCGGTTAAGCGGATATCCGCGATCCGCATTCCGCGGTCGGCCGACTTGCACATGTCATAAAGGGTGAGGCATGCGACCGAGACGGCGGTTAGCGCTTCCATCTCGACGCCGGTCTTGCCATCGACCGTGACCGTGGCCGCGACCTCGATCGCCGAGTGCTGACGATCGGGTGCGAACTCGACCGTCACGCTCGAGATCATCAGAGGGTGGCAGAGCGGGATGAGTTCGTGCGTCTTTTTTGCCGCCATGATGCCGGCTATCCGGGCCGTCGCCAGTACGTCTCCCTTCTTCGCCGTGCCGCTCTCGATCGCGGCGAGCGTCTCGGGCTGCATGAGGACGCGGCCTTTGGCCGTCGCCTCGCGTAAGGTCACTTCCTTTGCGCCCACATCGACCATGCGGGCCGCTCCCTTCTCATCGAGATGGGTGAACTTGCTCATGCTCTCTCGAGTATGGCGCGGGTCGCGCGGGCGACGTCCGGCTGACGCATCAGACTCTCGCCGACCAGAAACGCATTCACTCCGGCGGCAGACAGACGGGCGAGGTCGGCCGCCGAGAAGAGACCGCTCTCGCCCACGATGATCCGGTCCGCTGGGACGAGCGGCGCTAGCCGCTCGGTCGTGGCGAGCGAAGTTTCAAACGTATGGAGATCGCGGTTGTTGATGCCGATGAGGCTCGTCGAAAGCTCGAGCGTGCGTTCGAGCTCCGCCTCATTGTGAACCTCGACCAGCACGTCCATGCCCCAGTCGAGGGCCGCGGCTTCGAGCTCGCACGCAAGCGCATCGTCGATCATCGCCATGATGAGGAGGATGCAATCCGCCCCCCACGCGCGGGACTCCGCGACTTGGTAGGTGTCCAGGATGAAGTCCTTTCGGAGGGCGGGCAGGGCCGTTACGGCTCGCGCGGCGCCGAGATACTCGGGTGCCCCCTGGAAAGAGGGGCCATCGGTAAGAACGGAAAGGCAAGCCGCCCCCCCGGCCTCGTAAGCCATGGCGAGCTGGGGCGGATTGAAGTCGGCGCGGATGAGCCCGCGCGAAGGGCTCGCCTTCTTGATCTCGGCGATGAGCGCCCACTCGCCACCATCGATCTTGGCCCTGAGCGCTCCGGCAAAGCTCCTGACCGGAGGGGCATCGAGCGCCATTACGTCGAGCTGGCGTTCGGGAATCTCGCGTTTGGCTTTCGCCACTTCCTCGCGCTTGTAGGCGCCGATCTTGTCGAGGATGGTCACTGGTTCGAGACCTTTACCAGGCGGTCGAGCGCATCCCGTGCCGCACCCGAATCGACTGCACGGGCGGCGTGCGACACGCCTTCCGGATAGTCCCGGCATTTTCCGGCGAGGAGCAGGGCGGCTCCGGCGGTCATGACGGCAGCGTCGCGGAACGCGCATTTGAGCCCGTCGAGCACGGCGACCAGGGCTTCCGCATTGTGCGCCGCTTCGCCGCCTTTCAGGTCTTCCGGCCGCGTCCTCTCGAGACCCGCCGCTTCGGGCGTGAGCTCGAAGGTCTTCACCTCGCCCTGATCGAGTTCAGCGATATAGGAGGTACCGCAAGGCACAATCTCGTCGAAGCCGCCTTCGCCGTGGCAGACCCAGGCGCGTTCCGACCCCAGATTCTTCAAGACCTGAGCCAGGGGCTCGACCCAGTCTCTGGCGAACACGCCCGTGACCTGCCTGCGCACGCCGGCTGGGTTCGACAGCGGACCCAAGAGATTGAAGATCGTGCGTGTCCCGAGCTCGATCCGGCTCGGTCCCACATACTTCATCGAGGCATGGTGAGCTGGCGCGAACATGAAGCCGACACCGGCCTCGCGGATACAGCGGCTGATGTCTTCCGGTTTGAGATCGATCTTCACGCCGAGCGCCATAAGAACGTCGGCCGCGCCCGATTTGGACGAGAGCGCCCGGTTGCCGTGTTTGGCGACCTTGAGGCCGGCGCCCGCCGCGATGAGCGCCGCGCATGTCGAGATGTTGTAGGAGCCGGAAGCATCCCCGCCCGTCCCGACGATATCGATCGAGTGCTCCGGCGCCTCGACCTTGAGCATCTTCTCGCGCATGGTTTCGACGGCGCCGGTGATTTCCTCGACCGTCTCACCCCTCACTCTCAACGCCATGAGGAGGCCCCCGATCTGTGATGGGGTGGCTTCGCCGGACATGAGCACGTCGAAGGCGGTGCGGGCTTCCTCTCGCGTGAGCGGCTGTCCCGCCGCGCATTTTCCGATCAGCGGCTTCAGATCCGGCATGTCATGCGGCTCCTGCGCTCTTCACCGCACCCCGGCCATTTGGAGGAAGTTCTTCAATAGCTTGTGGCCGTGCTCTGAGGCAATGCTTTCGGGGTGGAACTGCACGCCGTGCACGGTCCTGTCCTTGTGCTCGAAGCCCATGATGAGACCGTCGTCCGTCTCCGCCGTGACAGCCAGACACTCGGGAAGACTCTCGCGCTCGACGATGAGCGAGTGATACCGGGTCGCCTCGAAGGCCTCGGGAACGTCGTCGAAGAGACCCTGGCCCTGGTGGTGAATCGTGGAGAGTTTCCCGTGCATGAGCGCCGGCGCTCGCACCACTTTCCCCCCGAATGCCTGGCCGATCGCCTGATGCCCGAGGCAGACGCCCAGGATCGGGATGTCGGAAGACGCTTCAGCGATGAGGTCGAGGCAGATGCCGGCCTCGTTCGGCGTGCATGGGCCGGGCGAGAGGACGATCGCCTGCGGCCGTGATGAGATGATCTGTCCGACGCTCACCTTGTCGTTCCGGTGCACCACCACCTCGGCGCCGAGATCGCCGAGGAAATGGTAAAGATTGAAGGTGAAGCTGTCGTAGTTGTCGATGAGGACGATCATTGGCCCCTCCCGGCGCGGCCAGCGAAGCGGACCGCGTCCTCGGCGGCGCGAAAGAGCGCCTTGGCCTTGTTGACGCACTCGACGTGCTCGTTTTCGGGGATGCTGTCGGCGACCACGCCCGCCCCCGCTTGCACGTACATCTTGCCGTCCTTGACGATCGCCGTGCGGAGCACGATGCAGGTGTCCATGTCGCCGTCGCAGGAGAAGTAACCGACGCAGCCGGCGTAGACGCCGCGCTTCTCCTTCTCGAGCTCGTCGATAATCTCCATCGCCCGAACCTTCGGCGCGCCCGACACGGTGCCAGCCGGAAAGCCGGCGCAGAGGGCATCGATGGCATCGTACTTCCGGTCGAGCTTGCCCTCGACATTGGAGACGATGTGCATCACCTGGCTGTAATATTCGAGAATGAACTGATCCGTCACTTTGATCGAGCCGATCTCAGCGACCCGGCCGACGTCGTTGCGCCCGAGGTCGAGCAGCATGAGATGTTCGGCTCGTTCCTTGGGATCGGCCAGAAGCTCCGCGGCGAGGGCCCGGTCCCGCGCCGGAGTGGCGCCGCGCGGGCGGGTGCCGGCGATCGGCCTGATCGTCACCTTTCCATCCCTCACCCGCACCAGGATTTCCGGCGAGGAGCCGATGATCGCGAAGCGGCCGAAATCGAGAAAGTAGAGAAACGGGGACGGGTTTACGCGACGAAGCGACCGGTAGAGTGCGAAGGGCGCAAGCGAGAAGGACGCTTCGAAGCGCTGCGACAGCACGGCCTGGAAAATGTCTCCTGCCGCGATATAGTCCTTGGCCTTGAGCACCATCGCCCGATACTGCTCGGGCGTCGTGTTGGAGTAGGGGTTCTCGATCGGCGGTACGTCTGCTCCAAGCCTCACCTCGTGATCGAGGGGGCGGTCGAGGGCCTCGACCACCTCCGAGATCCGCTCGAGCGCCCTCGCGTGGGCCGCTTTGCTGCCGACCGTACGGTTCGGATAGACTGGTGTCACGACCGTTACCTCGTCCCTGACCGAATCGAAGATCGCCATGACCGTCGGGCGGATCAGAACGGCATCGGGAAGGCCGAGGACGTCGGGATTGGCCTCGGGCAGCTCCTCCATAAGCCGCACCATGTCGTAGCCCATATAACCGAAGACGCCGGCCGCCATCGGCGGGGCGTCCTCGGGAAGCGAGATCCGGCTCTCGCTCAGAAGCCGGCGCAATGCTTCGAGCGGTCGGGCTTCGATCGCCTCGAATGGACCGTCGGGGTCGTTGAGGGCGTGCCGGTTGATGGTCGTCCGGTCGCCCTCGACTTTCCAGATCAGGTCCGGCTTGATTCCAATGATGGAATAGCGTCCGCGGACGGCGCCCCCCTCGACCGACTCGAGAAGGAAGGAGTAGCGGGTATTGCGGGCGAGCTTGAGCGCTGCCGAGACCGGCGTCTCGAGGTCGGCGACGAGGCGGGTAAGCACGATCTGGGCGGTGCCCGCCTCATAGGCGCGCCGGAAAGTGTCGAAATCGGGTGAAACTTGCATGGGAGGAGTTCGTCATAACGAATTGAGAGGATTGGTTCAGCTGTCACTCTGCGTTCGCGCCCGTGACCTGTGACCAAAGCTTTTCGTTGACGGTTACTCCGAGTCCCTCCTGGAGATCGCTCACATATTCAGCGAGGAGCTCCGAGCCGACGGTCTGGCCCATCGACTTGGCGATCGATTTGGCTTCCGAAGTGGAGGCATCCAAAGGCGCAAGCGGGACAATCTGGGCCTGCATCACCTTCGCGGCCTTGCCGTCCCGGTCGGGTGCTGAAGCGAAGCCGCCGTCCGGAACGGAAAAGAGCGCCTCGATCGCCTGCTGATCGAAGTCGGCATTCGTCTCGTCGCGCTTCAACCCATTCAGCGATTTAACTTCGGCGCCGTTCTCCTGCGCGAGAGCATCGAGCGCAATGCCGTTCCTGGCGCGCTCGACGAGCTTTCGGGCCTTTTCGATTGCGGCCTCGCGCGTCTTGAGGGCCGTCCACTCGGCCGCAACTTGACTCTTCACGGCATCGAACGGCTTGAGTGCGGCGGGCGTGACCTCGCGGATATCGTACCAAACGTAACCGTCGCTCGGGGTTGGCAGGGCATCGTTCTCGACGCCGGCATCACTCGTGAAGGCCTGTTTCAGAACTTCCTGTTTGAGGGGCATGTCCACGGGCTTGCCGGTCTTGTCGAGACCGGAAGCGTCGACGGCGGGAATGAGCTGGAAGGGAAGGCCGGTGCGCTGGGCAATCTGCTCGAAGGACTCCTGGGCGGCCCGCGCATCTTCCACCGTATTGTACGTGTTCTCGATCTCGTCTCGCGCCTTTTCGAGCTGGAGCTGAGATTTGAGCTGGGCCTTCACCTCGTCGAGTGCCGCTTGCTTGGCGGGCGTGATGCGGGTGATCTTGATGAGCGATATCGCGAGTTTGCCCTCGATGGGCTCGCTCACCTCACCCTCCTTCAGCGAAAAGGCGGCGTTGGCGAGGGTCTGGTCGGGAATGCTGTCCTTCGTGCGATCGGGCAGGGTCGCGTCCTGCTCGGTCATGCCGCGCTCCCTCGCGATGGCCAGGAAGTCCTCACCCGCAGCGAGTCTGGCCTTCGCTTTTTTCGCTTCCTCGACGCTCGGAAACGTCATCTGCAGAATGGTCCGGGTTTCGGGAGCGTAGAATTCGGATTTGCGGGCTCCATAGGCCGCCTCGACATCCTTATCGCTGATCTCGATCTTGGATGCCAAGTCCTTCGGCTCGACGCTGAGCAGCGCGAGGCTCCGGTATTCCGGCGCCGTATAGGCCTGCGGGTGCTCGTCGTAATATGTCTTGAGATCTTGGTCAGAGGGCTTGGGAATTTCCTGTTCGGTCGGACGAACACTGAAATAGCGGACGTTGCGCTGCTCGTTGCGATATTTGTAGAGCGCATCGGTCAGGGACTTGGGCACCGTAATATCGGCCTGCGCGGCGCCCGAGATCGCCTCCCGCAGGAAATCGCGGCGGAGTGCTCCAACATAGAGCTGTTCGTTGAAGCCGTTGCGCTCGAGCACCTGCCGAAAGAGGTTCGGGTCGAACTGGCCTTGCGCGTTCTGGAATGCCGGATTCTGCCGAATCTGCTTGGCGATCTGTTCATCTGACACGGCGAGCTTCATGCGGCTCGCCTGCTCATCGAGAGCGGCATCTCGCAGGAGTTCGGAGAGAACGAGGCGGTCGAGGCCGAGCCGCCGGGCATCTTCGGGGGTGACTGCCTTCCCCATCTGTTGGGAATAGAATCTAAGCCGTTCTCGATAGAGGTTCTGCGCCTCCTCGACCGAGATCTTCCGCCCGCCTACGCTGGCGAGATCCCCCGTGGTGAAGCCTCGAAACACGTCGGCAATTCCCCAGATGCCGAAGCTCACGACGAGCAGACCCATCAGGATCTTGGCGGTCCAACCCTTGGCCGCTCTCCGGAAGACGTCAAGCATCGAGGAATCCTTAGCCGCTGCCCTGGCGTTGGCGCGCATGATAAGAACGAGGTCCGAGCCTCGCAACCCGGCCGGGGCTCTGCTACAGCAGCCTCGGGGGAACGGCAATGGGGGAAGGGATGACGACGACCGGTCCGCGCCCGCTCGTGGCGGGGAACTGGAAGATGAACGGCACGACGCTGTCGCTCAACGAAGCGAGGCTGATGGCCGGAATGCTCAAGGACGTCGCTCTCAACTGCGATGTCATGATCTGTCCGCCCGCCACCCTGATCGGCAGATTGGCGGCGATCTTTAAAGGCGCCCACGTCAGTCTGGGCGGGCAGGACTGCCATTGGGAGCAGAGCGGCGCGCATACCGGCGACATCTCGGCGGAAATGCTCGCCGATTCCGGCTGCACGGGCGTAATCGTCGGGCATTCCGAGCGGCGCACCGACCACGGGGAGACCGACAATGTGGTCCGCAGAAAAGCCGCTGCCGCGCACCGGGCCGGGCTCACGGCCATCATCTGCATTGGGGAGACCTTGGCGGAACGCCAAGCCGGCCGCACCCTCGAGGTCACCTCGCGCCAGCTCGAGGGATCATTTCCCGACAGCGCCGATCCTAGCAATACGGTTATCGCCTACGAGCCGGTATGGGCCATCGGCACAGGGTTTACGCCCACACCCGCCGAGGTAGCCGAAGTCCACACCCATATCAGAAGCGAGCTCGGCGGCATGCTTTTCTCCGGGCGGAGCGGAGACATGCGCATTCTCTATGGAGGGTCGGTCAAGCCGTCGAACGCGGCCGAACTCATGGGGGCCGCCAATGTCAATGGCGCGCTCGTCGGCGGTGCCAGCCTCAAGGCCGCCGACTTCATCGGCATCATCAAGGTCTACGCTTAGTGGCTTCGGTGAGGGGGGCGGTGTCGTATCCCGCGGAACCGAGAGAAATCTCGGTCGTAAGTAACTACCTCGCAACCCCATTCGAGCGCGAGTGCTGCGATCCAGGCGTCGGTCACCAGATTTCCGGTGGCGTTCGTCTCTCGGCAAAGGGCCGAAAACAAGGACCAATGCTCAGCGCCAGGGTGAACAAAGACAGCATTGGGCTGACAGACCAGATCTTCGCAGAACCCGACCGCGTCATCGACACTCGACGGCGGATTGAAAATCCGCGGGTTGGTGGACAGCCGGACGACTGAGGCCAGGATGACGGTCGAAAGGGCGAAGCTGAGGCGGCTTTCCGTGATTTCATCGACGTAACCGCGGCAGATCGCGTGAGTGACCGTATCCGCGCGAAAGGCCGACAGTAGAACGTTAACGTCCGGAAGAATCACCGCAGCTTCTCGAGCGGGAGGTCTTCGTCCGCGAGGTCGAACAGTTTTACGTTACTACTCACGTCGATCATCACGTTGCCGCGAGCCAATGATACGCGGGGACGCTTACCGGACACGGCTGACGGATTTCGCCTAAGAACATGGCGCAAGCCGGTTTCGATGAGAGCTGTAAGCGTAGTGCCTTCTTGGGCCGCCTTTTTCTTCGCCTCGCGCAATAGCTGAGCAGGTAGACGTACGGTGGTGCGTTCAGTCGTGTTCATGTGGTGAATCTATGGGAGTGGACATAAATATGTCAACAGACCTCTACTTGTCTGAGGCGTTCTGGCGGCCTAAATGCCGATCCAGTTGAAAGGCCGTCCATGCAGACCGTGCTCCTCATCGTCCATCTGTTCATCGCCCTGGCGCTCATCGGCATAGTGCTCATGCAGAGGTCCGAAGGGGGCGCGCTCGGCATTGGCGGCGGCGGAGCAGGCTCGCTCTTTTCCGCGCGAGGCGTGGGCAACACGCTGACCCGGGCCACCGCCGTCCTCGCGGTACTCTTCTTCATCACATCGATCTCACTAACCTTGCTTGCGCGCCACGGTGGACCCGGATCCCTGTTCGAGCAGCCGGCTTCGCCGAGCCAAAGCGGCAATTCCGCGCCGGCGACGAACCCGCTTCCGCAGCTCCCGAGCAGCGAGCCTGCCGGCCCCAAGGTCCCCGTTTCGCCCTAGGGTACAGCTCGCCTCCACAGAATACGGCCCCGGGGGTTTCGAATCGTGCCGCGGTTCAGCTATATTGAAGGCCCATGGCGCGGTACATCTTCATCACCGGCGGCGTGGTTTCCTCTCTCGGCAAAGGTTTGGCATCGGCGGCGCTAGGCGCGCTGCTGCAAGCCCGCGGTTATTCCGTCCGCCTCCGCAAGCTCGATCCTTACCTCAACGTCGATCCCGGCACGATGAGCCCTTACCAGCACGGGGAGGTGTTCGTGACCGACGACGGCGCCGAAACCGACCTCGACCTCGGCCATTACGAGCGTTTCACGGGAAGGTCAGCCAACCGGCAGGACAACATCACGACCGGGCGGATCTATCAGGAGATCATCGCCAAAGAACGTCGTGGCGATTATCTCGGCGCAACGGTGCAGGTCATCCCCCATGTGACCGATGCCATCAAGGACTTCATCACGACCGGGAACGAGGGCTTCGACTTCGTTCTGGTCGAGATCGGCGGCACCGTCGGAGACATCGAGGGCCTGCCGTTTCTTGAAGCCATCCGCCAGCTCGGCAACGAGCTTCCCCGCCGCCATTCGGTGTTCATTCATCTGACTCTCCTGCCGTTCATCCCAGCGGCGGGCGAACTCAAGACCAAGCCGACCCAGCATTCGGTGAAGGAGCTGCGATCGATCGGCATTCAACCCGACATCCTCCTGTGCCGGGCCGACCGAGAAATACCGGACAACGAGCGGCGCAAGATCGCGCTGTTCTGCAATGTGAGGCCTTCCGCCGTTGTACAGGCCCTCGATGTAAAGAGCATCTACGAGGTCCCGCGCGCCTACCACGCCGAAGGGCTCGACCGCGAAGTCCTGGAAGCCTTCGGCATCGATCCCCAACTGCCGCTCGACCTCGCGCGCTGGAACGAGGTAATGCACCGCATCCTTCAACCGGAGGGCGACGTCACTATCGCAGTCGTGGGCAAGTACACGGGGCTTCTCGATGCCTACAAATCGTTGAACGAGGCGCTCATCCACGGCGGCATCGCCAACAAGGTCAGGGTCAACCTCGAGTGGATCGAGTCGGAGATCTTCGAGAAGGAGGATCCGGCGCCGTGGCTCGAAGGGGTTCATGGTATTTTGGTGCCGGGTGGCTTCGGCGAACGCGGTTCCGAGGGCAAGATCAAGGCGGCGACTTTTGCACGCACCCGCAACGTGCCTTATTTTGGCATCTGCTTCGGCATGCAGATGGCCTGCATCGAGGCGGCACGGAACCTGTGCGGAATAGATGACGCAAGCTCGACGGAGTTCGGGCCCACTCCCGAGCCCATCGTCGGCCTCATGACCGAATGGATGCGTGGCAACGAGCTCGAGCAGCGCCGTGCCGGAGGCGACCTCGGCGGCACCATGCGGCTTGGCGCTTATGACGCGGTGCTCGCCCCGCGCAGCAGGATTTCCGAAATCTACGGCGCAACGCGGATTTCGGAACGGCATCGCCACCGTTACGAGGTCAACACGCATTACAAGCAACGCCTCGAATCGGTCGGCTTGAGTTTCGCTGGCATGTCCCCGGACGGCCTGCTTCCGGAAACGGTCGAGATTCCCGATCACCCGTGGTTCATCGGCGTCCAGTACCATCCCGAGCTCAAATCTCGACCCTTCGAGCCCCATCCGCTCTTTGCCTCCTTCATCGAAGCAGCGGTTGGCCAGGTTCGGCTCGTCTGACGCGATGCGGGGCGTCGCTCGTCTCTTCGGAGCGCTTTTCCTCATCGTCGGATTCGCGGTCGGCGCGCTCGCCTATGATCCGGCGGTCATCAGCCAGGCGGAGCGGCTGGTCCCAGAGCTTCGTGCCGAGCTGACGGAGCTCGGCAGGAGCCTTCAGTCCCCGGCGATTACCGCCGGGCAGCTCGCTGAGATGCGGCGACGGCTCGACGACATCCGCTCGCGGGCGCTTGCCGGATCGGCCACTCTCGGGGCGCCGATCGCCGAGGTCACCCAGCAGCTTCAGAGCCTCGGCCCGGCGCCGCCCGCCGGCACGACCGAAGCAGAAGACATTGCGAAGCGGCGGGAAGCGCTGACGAGCGACCTCGGCCGGATACAGTCGGCTCGCAAGCAGCTCGGCCTAATCGAGGTCGAAGCCGATCAGGCCATCGAGCGCGCGGCGGCCGTGCAGCGCGGGCAGTTCTTCCGCAGGATTTTCGAGCCGAGCCGCTCCGTCTTCAATCCGGCGCTCTGGTACGAAGGCGGGCGAGGCGTGCTGGCCCTCTTCGCACGATTGCAGCTGCTTCTCGTCAACTGGTGGACCGACATCGCTGGAACGGCGAACCTCTTCCTGATGGCGCTCGCCCCCGCGCTCCTGGTCATGGCATTGCTCGCCTATGTGAAGGTGGGATCCCGGATCGGGTGGCGCTACGGCACGGTTCTGAGCAGGCGCCGCGAGCCCGACGAGATCGACCGGCTTTGGCGCGTGGCACGGGGCGTGCTGTTCGCTTGCTTCGTTTCCTCGGCTTTCATCCTAATTTTGTTGCTCACCTTCCGAGCCGCGGAGGTCATGACACCGCGCTTCGAGCAGCTGTTCAGCGCGTTCGGAGACCTTGTCATCTTCGGGGCGATCATGGCGGCTTTCGCTCGCCGCCTGAGCGCTTCCGGCCATACCCCTTGGCGGATCATCGATGTCGATGACCTCGCTGCCGCGCGCTTCGCTTTCTTGGCGATGCTCGCCGCAATCATTGTGGTCTTTGAGAGGTTCGTCGCCGAGCTGTCCGCAATCCTCTATCTCCCGATTGGATTCTCGGTCGCGCAGAGCGCATTTTCGGCCGCGCTCCTCGTCGTGATCACCGCTGCGTGCGTGATCGTTCTGCGAAATCAGCCAGGGATCGGCGACGCCCCCCGCCGTCAGCTTTACTTCCTGTGGGTGAGGCCCCTCTCTCCTTTCGTCTGGGTGATCATCGGGGCTGCTTGCGTCGCGCTCCTCCTGGGCTACGTGGCGCTCGCGTCGTTCCTCACCTCTCAGCTGGTCGACACCGCCTACCTGATTGCCGGGCTGCTTGTGCTGCATCACCTCTCCGAGGCGGTCGTGGCGGCCAGTCTTGATCCGAACAGCCGTGTCGGACAGGCGCTTCGGCGTCTGACCGGCTTCGGAAGCCGCGGAACGGCGCGCCTGGGTCTCGTGCTGCGGACGGTCATCGATCTCGGGCTGGTGTTCATCGGCATTCCGCTGCTCCTGCTCAAATGGACCATAACCTGGGTCGACATCGGAAGCTGGATCAACGCGGCGCTCGTCGGCATTCGGGTCGGCGACATCACGATCTCGCTGTCGAGCGTGATCCTGGTCCTCGCCGTATTCGCTTTCGGCGCGCTCGTGACCAAGCTCGCGGCCCGCTGGCTCGATTCCCGCGTCCTCGCCGACACGGCCGTCGATCGGGGCGTGAGGGACTCGATCACCAAGGGGACGAGCTATGCGGGCTATGTTCTCGCGGCCATGCTGGCGCTGTCGGCCGGCGGCGTGCAGTTCTCGAATCTCGCCATCATCGCCGGGGCGCTCGGCGTCGGCATCGGCTTCGGTCTCCAGTCGATCGTGAACAATTTCATCTCCGGGCTCATCCTGCTTGCTGAGCGCCCGATCAGGGTGGGCGACTGGGTGCAGGTGACGAGCGGGGAGGGGATCGTCAGACGCATCAAGGTGCGCGCGACCGAGATCGAGACTTTCGACAGCTGCACGATCATCGTTCCGAACCTCAGCCTCGTTGCCGAAGCGGTCAAGAACTGGACGCATCACGACACCGT
>JBJMRA010000012.1:0-7815 GCA_045802365.1 Hyphomicrobiales bacterium | reverse complement strand
TATGGCTTCGACAAGTACTTCACCGCGACCACCGTCGAGCAGCCCGTGTTTCTGGCCCAGCTCGCGGCCGCGATCCAGCGCAAGAAGCCGATCGTCTTCTATTACTGGACGCCCGAGTGGATCTTTGCCTCCTATGATCTTCGCATGCTGGAGGAGCCGAAGTTCAACGGCTATTCGAGCGATGATCTCAAGAACGACCCGCTCTACAAGGCGGACGGCTGCTACAAGTTCTATCAGCCTGGCAACAATCCGGACTGGCTGGAGAAGAGCAGCATCACCTGCGAGCAGCCGCCGACCGACGTCTACGTCGCGCGCTCGAAGGCGCTCGATGAGCGCGCGCCCAAGATCGGCAAGTTCCTCGAGCAGATCTCGTTCACGCCCGACATGGTGAACCAGTGGATCCTCGCCATCGACAAGGAGAAGCGCGATCCCCTCGATGTCGCCAAGGAGTGGATCGAGCAGCACAAGGACATCGTCGAAGGTCAGTGGCTCAAAGGTGTAACGAGCTGACCTCTCGTATTCTGATGGTTATTTGAATTGAACCACGAAGCACGCGAGGGACATCAAGGCACATCATTTGTCTTGGTGCACCTTGTGTCCTTTGTGGTTCAGACAAACTCCCCGGACTAAGGAACGACCGTGAACGGCACGCCTTCGACGGTTTCGCGGCCGCGGCCGATCGCGTCGACGGCGGCGACCATGCGGCCGCTGCGGCCGAGGAGCGCGTCCGCATGCGAGACGATAAGCCGGTTCGGAGAGGCGTAGGGCGAACGCTCGCGGACCATCCAGGCAAGCTCCTCTTCGCTGCGGTCTGGCTTCGCCATGCACATCGCGGTGAAGCAGGCCGCGGTCGAACGGCTGATACCCGCCCAGCAGTGGATGAGGAGCGGATCGACCTTGTCCCAGTCGTCAAGGAACCGAACGAGCTCCTCGGCGTCTTCGCGCCGCGGGGTCACCAGTCCTTCCGTTTCCTGAACGATGTCGTGGAACGTCAGGCGAAGGTGCCTGGCGCGATCGATCGCGTCGATTGTGAGATGATCGGTCTCGGGCGCGAGCAGGCTCACAACGCGCCCGACCTTGTGTTGGACGACGAGCGACAGGACGGCGGAATAGGGACAGACGATGATCATGTGCCTCAACTCAGTTGCTTGAATTTGCGAAGATAGGCGCTCGAGGCCTCGTTCGGGGAGAGCGGCCGCAGTTGCACGAAGGCGCCGTTCTCGAGGTCGCGCGGCGCTCCGAAAAACTTCTCAGCCTCCGCTAGGCTGAAGCCCGCGAGTTGGGTCGCTTCAAGATATGCGGCGATCCTGTCCGCCGACTTGATCTTCCGGGTCACCGCTGCCGCAAGCTTCGCCGGCAAGCCGAAGCGGATGTGAATCGTCGAGAGAAGCGTGTTCTCGAAGTCCTTGTAGTCGAGCCCGAGTGCGGCCTTGAAGGGCGAGATCATGTCGCCGATCACGTATTCGGGCGAATCGTGCAGAAGGGCCGCGAGCCGCGCCGGCCGGTCGAAGGCGGGCTCCTCATTGGAGACGATCCGCTCGACGAGGAGACAATGCTGAGCGACGGAGAAGGCGTGCGGGCCCTTGGTCTGACCGTTCCAGCGGGCCACTCTTGCGAGGCCATGAGCGATGTCCTCGATCTCGATATCGAGCGGAGAAGGATCGAGAAGGTCGAGTCTCCGTCCCGACAGCATGCGTTGCCAAGCGCGCGGCGGCTCCGAGCTTCGCGGCATCAGCGCGCGAGGTCCGCCATCCGGCCGTGGCGGTGGCAGCGGGTCATGTGATCGTTGACGAAGCCGCAGGCCTGCATGAACGCGTAGACGATCGTCGGACCCGCGAACCGGAAGCCGCGCTTCTTCAAATCCTTCGACATCTTTTCCGCGAGCGGCGTCGCCGCGGGAACGTCGCTCATCGATTTGAACCTATTCCGGACCGGCTTTCCCTCGACAAAGCCCCATAGGTAATCCGAAAACGGCTGCTTCTCTTCGATCTCCAGAAATGCCCGGGCATTGGTGACGCTCGCCTCGATCTTCGCCCGATTCCTCACGATGCCCGGATCGTTCATGAGTGTGGCGATCTTCGCTGCGTCGTAGCGCGCCATGAGGACGGGATCGAAGCCGTCGAATGCCTTGCGGAACGCCTCGCGTTTTCTGAGGATCGTGATCCAGGAGAGGCCCGCCTGGAAGCCGTCCAGCAGCAGCTTCTCGAAGAGTGCCTGCGACTCGTATTCGGGAACTCCCCACTCTTCGTCGTGGTAACGAACATAGAGCGGATCGGTACCGCACCAGCCGCACCGCAGAAGCCCGTCCTCGTGCTTGATGACCGGGTCCGTCAACCGCCTGCCTCGACCGTCGCTTGGGGTACGTCGAACCGCGCCCACTCGGGCCGTCTAACATGAACCCTTCTCTCCTCTGTCAGGATGGGGCGACCCTCCTCGACAGCCTCCTTCAGCCTGTCGAGGCGGATGAGAGCCAACGCATCCTCGCCATCGGAGGAGAGAACGGTCCCGATCACGCTGTTACCCGCCCTGATCTCCGCTCCTTTTGGAGGGGCGACGCCGCCAACGCGGACAGGGAGGATGCGGCTCCTCGCCGTGCCGCGGTGCTGCATGCGGGAGACGACCTCCTGTCCGATGAAACAGCCTTTGGTGAAGCTCACCCCACCCAGCTGATCGAGATTGGCTTCATGTGGAAAGAGCTTGCCCGAGCCGATATCCTCGTCGGTATCGGCGATACCGAGCTCAATGCGCGCAAATCGATAGGCCGATCCATCGGCGGCCGGCAAGGTTCCCAGGGGCGCGACCACCCGCCAGCCGAGAATCGAAAAGCGCGGGTCTTCGAAGCTCGATCCCTGCGCCGGTCTTTGGAAGGCGACGCCGATCTCGCAGTCCGCGATTTCGCCGATCTCGACCTTGGCCCGAAGCTTGTAGAACGAGAGCCGCTTCAGGAGATCAGGCTTCTGCTCGGCTGAGCAGTCGATCAGATAGCGTTCACCGTCATTCAACAGGAAGAAGTCGAACAGGATCTTGCCCTGCGGCTGGAGAAGGGCGGCATAGGAGGCCTGGCCCGGCCCGAGCGGCCGGACGTCGCACGTAAGCAGTCCCTGAAGAAACTCCGGCGCATCGGCCCCGGCGACGAAGATCAAGGCCCGCTCGGGCCGTCTGTGCAGTGGAAAGGGATGAGCCTGCATCGTCATTGCGCCTCGAATGGCCACCATTTACGAATGCCGAACCCCGCAAATCAAGGAGTCCGATGCAGCTCACCTATGATCTCCTGTTCAAGGGCGGCGTGGTGGTCAATCACGATGGCGTCGGCCTCCGCGATGTGGGCATCAGAGACGGCCGCATCGCCGGCATCGGCGCGATTGCGGCCGAGTCCGCATCGGAAACCGTCGACTGCACAGGCCTTCACATCCTTCCCGGCGTCATCGACACGCATGTGCATTTTCGCGAACCCGGCAACGAGCACAAGGAGGACCTGGCGACGGGAAGCCGAGCCGCCGTGGCGGGCGGCGTCACCGCCGCGTTCGAAATGCCCAATACGACTCCGGCAACGACCTTCGCCGGCGCCGTGCTCGACAAGCTCGAGCGAGCCGCGGGACGGATGTCATGCGATTTCGCCTTCTATGTCGGCGCAACCCACACCAACATCGATGACCTCGCAGAGCTCGAGGCGCTCCCCGGCGTCGCCGCGGTCAAAGTGTTCATGGGCTCGTCGACGGGCGAGCTCCTGGTGCCCGATGATCCGAGCATCGCCCGCATTCTCGCGAAGGTGCAAAGGCGCGTTGCCTTTCACAGCGAGGACGAATACCGGCTCATCGCCCGCAAGGGCGAGCGCCGCGAGGGAGACCCGTCGAGCCACACCGCATGGCGGGACCCGGA
Organism: Hyphomicrobiales bacterium; assembly: GCA_045802365.1. Lineage (GTDB taxonomy): Bacteria > Pseudomonadota > Alphaproteobacteria > Rhizobiales > Aestuariivirgaceae > JBJMRA01. The sequence continues at coordinate 3,936 of JBJMRA010000012.1, read as the reverse complement.
GGCGGCGCGGCTGGCGACCGAGCGGCTTCTCCGGCTTGCCCGGGAAACGGGGAAGCGCATCCACGTGCTCCATGTCTCGACGGCGGAAGAACTGCCGCTGCTCGCGGCCGCGCGCGACATCGCCACCGTCGAGGTCACGCCGCATCACCTGACGTTCTCCGCGCCCGAAGCATACGAGCGGCTCGGCGCCCGCGCCCAGATGAACCCCCCGATCCGCACCCCCGAGCATCAGCAAGCCTTGTGGCACGCGATCGTCTCCGGCCTCGCCGACACGATCGGCTCGGACCACGCGCCTCACACCCTGGAAGAAAAGGGGCGACCTTACCCGGACTCGCCCTCCGGCATGGCCGGCGTACAGACGCTCGTGCCGATCATGCTCGACCACGTGAGCAAGGGCCGGCTGACGATCGAGCGCTTCGTCGACCTTACGAGCCACGGACCCCAGCGCATCTTCGGCATCGCGGGAAAGGGCCGCATGGCGGAAGGGTACGACGCCGATCTCACGATCGTGGATCTGAAGCGGCGGCGCATGATTGCGGATGAATGGATCGAGAGCCGGGCCAAGTGGACGCCTTATGACGGGCGCGAAGTGGTAGGATGGCCGATCGGAACCATCGTTCGGGGACGACGCGCGATGTGGGACGGCGAGATCATGGAACCGGCCGTGGGGCGGGCCGTCCGATTCGAAGAGACGCTCAAGCCAGCGAGGAGGGAACCTTAGATGCCGGACAGCATCCGCGCGCTCCAGGTGAACAAGACCGAGCAAGGCCAGACGGTCGAATTCGTGAGGTTGTCTGATGCCGAGCTCGGCGACGGCGACGTGACCGTCGCGGTGGAGCATTCGACGGTCAACTACAAGGACGGGCTCGCCATCACCGGCAAAGCGCCGATCATCCGCAAGTACCCGCTCGTCCCAGGCGTCGACTTCGCAGGCACAGTCCTCGAGTCGGCTCACTCGAAGGTGAGGCCCGGAGACAAGGTGATCCTCAACGGCTGGGGCGTGGGCGAGGATCACAATGGCGGATATGCCGAGCGGGCGCGCATTTATGGCGACTGGCTGGTGCCCGTCCCCGATACGATAACAACCGCGCAGGCGATGGCGATCGGAACCGCCGGCTACACGGCGATGCTGTGCATCATCGCGCTCGAGCACCACGACGTTGAGCCCGACAGCGGCGAAGTGCTCGTCACCGGTGCGGCGGGAGGCGTCGGCTCGATCGCGGTCGCGATTTTATCGAAGCTCGGCTACAGCGTGGTCGCGTCGACCGGGCGTGTGGCCGAGGAACGGTTTCTGAAGAGCCTCGGTGCGGCCCGGGTGATCGACCGCAGCGAGTTGGCGACCCGGGTCAAGCCGCTCGCGAAAGCCCGTTGGGCGGGAGCGGTCGATGCGGTGGGGTCGGTCACCCTCGCCAACATTCTTTCCCAGATGATGCCCGAAGGCACGGTTGCGGCCTGCGGCCTCGCTCAGGGCATGGATCTCCCGGCGACCGTCGCGCCGTTCATCCTGCGCGGCGTCAAGCTCATCGGCATCAACTCTGTGACCTGTCCGCTTCCACGCCGCCTCGAAGCGTGGCGGCGGCTGTCGCGCGATCTCGATCTCGGCAAGCTCGACTCGCTCACGAGCCATGCCACTCTTGAGCAAGTGCCGGAAGTCGCTGCCGAGATCGTCGAGGGGAAGGTCCGCGGGCGGGTCGTCGTCGACCTCTGAGGTAATCGCCGGGCTCGTTACTGCTTCGTCCGGCTCACCGTGAATTCCCCGGCCCTGATTCGTTCGGGCAGGCGCTCGGCCATGATGGCGACGGGCTCCTCGCCATAGGTTGTGATCATGTCGGAGAGGGCGGCGAAGATCGCCGCGGTGGCGATGCAGTCGGAGTCAAGCCCGTCATAGACCGCCTCTTCCCACGCATCGAGGATATAGCGGAGGGCCGCGTATTTGGGATCCTGCGGGGACTTCGCGGGCGGAAGGCGAAATTGATACTTGTCCATGCCGGCGATCGAGCGCTCCCGCGTCCCCAACGAATCACCCGGCCTCAAGACCAGGTCTGCCCCCGCAACTTACGCGTGGGCCAGGGCCGCGCGACCCAATTGTTAGAAAAGGGTTAACGGACGGCCCGGTATTCGTCTCAAATTGCCAATGTGCGCCGTGCAGCAAGAATGATCTCGAGAGTTCCCGAGGTCATCCGAACCGATCCGAGTTCTTCCGGCATCGCCCACCTGACGGCAAGCGCATCGTCGCCCGCCTGAGCCTCGCCCGACCGCCAGCGCCCGCCGAAGCATACGATCGCGTAATGAGCGGTGACTTCCGCTCCGCTGCGATGAATGACTTCGGCGACATCGAGGAGCATCGTGAGCTCGGCCTCGACGCCCGTCTCCTCTCGAAGCTCGCGGCGGGCGGCATCCCGCAAGGCTTCGCCCCACTCCACACGCCCGCCCGGAAGACTCCAGACGCCTTCGAACGGCGGCTTCGCGCGCTCAGCGATCAGCACGCGGCCGTCGCGCCACACGCAGGCGCTGACCCCCAGCCGCGGCACGCTCACCGAAGGATCCTCCGCGCCATGCAAAAGACATCGCTGATCTCATAGCCGAGCGTCTGGTAGAAGGCTCTCACGTTCGCGTTCTCGGTACGCACGAGCAGGTTGATCTTCCACACGCCGTGCTTCTCGAGCCAATGCTCGGCCGCTTCGACCATGGACCTGCCATAACCCCTGCCCTGCTCCGAGGGCTGAACGGCGAGGTAGTAAAGCATGCCGCGATGTCCGTCGTGGCCGACCATCGCGGACGCGACGAGCATCCCGTCCACCTCGCCGATGAGCACGTCGGAGTTGGGCTTGCCGCGCGCGAATGCGATGTCTTTCATGGGATCGTTCCAAGGGCGCGTGAGACCGCAGTCGGACCACAGCGCAATGACGGCCTCGATATCCGCATCCGCGATCGGCCGGACCGAGATCAATCCGGAACGACCTTGCCTGGATTGAGGATGTTCAGCGGATCGAAGGTCCGCTTCAAAGCGCGCATCATCTCGATCTCGACCGGCGACTTGATCCTCTTCATCCATGGGCGCTTAAGGCGCCCAATGCCATGCTCGGCGCTGATCGAGCCGCCATGCCTGAGGACGACCTCGTTGACGACCGCATTGACCTCATCCCATCGATCGAGGAACGCCTGCTTGTCCATGCCCAGAGGCTGACTCACGTTGAAATGGATGTTGCCGTCGCCGACGTGGCCGAACGGCAGCGGACGGGCGCCCGGCATATAGGCCAGGATTGCGCTCGTCGCCTCCTCGATGAATTCGGGAACATGCGACAATGGCACTGAAACGTCGTTCTTGATCGATCCGCCCTCGAGCTTCTGGCTCTCCACGATCGCTTCACGGATGCGCCACATTTCCTGGCGTTGCGCTTCCGAACCGGCAATGACGGCATCGCTGATCAGGCCGCGCTCGAGAAGGCCATGAAGCGCATGCGTAAGAGCATCGACCGTGCCGCGCGCGCCCCAGGTTTCGATAAGGACGTACCAGGGAGAGGATGCGGACAAAGGATCGCGGACCGCGAAATGGCGCATCGTGAATTCGATTCCGAGCCGCGGGAGGAGTTCGACCGCCGCGATCCGGCCCGATCCGGCTTCGAGCGATAGAAGGTCCAGCGCAGATTCGGGCGAAGGGACGGCACAGAGGGCGGTCGCCTTCTCCTCGGGAACGGGAAAGATTTCGAGCACCGCGGCGGTAATGATGCCGAGCGTTCCCTCAGCGCCGATGAAGATGTCCTTGAGGTCGTATCCGGTATTGTCTTTCCTGAGCCGGCTCAAGCCATTCCAGATGCGGCCGTCGGCCAGCACCACCTCGAGGCCGAGGCAGAGGTCGCGCGTGCTGCCATAGGCGATCACATTCACCCCGCCGGCGTTCGTGGACAGGTTGCCGCCGATGCGGCAGGAGCCCTC
>JBJMRA010000099.1:0-7471 GCA_045802365.1 Hyphomicrobiales bacterium | reverse complement strand
CAGTTCGTCGCGCAGCCAGCTCTCGGGCTTTTCGCCGGAGTGAATAACCGCGAGCTGTGGCGGTTCGCGGCCGCGCAGCTCCACGTGTCAAGCTGGCTTTAGGCGAGGCCGAGCCTCTGCGCCTCGTCGTGGGTGACGATTGCCTTGCCGATCGGCCAGAGCGACAGGGGGACGAGTTTCAGGTGAGCCCACGCGAAGGGCAGCCCTACGATGGTGATTGCAAGGAGCACCGCCAGGACAAGGTGGCCGAGCGCCAGCCACCAGCCGGCGAGAACGAGCCAGATGATATTGCCAAGCAGGCCCAATGGGCCGGTACCCACGTCCTCATGGCCCTGGAGCCGCTCTCTAGCGACCGCCGTGCGGCCGAACGGCAGAAAGGTGTAGTCGGCAATCGTGACCGCCGCGCGCGCCCAAGGCAAGCCGATGATGGTGAGCGCCATTATGACCGCCGCAAATAGCCAGCCCAAGGCCATCCACAAGCCTCCGGTCAGAACCCAAAGAATGTTCAAAATCGCGCTTACCGGCGACATCGTCGACCTCCAGGCGGCTCACGGGCCGCGGGTTGCGTGCTTGATATAGGTGGAAGAGCGGTTCCGAAAAGAGCGCTCGCAGCCCCAACTTCGGGTGCTCTTCCCGTCGCTAAAGCCGGCTTGCGCTTCCATGCGGTGTTCCTAGCGGTGGGCCTCGTCTATCAGATATCGTGGCCCCGAGGCTATTGGACAGGCATGACTGACCTTATCATTGGAGAGTCCGCATGACAGGCACCGCGAAGGCGACGGTATTGATCGACAATGCGCGCGTCATCGTCACCGAATACCGTTTTGCTCCAGGCGCCAATACCGGCTGGCATCGTCACGCTCACGACTACGTGGTCGTGCCGCTCATGGACGGACGGCTCAAGCTCGCGACGGCACAAGGCCAGACCTTCGCCGAGATGAAGGCCGGCAAGCCCTACTTCCGCAACGAGGGGGTGGAGCACGACGTGATCAACGCCAACGACGGCGAGTACGCCTTTATCGAGATCGAGCTCAAATAGCCGAACGCGCCGGCTGACATCGGCTTGCGGTGAAACTGGCGCTTTCCGCCGCGCGGCGGGACGGCTAGGACTGCCCCCTCACGAGCACGAGGTAGTTGCCATGCCCAGAATGTCCGCATCCGAAGCTTTCGTCGAGACGCTCGTCTCCTACGGCGTCAGGGATGTCTTCGGGATCGTCGGCTCGGCCTACATGGATGCGCTCGATCTCTTTCCAGCGGCCGGCATCCGCTTCATTCCGACCGCACACGAGCAGGGCGCAGGCCATATGGCCGATGGCTATTCGCGAGTTTCGGGCCGGCACGGCGTGTGCATCGCCCAGAATGGGCCCGGCATCACCAACTTCGTGACCTCGACGGCCGCCGCCTACTGGGCGCATTCGCCGGTCGTGGTCGTCACACCCGAGACAGGGTCCGCCACGATCGGCCTCGGCGGTTTCCAGGAAACCGAGCAACTGCCGATCTTCTCGAAAATTACCAAGTACCAGGCGCATGTGTCGAAGCATCCGCGCATGGCCGAGCTCACCGGCCGCTGCTTCGATGTCGCGATGAGCGAGCGCGGGCCGGTGCAGCTCAATATCCCGCGCGACAATTTCTACGGAGAGGCCGATTACGACATTCCGCGGCCGAAAAAAATCGCCCGGGGACCGGGGAGCGAGGAAAGCCTCGATGAGGCCGCCGACCTTCTTGCCCAGGCCAAGTTTCCCGTCATCGTGTCGGGGGGTGGTGTGATCTTCTCGAAGGGCGTCAAGGAATGCATGGCGCTCGCCGAGCAGCTCGCGGCTCCCGTCGTCAACTCCTATCTCCACAACGATTCCTTTCCCGCCGATCATCCGCTCTGGTGCGGGCCGCTCGGCTACCAGGGCTCGAAGGCCGCGATGAAGCTCATCGCGCAGGCCGATGTCGTGCTGGCGCTCGGCACGAGGCTAGGACCGTTCGGCACGCTACCGCAGCACGGGCTCGACTATTGGCCGAAGGGCGCCAAGATCATCCAGGTCGATCCCGATCATCGCATGCTCGGGCTCGTGAAGCAGATCTCGGTCGGGATCGCCGGCGATGCGAAGGAAGCAGCGAAGGCGCTCTCCTACCGCCTCGCCAATCGCAGGCTCGCCGCGGCGGCGACGGCCGCCGAGCGGAGGAAGACGATCAAGGCCGAGAAAGACGCGTGGGAAAAGGAGCTCGAGGGGTGGACCCAGGAGCGCGACGCCTGGTCGATCGAAGTCTCGAAGGACTCGCCCTACATGCATCCGCGCCAGATGCTGCGCGAGCTCGAGAAGGCGATGCCGAAGAACGCGATGGTGTCGACCGACATCGGCAACATCTGCTCGGTCGCGAATTCCTATCTGCGCTTCAACCAGCCGAATTCGATGTTCGCGGCGATGAGCTTCGGCAATTGCGGCTATGCGCTCCCCGCGATCATCGGCGCCAAGGTCGGATCTCCGGACCGGCCGGCCGTCGCTTATGTCGGGGACGGGGCCTGGGGCATGAGCTTCGCCGAGATCCTCACCTGCGTGCGCGAGGACATCCCGGTGACGGCAGTCGTGTTCCACAACAAGCAGTGGGGAGCGGAAAAGAAGAACCAGGTCGATTTCTACGGAACCCGCTTTGTCGGCGTGAACCTCAAGAACCCGTCCTGGGCGGAGGTGGCGCGCTCGCTCGGCGCGGAGGCGGCCACTATCGAGAATTTGGACGACGTTGGGGAAGCCTTTGACAAGGCTTGCGATGCTCAAAAGCGGGGCAGGACGACGATACTCGAAATGATGGTGACCCAGGAGCTGGGTGACCCCTTCCGGCGCGATGCGCTCAAATATCCCTCAAGGGTGCTCGAGAAGTACAAGCATACCAACGTTCACGAACCGGCGTGAGCGGTTTTTGGGAAGACCATCCTAGTCCACGCAGCGCAGATTCCATATTGGTGCTGCAGGATTGCCACATTCCGGGCGCGGTTGTTAGCATTCTTTAAGGTTTTCGGGGGTCGCCTCGGGTGACGAGCTCCGATGGGGACTGTTTCAAATCACCCTGGGAGGACAAGGCATGAGTAGCGCCTTGAAGGTTGCGTGCGCGTCGATCGTCATCGCAGCCAGCCTATCGCTCGGCGCGTTCGCCAAGGACCCCGGCAGTTCCGCCCGAAGTTCCCAGCGCAGCTCGGGCGTGGTTTCGATCATTGCTGATTCGATCGACAGTCAATCGATGCGGTTTGCCGCCGATCTCGCTGCCGTCCTCGACGGCGAAGACGGCCTGCGCATTCTCCCGATCGTCGGGCGCGGTCCGGTCGAGACGGTGAACGATATTCTCTTTCTGAAGGGGGTCGATGCCGGTATCGTGCCTTCCGACGTGCTGGCCTATATCGAAGGTCACGGCATCATGGACGGCGTGAGCAACAAGCTCTCGTTCATCGCGAAGCTCGGTTCGGCCGACCTCCACATCATCGCGCGCAAGGAGGTGAAGTCGCTCGCCGACCTGCAAGGCAAGCGCGTCAATGCCGGGAACGTCACCGAGCCGAGGTTCATCACCGCTTCTCTCATTTTCGAGAGTCTCGGGATTGCCGTCGCGACCACCTCCGGCGACGAGGGGGCTGCTGTCAGGCAGCTGCGCGAGGGCCAGGCGGATGCGATCGTCATTCTCGCCAAGCAACCATCGCCGATCGTCGAGGACCTGGCCAAGTCCGGCCAGTTCCATCTCCTTTCCGTTCCGCTCACTCCGGAGCTGGAAAAGATCTACGCCCCGGCCATGCTGTCGAGCGGCAGCTACGGCGCGCTCGCCGGCCAAAGCGGAGTGGAAACGATCTCGGTGAGCTCGCTCCTCGCCGTGTTCAATTGGCGGAAGGGGAGCGCCCGCTATTCGAAACTGCGCGATCTCGCGTCGGCGCTCTATTCTCGCATCGGCGATCTGCAATCGGGCGAACGCAGCACGCGTTGGTCGGACATCAATTTCGCATCCGACGCTCCGGGCTGGACCCGTTATGTCAGCGCCAACGAGTGGCTCGCAAAAAAGAAGAAGGAACCGCCGCCGGAACCCTCGGCGAAGGACATTTCCGAACTGAAAGCCCAGATGACCGCGGCCAGAGGGGGCGAATTCGGCGCCCGCAAAGTGGCCGAGGACAGGGTCACGAATTCAGGGTACACGACGTGGAGCCGAAGCCGTTTGCAGTAACCGTGCGGGCACCGGGAGATGGACATGCGGAACGAGGATACTCTGGCTAGGCGGCGGGTCGCGGCTCATGCCGCCGATGCCGATGGCACGCCGAGGCGAGCGCGCTCCCTGCCCCGCTTCTCGGAAGAAGAGGAGCCCGCGCCCCGCGCGCGCCGCGCCCCCGAGAGCTCCGAAAGGGAGCCGGCCGAGCTCCAGCGGTCGGAGAAGATCGAGGCCTATCTACGCTATCTGAAAATGCAACCTCCCGCTCGCGCCGAGGAGCCGGCAACGCTGCGTCATTCGATTGCGGCCCGGGAGCGCTTCGCAGCGAGGTTCCCGGACACCGATACCGGCCCGGGAGAGGATCGCGCTCCGCGCCATCGATATCCCCCCCGTCAGCCTCTTCCGCGCGCGCCTATGCGCCAGGCAGCCCCCGTCCGCCGAAGCAGAATCGGGGAGATCGCGATCGCCGTCTGCCTGTCTCTTCTTGCCGGCGGGGTTGCGGGCTTCCTCGTCTATGATCGTACGAGCGGCGGTCAGCTCACACGATCGCTGACGGCCGACACGTCTGCACTCTTGGCAAGCGGCCCTGCTTCCGAGGCACCTGCCGGATCGACGGAGCCGCCGGCTCCGCCCGCGCTTCAGGTGTTCGAGCCAGCCCCGGTAACGGAGTTCGCCGAACAACAGACAACCGCAAGCACGAAGCCTATCGCCATTGCCAGGCTCGAGGTCGGCGATGCGGAGGGACCAGCGAGCGCGCCGATCGCGCTTCCGCTCAAGGCAGAACCAGCGATCGCCGATCAATCCCTCGCCCTTAAGCTGTCGGGCATTCCCGACTCGGCGAAGCTGACGGCCGGTAGGCAGATTGCCCAAGGGACGTGGATGCTCAACCCCGGCGAGGAGCAGAACGTCAAGCTTCTCATTCCTCAGGCCAAGGCCGGCCAGTTCGCGATCACCGTCGAGGCCATCGAACCGCGCACCGGCGAGCTCGCGGCCCCGATGAAGGAAATGACGGTGAACATCCTGCCGGCAGCAAGCCTCGCCAGCATCGAGCCGGCGGCCGCCCCGGTCTCCGTGAGCCGGAATTTCAACGTGCCCGAGTCGGAGCCACAAGAGAGCGAGGCAGCAAAGATCGAGACCGTCGCGGCCATCCCCGCGTCCAAGCCAAAAACCGCAACGCCCCTCAAACCTGACAGCGCGATGCCGATACCGGCTCCCATCGAGAATACATCCGCGCTTCACTCCGACGCCGCACAGGGCCTCCTGCGAAGCGGCGACAAGCTGATGGGCCTCGGCGATCTCTCGGCCGCACGGCAATTCTACGCCAAGGCGCTGGACCAGGGCCTCACCGAAGCAGCCTTGAAGCTCGGCAAGACCTATGACCCCATGGTCTTCGAGGAGAAGAACGTGCAGGGGATGAAGCCCGACGCCTCCACGGCCATGAAGTATTATCTGCAGGCGCAGGCCTCAGGAGTGGGCGGCGCGGCGGAGGCGATCAGCACCCTCGACAGCTGGATGCAGCGTTAGCAACTCCTAACCTCATCTGAGGCTACGCCTCGACTTTCTCGAGCAGCGCGGGCATTTGTAGCGGCGCATGAGCCTCACCGCTTCACGGCGAGGCCAATCCTCGCCCAGAGAAGCATCACATGCGCGTCGCCGACCTCATCGTCCGGAGCCTCGAAGCCCACGGCATCGCTCGCGCCTATTGCGTGCCGGGCGAAAGCTATCTGGCGCTCCTCGATGCGCTTCACGACAGCTTGGTGCGCACCATCGTCTGCCGCCACGAATCGGGCGCAGGCTTCATGGCGCTGGCCGAGGCCAAGATGACGGGAAGGCCCGCGGTCTTCATGGTGAGCCGCGGACCGGGCGCGACCAACGGATCGATCGCCGTGCATGTGGCCGAGCAGGACGCAGTACCCGTGGTGCTGCTCATCGGACAGGTGGCGCGAGCCGAACGGGGGCGGGGTGCCTTTCAGGAAGTCGATTACGGCCGCTTCTTCGGCGGGATCGCCAAGGGCGTGTTCGAGATCCTCGACGCTGACCGCGCGGCCGAGATCATGGTCCGGGCGTTCCATCTCGCCGCCTCGGGCGTACCCGGGCCGGTGGTGATCGTGCTCCCGGAAGACGTTCTCGCCGAGGAAACCCGGACCACTCCGGCAAGTCCTTTTCCCATCGCAATGCCACGCCATGCCCCGGAAGACTTATCCGCCCTACAATCGCTCATCGATGCAGCGGCTCGGCCGGTCGTGATCGCCGGCGCTTTGCTGCGCGGTCAGCGAGGGGCGGCCGCGCTCGCCCGCTTCGCCGAGGCGCAGCGCCTTCCGGTCGCAACCAGCTGGAAGAACCAGGACGTCTTCGACAACTCCTCGCCGCTTTTTGCGGGCCATATCGGCTTCGGAGCGCCGAAGCCCTATCGCGACATCCTGACCAAAGCCGACGTCATCGTCGCGGCCGGGACCCGGCTCGGCGACGTCACGAGCCTCAACTACAGCTTCCCCGCCGTGCCCGAGCCGGCGCAGCAGGTCATCCACATCTATCCCGACGGAGGCCCGATCGGACGGGTGAGCCGGCCTGCTCTCGGCCTCATCGCCGATCCCGTTCCGCTGCTCGAGGCCCTCGGCGACTCTCCGCGCGTCGTCTCCTCGGCGCGCGAGAGCTGGATCTCGGCGATCAACGGCTTCTCACGCGAGTTCATGGCCTTTCGCCCGCGCAACCCCGACGATGGCGTGGATTTCGGCGAGGTCATTGCCGCGATCGCGCAGCAGGCGCCGAAGGATACGGTCATCGCGACCGATGCCGGAAACATGTCGACCTGGGTTCACCGGCACTGGCCGATGACGCCCAGGAATCTATTGATCGGCGGCATCGCCGGCGCGATGGGCCTCGGCGTTCCGGCGGGGGTCGCAGCACAACTCGTGGATCCCGCGCGCATGGCGATCGTCGTGGTGGGCGACGGCGGCATCCTCATGACCGGGCAGGAGCTCGCAACTGCTATGCAATATGGCGCAAAGCCTAAGATCGTCCTTTCGGACAACGGAAGCTACGGAACAATAAGAAGCCATCAAGAGCGGGAATTCCCCAACCGGGTGTCGGGGACGGACCTCGCCAATCCCGATTTCACGGCATGGGCCCGTTCCTTCGGGGCGCACGCGGTCACGATCGAGCCAGGCGACGATGTCGCAGCGAAGGTGGCAGAGGCGCTGGCGCAAGATGGCGCGACGGTCATCCACGTGAAGTCGAGCCGCGAGTCTCTCTCCGCCTATGCCACGATGAGCCAGCTCCGCGGCGAGTAGCGGCCCTCCAAGGT
>JBJMRA010000098.1:0-7958 GCA_045802365.1 Hyphomicrobiales bacterium | reverse complement strand
CGGAAGCGGCCGGGGGAAAGCTCACCAACGTCCACATAGCGATCAGCGCGTTCGCGGCGCTTGCGGGCGTCATCTTCGCGGGCATCCAAACCTTCCTGCCGGGGCCCTCCGCGGTCGTGACGCTCGCCATGGATCCCACCGCTTCGGGGGGCGTGGATATCACCAAGTCGACGAGCGCTGCCGTCAATGTCGATGCGAAGGCGAACGGAACGGGCGAGCCGGCGCTTCAGCTCGCTGCGCTCGATCTCGACGGCCGAGCCACCTTCACCAGCGCACTCAAGGAAGAGAGCATCGGACGCTATCCCTACCGCGACCTGTTCGACGGCCGGTCCGATACATTCCTCACGATCGAGGCGCCTGAGAACGAGATCAACCTCTTCGTCGAGCTCCCGTCGCGAGAGGTGATCGGCGGCATCGAATACACTCCGCCCAAGGATGCGGGCGGCCTCGCCCCGGCGGCCGTTCTCGACGTGATGGTGCTTCCCGACACCGAAATGGAGGGCGCAGGCCGGCCTGTCATGAGCTTCGCGCTGCAGAGCTCGCCGGGAAGTCAGACGTTCACCCTTCCTCAGAAGAGTGAAGGCAAGGGGCTCTGGATGAGGGTCGCGGGACCGGTCGGTATGGGCAATATCGCCGTCGGCGACCTCAAGGTTCTGAAAGCCGTCCGATAGCTTTGGCGGTCAGGCGATCTGCGCCGCGATGTCGGCGAGGGTGGTCCCGGCCAGCGAATCAGCGAGCGCAGTTTCGGCCGATTTGAGCGGTGCGGAGATGACGTCGAGGATTTGGCAACCGACCGGGCAGGGGGATTCCGGATCGACTTTGTGAAGGCGGAACATGCCTTCGTCCTCTACCGCCCGGTAGATGTCTGCAAGGGTGATGCTCGCGGCCTCGCGATTGAGGGTGAAGCCGCCGGTGCGCCCGCTTGCCGAATTGACGAGCGCCGCCTTCTCGAGATCGCGCATGAGCCGCCGAATCACCACTGGATTGGTGTTGACGCTCTGAGCCACGAGGCTCGAACAAACTGGCCTGTTGCGGCCGCCCGACCGTGCGATCACGCTAAGGGCATGAATGGCGACCACAAAACGGCTGCTCGAGAGCATGAGAAGGAAATAGGCGCGAGGCGGTCGGGGGTCAAGAAACCTGCCGTTAACGATAGGCGCGGCAACGTTCGCGCATGGTCCGCAGAAAGTTCGACCTCGTCGTCACGGTGGTTTGTCTCGCCCTCCTCGGTTATTTCGGGTGGCACGCGTTCAAGGGCCCACGCGGTTTTGCTCACGAGGAGGGGCTCGAAGCGCAGGCGAAAAAGCTTGCCCTGGAGCTTGAGGGATTGCGGGCCGGGCGCAAGGGCCTGGACCGCCGCGTTGCACTCATGCGGCCGGAGTCGATCGATCCCGACATGCTCGACGAGCTCTCGCGTTCCGAGCTCGGCTACGTCAAGGCCGGCGACCTTGTCATCGTGACAGCTCGATAACCGCGGCTCTTCTGCACTGCAGAAATCGCAGTCTCCGCGGCCCCTTCCGTTGCCTCGAACGTTTAGTGCTATAACCGACCGAACAACGCACGAGGAGGCATTGGCGTCATGGCCGTCAAATCCGCCTACATGGCCCGCAAATCCCAGAGACTGGACCGCAACGAGCCCGAGTCAGGCGGGCTCACGCTCGAGCAGGAGCTCGAGGCCTACCGTCAGATGCTGCTCATCCGGCGCTTCGAGGAGAAAGCTGGCCAGCTCTATGGAATGGGGTTCATCGGCGGGTTCTGCCACCTCTACATCGGACAGGAAGCGGTGGTCGTCGGCATGCAGATGGCGCTCAAGCCGGGGGACCAGGTCATCACCTCCTACCGCGATCATGGCCATATGCTCGCGACCGGAATGGATCCCAAGGGTGTCATGGCCGAGCTCACTGGGCGGCGCGGCGGTTATTCGAAGGGCAAAGGCGGCTCGATGCACATGTTCAGCCGCGAGAAACAGTTCTTCGGCGGCCACGGCATAGTGGGCGCTCAGGTACCGATCGGCGCCGGGCTCGCCTTTGCGAACAAGTATCGCGGTAACGATCATGTCTGCCTGACCTACTTCGGCGAGGGGGCCGCCAACCAAGGTCAGGTCTATGAAACCTTCAACATGGCTTCGCTCTGGAAGCTCCCCGTCGTCTTCGTGATCGAGAACAACCGCTATGCCATGGGAACGTCGATCACGCGTGCGACGGCGCTCGCGGAAGAGCTGTTCAACCGCGGCTCGGTCTTCGGAATTCCGGGCGAGCAGGCCGACGGGATGGATGTCCGCGCTGTGAAGGCCGCCGGCGACAAAGCGGTGGCGCACTGCCGCTCGGGTGAGGGACCCTATATCCTCGAGATGATGACTTACCGATATCGCGGCCATTCGATGTCCGATCCGGCGAAATACCGCGCCAGGGAGGAAGTCCAGAAGATGCGCGACGAATCCGACCCGATCGAGCAATCCAAGCGGCGGCTCATCGAAGGCGGCGCGGCCAGCGAGGATGACCTCAAGAAGATCGATTCCGAAATCAGGGCCGTCGTGCTCGAGGCGGCCGAGTTTGCGCAGTCCGATCCCGAGCCCGATCCCTCCGAGTTGTGGACCAACGTCTACGTATCGGCCTGAGAGGGGAAGGACATGCCGCAGGTTCTGATGCCGGCCCTCTCGCCGACCATGGAGGAGGGAAAGCTCGCAAAGTGGCTGAAGAAGGCCGGTGAGCCCGTGAAATCGGGCGATGTGATCGCCGAGATCGAGACCGATAAAGCCACTATGGAGGTTGAAGCGGTCGATGAGGGCACGCTCACGAAGATCCTGGTTCCCGAAGGCACCGAGAACGTCAAGGTCAACACCCCTATCGCGGTGATCGGCGGCGAAGGGGAGGACAAAGCCGCACCCGCCGCCCAATCCGCCAAGGACGGCGGGGAACAAGGTCAGAGCGCGCGGTCGCAATCAGTGCCGCCCCGTGCGGATGTCGCCCTCGAGAAAACCGACTCGGCCAAGGAGGTCACGGCCAAACGGGCAGGGCCTGCGCCCGGCCACCACCCGTTGGACTCAGGCATCGAGCCGGAAATCCCTGAGGGGACTGAAATGATCGCCATGACGGTGCGCGAGGCGCTCCGCCAGGCAATGGCGGAAGAGATGCGCCGCGACCCGAGCGTCTTCCTCATGGGCGAGGAGGTCGGACAATACCAGGGCGCCTACAAGATCAGCCAGGGCATGCTCGAGGAGTTCGGTCCGACCCGGGTGATCGACACGCCTATCACCGAGCATGGATTCACCGGCATCGGTGTCGGGGCGGCGTTCGGAGGCCTGCGGCCCATCGTCGAGTTCATGACGTTCAACTTCGCGATGCAGGCGATGGATCAGATCATCAATTCGGCCGCCAAGACCCTCTACATGGCGGGCGGCCAGATGGGCTGTCCGATCGTGTTCCGCGGCCCGAACGGGGCCGCGGCTCGGGTGGCCGCCCAGCACAGCCAGGACTATGCCGCCTGGTACGCGCAGGTGCCGGGCCTCAAAGTGGTGATGCCTTACAGCGCCGCCGACGCCAAGGGACTGCTCAAGTCAGCCATTCGCGACGCCAATCCGGTGGTCTTCCTCGAGAACGAGATTCTGTACGGGAAGAGCTTCGAGGTCCCCAAGATCGAGGACTGGATCGTGCCCATCGGCAAGGCGCGGATCGCCCGGCCCGGCCGGCAGGTGACGATCGTCTCCTGGGGCATCGGCATGACCTATGCCTTGGGCGCCGCCGACAAGCTTGCCGAAGAGGGCATCGATGCAGAGGTCATCGATCTTCGAACCATCCGCCCCATGGATATCGCGACGGTTATCGAAAGCATCAAGAAGACCAACCGCTGCGTGACAGTCGAGGAAGCCTGGCCCGTATGCTCGGTCGGTTCGTACGTCGCAGCCGAGATCATGACCCAGACCTTCGATTGGCTGGATGCGCCGGTCGCCCGGATCAACGGCAAGGACGTGCCCATGCCCTATGCCGCCAATCTCGAGAAGCTCGCTCTGCCGAGCGTGGATGAGGTGGTCGAGGCCGCCAAGAGCGTGCTCTATGTGTGAGGCCGCGGATGGGCCAACTCGCCTTCGTCGATGACGACCGGCTGTTCGATGGCGATTGCATCCGCTTCAAGGGAATGGACGGAGACCGGGAAGTGCTTTGCGGAGTGACCATCGTCGCGCTCAAGGAATGCGATCCGGGACTTCAGCCGCACGGCCTCGTCCCCGCCGAGGCGTTTCTCGCCTCCTACGACAAGCTGATCGTCCCCATCCACGACGCCGCCCGCCGGAAATACAGCCTCGGCGCTTTCGAAACCGAAGGGCCCGTCGCGATCATGGTTCACCGGCGCGATCTTGCGCCCCGAGAACGGAACTGAGCATGCCCGTCAATGTCCTGATGCCCGCGCTGTCGCCCACCATGGAGAAGGGCAAGCTCGCGAAGTGGCTCAAGAAAGAGGGAGATCAGGTCAAATCCGGCGACGTGATCGCCGAGATCGAGACCGACAAGGCGACCATGGAGGTCGAGGCGGTCGACGAGGGCACCCTTGGCAAGGTCCTCGTTCCCGAAGGCACCGACGAGGTCGCCGTCAACACGCCGATCGCCATCATCCTTAGCGAGGGCGAGAAAGCCTCCGATATGAAGCCGGCTCCAGCGCCTCCGGCGGCCGCAAAGGGGAATGGAGGGGCCGCCGAGCCGCCCAAGCCGCCTGCCGCCGTTCGAGAGGCCCCCAAGGAGACGGGGCCCCTTCCATCATCCGGCAACGGCGGCGCGCGCATCTTTGCGTCTCCGCTCGCCAGGCGCATCGCCAAGCAGAAGGGTCTCGACCTCGCCTCGCTCAAAGGCTCGGGCCCGCATGGCCGGATCGTTCTCAAGGACGTCGAAACCGCGAAACCTGGGGAACGGCCGTCTGCGCCCGGAGCGCAGACAGCGCCGCAGCCTATGGCCATGCCCGACAACGCGATTGCCAAGCTCTACGAGCCCGGCACCTACGAGATCGTGCCGCATGACGGGATGCGCAAGATCATCGCGCAGCGTCTGCTTCAGGCGAAGCAGACGATCCCTCATTTCTATCTCACCATCACCTGCGATCTCGAAAACCTCCTCAGCGTGCGCGAAACTCTCAATGCGCATGCGCCCCGCAACAAGGAGAAGGAGCCCGCCTGGAAGCTCTCGGTCAACGACTTCATCATCAAGGCCCTGGCGCTTGCGCTCCAGCGCGTTCCCGATGCAAATGTGACTTGGACCGAGAGCGGCATGCTCAAGCACAAGTCTTCGGACGTCGGCGTCGCGGTGGCCATAGAAGGCGGCCTCTTCACGCCGGTAATCCGAAGCGCCGAATCGAAGAGCCTGTCGCAGATTTCGAATGAGATGAAGGACCTGGCGCAGCGTGCCCGCAAACGGCGGCTCGCCCCGCACGAATATCAGGGCGGCACCACCGCCGTCTCGAACCTCGGCATGTTCGGGATCAGCGAGTTCGCGGCCGTTATCAATCCGCCGCACGCGACAATCCTGGCGATCGGCGCAGGCGAGAAGCGTGTTGTGGTCGTCGACGGCGAGATCAAGGCGCGCACCCAGATGACGGTGACGCTTTCCTGCGACCATCGCGCGGTCGACGGCGCGCTCGGCGCGCAGTTTCTCCAGGCCTTCAAGAGCTTCATCGAAGAGCCTGTTTTGATGATGGCTTGAGTGGTGAAGACCATCCTTTGTTTCGGGGACTCCCTGACCTGGGGGTTCATGGCCGGCAGCTGGACGCGGCATGCCTTCGAGGATCGCTGGCCCAATGTCCTCGCCGCCGGCCTCGGCGGCAAGATCCGGGTCATCGAAGAGGGCATGAACGGCCGCACGACCTCCTATGACGATCCGACCGACGCCGCCGAGCTCAACGGCGCCAAGGCGCTCCCGATCATGTTGAAATCGCACGAGCCGCTCGACCTCGCGATTATCATGCTCGGGACCAACGACTTGAAGTTCGCCGGCCGTTGCCGCGCCTTCGACGCCGCCCTCGGCATGGGCCGGCTCGTCGAGATCGTGCAACACTATCCCTACAACGACAACTACGATCAGCCAGAAGTTCTCATTGTTTCGCCCCCGGCGATCGTCGAGACGGCCGATCCATACTTCACCGATATCTGGGGCCACGCCCTCGAAGAATCGAAGAAGCTCGCGCGTCATTATCGGAATATTGCGGAGGAGCGCGGCGTGCACTTCTTCGATGCGGGCTCGGTCGCGGTCGCCGATCCGACTGACGGCGGCCATCTCGACGCCGAAAACACGCGGGCGATAGGCACGGCGCTCGTGCCCGTGGTGAAGAGCATCCTCGCGCTATAGGGGACGACATGGCTGAGAATTCCTTCGATATCATCATCATTGGCGCCGGTCCCGGCGGTTACGTGACCGCAATCCGCGCCGCTCAGCTCGGATTCAAGACGGCAGTGGTCGAGAGAGAGCATTTGGGCGGCATCTGCCTCAACTGGGGGTGCATCCCGACCAAGGCGCTGCTCCGCACCGCCGAGATCTACGATTATATGAAGCACGCCCAGGATTATGGGCTTTCGGCCGAGAAGGTGGGCTTCGACGCCAGCGCCCTGGTCAAGCGTTCGCGCGCCGTATCGGGCCGGCTCAATATGGGCGTCGGCGGGCTTCTCAAGAAGAACAAGGTTGCCGTCATCTGGGGAGAAGCGAAGATTGCCAAGCCCGGCGAGGTCCTCGTTGCGAAGAGCACCAAGGTTCCCATGGAGCCGCAGCACCCGGCGCCGCGCGGCACCCTCGGCGAGGGCACGTATCGTGCCAAGCACATCATCATCGCGACAGGCGCGCGCCCGCGCGTGCTGCCCGGGATCGAGCCCGACGGCAACCTCGTATGGACCTATTTCGAAGCGATGGTGCCGAAAGAGATTCCGAAGTCGCTCCTCGTCATCGGATCGGGCGCGATCGGCATCGAGTTCGCTTCGTTCTTCCGCTCGATGGGCTCCGAGGTGACCGTCGTCGAAATCCTGGACCAGATCCTGCCGGTCGAGGACGCCGAAATTGCCGCCTTCGCGCGCAAGCAGTTCGAGAAGCAGGGAATAAAGATCAGGACCGGAGCAAAGGTGGCCGGGCTCGACAAGGAGAAGGAAAGCGTCAAGGCGCGGATCGAGCAGGGCGGCAAGACCGAAGAGGTCGTGGTCGACCGGGTCATCTCCGCCGTCGGCGTCACCGGCAACGTCGAGAACCTCGGGCTCGAGCAGCTGGGCGTCAAGGTCGAGAAAGGCGTGATCCTGGTCGATGGGTTCGGCCGTACCAATGTTGCCGGCATCTACGCCATCGGCGATGTCGCAGGCCCGCCGATGCTCGCCCACAAGGCCGAGCACGAGGGTGTCATCTGTGTCGAGAAGATCAAGGGACTCGATGCCCATCCGATGGACAAGAACAAGATCCCGGGCTGCACCTATTGCCATCCGCAAGTCGCCTCCGTCGGCCTCACCGAGGTAAAAGCCAAGGCGGATGGACGCGAGATCAGGGTCGGTCGGTTCCCGTTTCTCGCCAACGGCAAGGCCATAGCGCTCGGCGAGGATCAAGGTCTCGTCAAAACCGTCTTCGATGCGAAAACGGGCCAGCTCCTCGGCGCCCACATGGTCGGCGCCGAAGTGACCGAGCTCATTCAGGGCTTCGTCATCGCGATGAACCTGGAGACGACGGAGGAGGAGCTCATCCACTCCGTCTTCCCGCACCCGACGTTATCCGAAATGATGCACGAGAGCGTCATGGACGCTTTCGGCCGCGTCATCCACATGTGAACCCTCGGTGCGACACACTCGCCCTCGTGCGCCTCTGGCAACACTGCTCCGGCCTCGTTCCCCTCCCCCTTGTGGGGTGTACGGGCCGGAGACATAGGTAACACCGTTCGGGGACATGGGTGACAGATGAAGGAGTCCACTTCCATCATTACTCATGGATCTGTTGTTGTTGTTGATTGACTGT
>JBJMRA010000002.1:0-22598 GCA_045802365.1 Hyphomicrobiales bacterium | reverse complement strand
TTCGGCCGTGACCTCCATGAGCACGGCGATGCCGAGCGGTTTCAGCGCCTGGATGTAAAATGCCTTGGATCGTTCGTAGTTGGTGACCCCTATGCCGATGTGGTCGAGCATGCTGCCTCCTTGGCCCCTTCGCGAGGATCGATCGGGGTCATCTTCGCCAATCCCAGAATGTCCTCCAGAAGCTTGGCGCCCGCAAGGAGCCGCGCTTCCGCCCGGCACGGCGCCACGATCTGGATGCCGACCGGAAGGTTTTCCCGCGTGAACCCGGCCGGGACCGAGATGGCCGGACAGCAGACGAGAGTGATCGCATAGGCAATCGCGAGCCATTCGACGTAATTGTCAAAACGGTGCCCGTTGCATTCCGCCACATAGCGCTCGCCGACGGGATAAGGAGTCACGATCGTCGCCGGACAGAGAAGGAGATCGTAATCTTCGAAGAACCGCCGGGTGCGCTGAAACATGGCCGCGCGCTGCGCCTCGGCGCGCGCGATCTGACCGCCGGTGAGCGCCAACCCTTTTTCGACGTTCCAGATCACCTCCGGCTTTAACTTGTCGTGGTTCCGGGCAAGCAGGTCCCCCAGGCTCGTCGCGAATGACAGCGCTCGCAAGACCTGAAAGCAGTCATGCGCCTCGGCGAAGTCGGGATGGGCTTCCTCGACGATCACGCCCGCGTCTTCGAACTTCCGCGCCGCGGCCGTGACGATGTCCGCGACCTCGGGATCGACGGGAGTTATGCCCAGGTCGCGGCTGACCGCAACGCGCTTCGGCCGGGATCCCGACCGGACGGCCGCCCTGAATGACAGCCCATCGGAGGGAAGCGAGAGAGGGTCCTCCGGCTCTTCGCCGACCATGGCGTCGAAGAGCAACGCAAGGTCTTCGACGTTCCGCGCCATGGGTCCTTCGACCCCGAGCGTAGAATCGACCTTAGAGTAGACGCTTGCCGCGACCCGCCCCGGAGAAGGACGCATGCCGACGACGCCGCAGAAGCTCGCGGGGTTGCGGAGGCTTCCTCCCATATCGGAGCCGTGCGCAACCCAGGCCATGCCGGTGGCGAGCGCCGCGGCGGCTCCGCCCGAGGAGCCCGCGGCCGAGCGCGACGTGTTCCACGGATTGAGGGTTCGCCCGAACACCTCGTTGAAGGTATTGGCGCCCGCGCCGAACTCCGGAGTGTTCGACTTGGCGTAGACGAGGGCACCGCAAGCTTCGAGGTGCTCGACTAGAACGTCCGAATTGTCTGGTACCCGGTCGGCGAAGATCGGCGAGCCCTGGGTCGAGCGCACCCCGGCGACGTCGGCCAGGTCTTTGATGGGAATAGGAAGGCCGTTGAGCGGGGCTCGCTCTGCAGCGGCTTTGGCACGCTCGCGCGCCCGCTCGAAGCATAACGTCGGCAATGCGTTGATCTTCGGATCGACTTCGGCAATTCGGCGCTCGAGCGCCTCGAAGCAGTCGAGCGGCGTAATCTCGCGCTCACTCAACAATGCGACGATTTCGCAAGCCGTTTTCGCGATGAGCTCATGCATGAGTACTGTTCCTGGGCCGATCTTGCCGCGATAGAGGTCACAGGGCTACAAAGGCCGCTCGTTTCAGGCAAGTCTTTCAGGAGGGATGGTCATGAACGCGCCCGCAACCGCCAAGGGCCTCAACGAAGTATGGGTGGAGCGCCGGGCCAAGGCGGTGGCGCGCGGGATGGGCATGGCCGCGCCGATCATGGCGGCGCGCGCCGAAGGCTCCGAACTCTGGGACATCGAGGGCCGGCGCTACATCGATTTCGCCGGCGGCATCGCCGTCCTCAACGTCGGCCATCGCCATCCAGCCGTCATGCGGCGCGTCCAGGAGCAGCTCAATTCGTTCACACACACCTGCTTCACGATCGCTCCCTACACGCCGTTCATTGAGCTTGCCGAGAAGCTCAATGCAGTCGCGCCAATCTCGGGCGAGAAGAAGAGCATCTTCGTGACAACCGGCGCCGAAGCCATCGAGAACGCCGTCAAGATCGCCCGCGCCTATACCGACCGCTCGGACGTAATCTGCTTCCAGGGATCATTTCATGGGCGCACGCTCTTGAGCATGACGATGACCGGCAAGGTGATCCCGTACAAGACCAAATTCGGGCCGTTCGTGCCGGGCGTCTGGCACGTGCCATTCCCGGTCGCGCACCGTGGGATCACGGTCGAGGATTCGCTCCACGCGATCGAGTGGCTGTTCAAAGCGGATGTCGAGCCCTCGCGCGTGGCCGCTATCGTCATTGAGCCGGTGCAGGGCGAAGGCGGCTTTTATGTCGCGCCGAAGCAGCTCATGCAGGGCTTGCGCAAGATTTGCGACGAGCATGGCATCGTGCTTGTCGCCGATGAGATCCAGTCGGGCTTCGGGCGCACGGGCAAGTGGTTCGCCATGGAGCACATGGGTGTCGAGCCGGACCTGATGACGGTTGCCAAATCGCTGGGTGGCGGTTTCCCGCTCGCCGGCGTGGTCGGCCGCGCCAAGATCATGGATGCGCCCGATCCAGGCGGGCTCGGCGGCACCTATGCTGGAAACCCCGTCGCGTGTGCGGCCGCGCTTGGCGTCTTCGAGGCCTTCGAGCAGGACGACCTGCTCGGCAAGGCCGAGAAGCAGGGCCGGATCATGGTGGAGCGCCTCGAGGCCATCAAGGCGAAGGGGCGCGGCATGCCGATGGGCGACATCCGGGGCCTCGGCGCGATGGTGGCGTTCGAGGTCGTGACCCGGCATGGCGGGAATGATCCCGATGCCGCCGGAGCCAAGGCGCTCGCGGCGAAATGCCTCGAGCGCGGGCTGCTCATCCTGACTTGCGGCGTTTACAGCGACACCATCCGGCTGCTGACGCCGCTTTCAGCTTCCGAGAAGATCCTGACCGAGGGGCTCGACATCGTCGAGGCGGCGATCCTCGGGAACTAAATATTGTCATCCCCGGGCTTATCCTTGGGGACCCATTTCTCCGTGAGTGCGAACGGCGCCATGGGTTGCCGGGACGAGCCTCGCCAATGACAAATGTTGATCACCAAGGAAGGTGCTGCGAATGAACAAACCCCTCTCCAACATGGCCGTCCGCGACATCGAGACGGTGATTCATCCGTACACGAACCTTGCCCGGCATCGCGAGACGGGGCCGCTCATCCTCAACGAGGGCAGGGGCGTCTATCTCTACGACGACAACGGCCGTCCCTATATCGAGGGCATGGCGGGCCTGTGGTGTGCTTCCCTCGGTTATGGCAACGAGGAGCTCGTCGAGGCGGCGGCGAGCGCCATGCGCAAGCTCTCCTATGCGACGGTATTCTCGGGTAAATCGCACGACGCCGCGATCGAGCTCTCGGAGAAGCTCAAGGAGATAGCACCCTGTCCCGCCTCCAAGGTCCTGTTCGGATCGTCGGGCTCCGAAGCCAACGACATGCAGATCAAGCTCACCTGGTATTTCAACAACGCCAGGGGAAGGCCCAAGAAGAAGAAGATTATTTCGCGCCAGCGAGGCTACCATGGCGTGACCATCGCGAGCGCCTCGCTCACGGGTCTTCCATGGGTGCACGCCGATTTCGACCTGCCGATCTCAGGCATTCTCCACACCTCGTGCCCGCACTTCTACCGTTTCGGCGAGGAGGGGGAGAGCGAGGAAGACTTCACCGACCGGATGGCGCACGACCTCGAAGAGCTCATCCTGAGAGAGGGTCCCGACACCATCGCCGCGTTCATCGCCGAGCCGGTGATGGGCGCGGGCGGAGTCATCGTGCCGCCCAAGAGCTACTTCCCGAAGATCAACAACGTGCTCGCCAAATACGACGTTCGCTTCATCGGCGATGAGGTAATCTGCGGCTTCGGCCGGACCGGCAATTGGTTCGGGGCCGAGACCATGGGCATGGAGGTCGACTCGATCTCGATGGCCAAGGCGATCACCTCGGCCTACTTTCCGATGGGAGCGATCACGATCGAGGAAGACCTCTACCAGGCGATGCTGGACGAGAGCCGAAAGATCGGCACCTTCGGCCACGGCTATACCTATACGGCTCACCCTGTCGCTTGCGCGGTCGCCCTCAAGACGATCGAGATCTACGAACGCGACCGCACGATCGACCACGTCCGCAAGGTCGCCCCGGTATTCGCGGAGAGGATTCAGCGCCTCGGCGACCATCCGCTCGTCGGCGAGCCGCGCGCCATCGGCCTTTTGGGCGCGCTCGAGATCGTGGCCGACAAAAAGAGCCGGCGGCCGTTCGATCCGAAGCAGGGCGTCGGCACCACGATCTCCGAAATTCTGCAAGACATGGGACTGATCTCGCGGGCCATGGGCGATTCGCTTGCCTTCTGCCCGCCGCTCATCATCACCGCGGACGAGATCAATCAGATGTTCGACATCGTCGAAGGCGGGCTCGACCGGCTGGAGGAGCGCGTGGGTAGCGAGAACCTCAGGGCAGCATGATGAGCACGATCGTCGATGGGGGCGACCTCAAGGGCAGGCTCGGCGGCGTCGGCGAGCTTGCCTCCGGCAAATCGCTGAAGCGCCTCGACAAGTATGCGAAGGCGTACATTTCGCGCTCGCCGTTCTTGTGCATCGGCACTGCGGATGCATCGGGACGGGCCGACGTGTCGCCGCGCGGCGATCCGCCGGGCTTCGTGCGCATCATCGACGATGAGACGCTGATCATCCCGGATCGCCCTGGCAATAACCGGGCCGATACAATGCTGAACATCATCGCTAATCCTAACATCGGGGTTCTCTTCATGATTCCCGGCATCGACGACACGGTGCGCGTGAATGGCAGAGCCGAGATCATTGATGATCCGGCAGCCCTCGCTCCCGCCGCAGTCAACAGCAAGGCGCCGAAGCTTGGGATCAGGATAAAGGTGGACGAGGTCTTCTTTCACTGCGCGAAAGCTTTCAAGCGCTCGAAGCTATGGGATCCTTCGACGCACGAACAGCGAAGCTTCCTGCCCGGACTCGCCCGCATCGTGATGGAGCAGATTCGCGCTTGCGAGGTCGCCGAGGCCGAAGCGGCGCCCGTCGAGGCCGAAATCCAGGACGAGTACAGGACCAAGCTTTACTGAACGCTGGGCCGGTGATCCGCACATACGTTCCTGCCGATCTTGACACTCTGCTCGAGGTGTTCCGGGACGCGGTACGGGTTTCGGCGCGGCGCGATTACACGGAAAGCCAGGTTCTTGCATGGGCGCCCGACCAGCTCGATCGAGACGGATGGGTTAATCGCCTGGCCAAACTGAAGGTCTGGGTAGCGGAGGAAGGGGGCGCACCCCTAGGGTTCTGCACGATGGAGGCCGATGGTCACGTCGATCACCTCTATGTGCATTCGGCGAGCCAGCGTCGCGGATTGGCGACTGCGCTTCTGGCGGAAGCCGAGGCTTGTGCACGTGCCGGCGGTGTGGTTCGGCTCTACACCGAGGCGAGCATCACCGCGCGGCCGTTCTTCGAGCATTGCGGGTTTCGCACTCTCGCCGAGCAAACGGTCCGTCTTCGTGGAGAGGAATTCCGCAACTTCAAGATGGAAAAGGTCTTGCGACCCGACGACCCTAAAGCCGCTCGGCCGGAATGACATAGCGCTCGCGCGGCTCGCCGCGGCGGAGCAGCGTCACCTTCACTTCGCGGCCGACTCGCTCATGGTTGAGAAGCCGGATGAGATCGTCCACCCCGGTCACCGGTTCTCCGTCGATGGCGATGATGAGGTCGCCGGACTTGAGCCCTCCTTCCTCGGCCGGGCTCTTTTCGGTGACCTTCATCACGCGAACGCCCGCAGGCTGGGTGATCCCCGCATGACGCGCAACGTGACGCGGGATGAAGGTCTGTTGGCCCTCGACGCCGATGCGGGCGCGCCGCACCCGGCCGTGCTGGAGGATCTGCGTAAGCACGTGCAACGCCGTGTTGCTCGCGACCGAGAAGCAGATGCCCTGCGCGCCCATGATGACGGCGGTGTTGACGCCGATCACCCGGCCTCTCGAGTCGACGAGAGGGCCGCCCGAATTGCCGGGGTTGAGTGCCGCGTCGGTCTGGATGACGTCGTCGATCAGCCTGCCGTTGCTTGCCCTGAGCGACCGCCCGACGGCACTCACCACTCCGGCCGTAACCGTTTGCTCGAAGCCCAAGGGATTGCCGATCGCGATCGCGAGCTGGCCGACCTTGATGGTCTTCGAGTTGCTGAGCCCCAGCACGGGGACCCGGAGATTGGCGTCGGTCCGGATCACCGCGATGTCGGTGTCCGGGTCTTCGCCGATGATCCGCGCCGCGGCGCGCTGGCCGTCGGAGGCCGACACGGTGATGGCCTTGGCGGCCGAGACGACATGACTGTTCGTGAAGATCAGCCCGTCGGCCGAGACGAGGAAGCCCGACCCGGCGCCGCCACGGCCCGACGGCGTCTGAACCGCGATGTGGACGACGCCCGGACCCGCTTTGTCAACCGCGCCGGTAACGGCGGCCGAGTAGGCGTCGAGCAGCTCCGTGTCGTTGTCGGCGGAGCCGGCTGGTGCGGCTTCCGTTGAATGATAGTTTTCGTCGAGATCGAACATCTACTCACCCCTGCGGGCATATATGGGAGCGAGGATGTTTCCGTGCCAGGGCTAGCCCAGCGCCTGTTCGATGTCCGCGATGAGGTCATCGACGTTCTCGATACCGATCGAGAACCGAATAAGATTGTCGGCGACCGGACTCGAGGGGCCCTCGACGGTCTTCCGGTGCTCGGCGAGGCTTTCGACGCCACCGAGCGAGGTCGCCGGGATCACGACCTTGAGCCTGGTGCAAACCGCCTTGGCGTCCTCGGCGCCGCCCCTCACAAGAAGCGAGAGCATGCCGCCGAACCCATCGGTCATCTGGCGCTTTGCCGTCTCATATCCCCGGTGGCTCGGGAGCCCTGGATAGAGCACCTGCTCGACTTTCGGATAACCTTCGAAATGCCGGGCGACTGTGAGCGCGTTGGCACTCGCCTGCCGGTAGCGCACGAAGAGCGTGCGCAGGCCGCGCGTGAGAAGCCAGCATTCGAAGGGCGGGAGCGGCGTGCCCATTTCCTTCCTGAGCCAGCCGATCGTCCGCCACCGCTCGTCGGCGCGCGCCGTGATGAGTGTGCCGCCGAGAATATCGGAATGGCCATTCAGGTACTTGGTGACCGAATGGAACACGATGTCGGCGCCGAGTCCCAGGGGCTGGGTCGTGACCGCCGCGCTCACCGTCGCATCGACGGCGAGGATCGCGCCGGCCGCATGGGCTGCCTCCGCTGCGGCTTCGATGTCAATGATGTCCCAAGTGGGATTGAGCGGCGTCTCGATCCACACGATGTCGGTCTCGCCCGCCCGCACCGCCGAGCGCACGCCATCCGGGTCCACCGGATCGAATAGCGTGAGCGTGATCCGTCCGAGCCTCTCGAGCCGCTTCAGCCAGTCGCGGGTGCCGTAATACATGACGGACGGAGCGACGACATGCCCGCCCGCCTGCACGGTCTCCAACACGGTCGTGACCGCGGCCATTCCGGATGAGAAAAGGAGCGCCTCCGGGCCACCCTCCAGCGCGGCGATCGCCTTCTCGGCATGCCAGAGCGTGGGACTGCCGTTCCGGATGTAGTTCTCCTTGAGCTTCGGGCGGTAGTCGCGATCGCGAGCGTATGTCGATGAGAGATGCAGCGGCGGAACGATCGCTCCCGTCGCCTCGTCGAGCGCCTGGAGGGTATGCGCCGCGATCGTCTCGCGGCGCGGCAGCGCATTAGACATGCTGGCCGCCGTTGATGTGGAGCTCGGCCCCCGTCACGTAGCTCGAAGCCTCGGTGCACAGGAAATAGATCGCCTTCGCCACTTCTTCCGGCTGCCCGAGGCGGCGCAACGGAATCTGCGGGATGATCCTCTCGGTCCCGGGCGAGAGGATCGCCGTTTCGATCTCGCCCGGCGAGATCGCGTTCACGCGGACGCCGGCGGGGCCGAAATCGCCCGCCATCTCGCGGGTCAGGGCCGCCAGCGCTGCTTTCGAGGTCGAGTACGCCGCCCCGGCAAAGGGATGGACGCGCCCGCCGGCGATCGACGTCACGTTTACGACGGCACCCTTCGCCGCCTCGAGTTCGTCGAGCAGTCCGCGAGCGAGCATGATCGGCGCGAAGAAATTCACCTGGAAAATCGTTCGCCAGTCCTCGACTGTGGTCTCGAGCGAATCGAGCCGCGAGCCGTCGGCCTTCTTCGGCGAGATCGCCGCGTTGTTGACGAGGGCGTGGAGCTTGGAGCCGTTCTCTTTCAAGCGCTCCTTCATCTGCCCGATTGCCGCTTCGAGATCGTCCGGGTTTGCGAGGTCGACCTGGATGTGGTCCTCGGGCCCCGCCTCCCATGGGCAGGCTTCCGGGAAGGACTGGCGGGAGCATGAGATCACCCGCCAGCCGGCGGTCGAGAACCGTTTGACGGTGGCGTGGCCGATGCCGCGCGAAGCGCCGGTCAGGATGAGGGTCTTGCGCTCGCTATCGGGGATTTGGGTCATAAAGGCTCAAGGATATAGGCGGGTCTTGGTCCAGCCGCCATCCGGGCTCTCGCGCCGGAAGGCGATCCTGTCATGCAAACGGAACGGCCGGTCGTGCCAGAACTCGATCGAGATCGGCCGGACCCGGAAGCCCGACCAGTAGGATGGCCGCGGAATAGCGCCGATTGCATGCTTCGCGGCATACATGGCGACGGCTGTCTCGAGCGCGAAACGCGACTCGAGCGGTCGCGACTGCTGCGAGGCCCAGGCACCGATCCGGCTATCGCGCGGGCGCGACTCGAAATAGGCGTCGGCCTCGGCATCGCTCACCATCTCGGCCGGTCCTCTGATCCGGACTTGACGGCGCAAGGACTTCCAATGGAAGCACAAGGCGGCCTTTTCCGACGAAAGGAGCTCGTGCCCCTTCTGGCTTTCGATATTTGTGTAGAACACGAAACCGCGCTCGTCGGCTGCCTTGAGGAGCACCATCCTCACATTCGGAAGGCCTTCTTCATCGACGGTTGCGAGCGCCATCGCGGTGGCGTCGTTCGGCTCGGACGCTTCCGCTTCTTTCAGCCAGCCTCTGAACAGCGTGAGCGGATCGGCGGTTTCCATGAAGCCCGCCGAAGCCATCAGCGTCGCGAGATCACCGAGTGACATTCCATTTACCCAATCCAAGTGTTTCCACAATTTGCCCGCGATCCTGCCACTCGCGCCGCTTAATTATTTAGCAGGGGATTGCTTGGTCGGGACATCATGAAAACGCAACTCGTTGCGATCACCATGCTCGCTTCGCTGGGAATGGCCGGCTGCTCCGTCGACTCAGGGCCCAAGGAGCAGGGCGGTGCGGTCATCGGCGGAGTGGCCGGAGGACTTCTCGGCAGCACCATCGGACATGGGAACGGACGTGCGGCCGCGACTATCCTTGGCGCGGCTTTCGGCGCCATTGTCGGCGCCGGCATCGGCCGCAGTCTCGACGACCAGGATCGCGAGCGCGCCTATGAGGCGGCGCAAGAGGGCCTCGTCGAAGGGCGAGAGACCGAATGGGAGAACCCGCGCACCCGGCATCGGGGTCGCTTCGTGGTCGTGAGGACGTTCCATGATGGGCGTGCCTATCTTTGCCGCGACTTCCGGCACACGATTTGGGTCGAGGGCGAGCCCGAGCTCATCGAAGGAACCGCCTGCCAGTTTCCAGATGGCAGCTGGCGCGTCGTCGAAAGCTAGATCTGCCGCGCCACCATCATCTTCTTGATCTCGGCGATGGCCTTGGCCGGATTGAGATGCTTGGGGCAGACCTGCGCGCAATTCATGATCGTGTGACAGCGATAGAGACGGAACGGATCCTCGAGCTTGTCGAGCCGTTCGCCTGTCTCCTCGTCACGCGAATCGCTGATCCAGCGGAACGCCTGCAGCAGCGCCGCCGGCCCGAGATAGCGGTCGCCGTTCCACCAGTAGGACGGGCATGAGGTGGTGCAGCAGGCGCACAGGATGCATTCGTAGAGGCCGTTGAGCTTGTCGCGCTGATCCGGAGACTGCTTCCATTCTGTCTGCGGCTCGGGCGTGTCGGTCTTGAGCCACGGCTCGATCTCGCGGATCTGCGCGTAAAAGGAGGTGAGGTCCGGAACGAGGTCCTTCACCACCGGCATGTGCGGCAGGGGATAGATTTTCACCGGCCCCTTCACGTCGCGGATAGGCTTGAGACATGCGAGCGTGTTCGAGCCGTCGATGTTCATGGAGCA
This sequence comes from Hyphomicrobiales bacterium, assembly GCA_045802365.1. Lineage (GTDB taxonomy): Bacteria > Pseudomonadota > Alphaproteobacteria > Rhizobiales > Aestuariivirgaceae > JBJMRA01. Next base: position 12,422 of record JBJMRA010000002.1, on the reverse strand, counting down.
GGAGCCGCAGATGCCTTCGCGGCACGAGCGCCGGAAGGCGAGCGTCGGGTCCTGCTCGTTCTTGATCTTGATGAGCGCGTCCAAGACCATCGTCCCGCAAGTCTTGAGATCGATATGATAGGTGTCGAGCCGCGGATTCTCGCCGTCATCGGGCGACCAACGATAAATGCGGAACTCCTTGAGGTCGGTTCCCTTGGGCGCCGGCCACGTCTTGCCGGCCCTGACCTTCGAGTTTCGCGGGAGAGTAAAGGCTACCATTTATGTCACAAGCGATAGGTGGTGCGGATGGGACCCTCTCCAACGAGAGCCGGATAAAGATCGGACCAGAACCGATTCTCGCGTTCAATGAGGTTGATCTTCCAGTCTCGTTTCCATTTCTTCATCGTCTTCTCGCGTTGAATCGCGGCCATGATATCGCCGAAAAGCTCATAGTGGACGAGCTGATGCACCTTGTATTTCGTTGTGAAGCCCTTCGTTTCACCGGAGCGATGTTGTTGAACTCGGCTGATGAGGTCGCTCGTTACTCCGATGTAGAGCGTGCCATATGGCTTGCTCGCCATGATGTACACGTAATAGACCGCCTCCTCTCCCGACAATCGCCTTGGCATCTTGGACTTGCGTCACGATGGGCCGTCCCGATGACATATCGCTCATTAGTAAACCCGGGGCTTGGGCTTGATGTAGGCGATGTCGTTCGAGAGCGTGTAGGTGTGCACCGGGCGATAGGCGAGGCGCGTGGTGCAGGAACGATCGTCTGCCCGGGCGAGGGTGTGCTTCATCCAGTTGACGTCGTCGCGCTCGGGAAAATCTTCCCGTGCATGCGAGCCGCGGCTCTCCTCGCGCGCCAGCGCCCCGTCGATCGTGACGGCGGACTGCTGGATCAGATTGTCGAACTCGAGCGTCTCGACGAGGTCGGAGTTCCAAATGAGCGAGCGGTCGGTGACGGCGATGTCGGCGGCGCCTTTCCACACATCGCGGATCAGGCGCGAGCCTTCCTCCAACACGTCGCGGGTCCGGAACACGGCGCAGTTCGATTGCATCACCCGCTGCATGCGGTCGCGCAACACCGCGGTCGGCGCCGAGCCTTTCGCGAAACGGAAGCGATCGAGCCTCGCGACCGCCTCTTCCCCCGCATCGCGCGGCAGTTCGGGATGCGACGAATTGGGTTCCACCGTCTCGGCGCATTTGAGGGCCGCGGCGCGTCCGAACACCACGAGGTCGATGAGCGAATTCGAGCCGAGGCGGTTGGCGCCGTGCACGGATACGCAAGCCGCCTCGCCGATCGCAAAAAGGCCGGGCACGACCCTCTCGGGGTCTCTAGGATCGCCGGCGACGACCTCGCCCCAATAATTCGTCGGAATGCCGCCCATGTTGTAGTGCACGGTCGGCAGCACCGGGATCGGCTCGCGCGTGACATCGACGCCAGCGAAGATGCGGGCCGATTCGGAAATCCCAGGCAGTCGCTCCTCGAGCACCTTGGGGTCGAGGTGCTCGAGATGAAGGTGAATGTGGTCCTTGAGCGGGCCGACCCCGCGTCCCTCACGTATCTCGATCGTCATCGATCGTGAGACGACGTCGCGCGAAGCGAGGTCCTTAGCGGATGGCGCGTAGCGTTCCATGAACCGCTCGCCTTCCGAGTTCGTGAGATAGCCGCCCTCGCCGCGCGAGCCCTCGGTGATGAGCATGCCGGCCCCGTAGATGCCGGTCGGGTGGAACTGCACGAACTCCATATCCTCGAGAGGCAGGCCGGCGCGCAGCACCATGGCGTTGCCGTCGCCTGTGCAGGTATGGGCCGAGGTGCACGAGAAATAAGCCCGGCCATAGCCGCCGGTCGCAATGATGGTGCGATGGGCGCGGAAGCGATGGATCGAGCCATCCTCGAGCGAGAGCGCCATCACACCGCGGCAGGCCCCGCCTTCCATGATGAGGTCGAGCGCGAAAAACTCGATGAAGAACTCCGCCGCGTGCCGGAGCGACTGGCCGTAGAGCGTGTGCAGCATCGCATGGCCGGTGCGGTCGGCGCAGGCGCAGGTGCGCTGCGCGGGCGGGCCTTCGCCGTAGTTCATCATCATGCCGCCGAACGGCCGCTGGTAGATCTTGCCCTCCTCGGTGCGCGAGAAGGGAAGCCCGAAATGCTCGAGCTCGTAGACGGCGGTCGGCGCGTGGCGGCAAAGATATTCGATCGCGTCCTGGTCCCCGAGCCAGTCGGCGCCCTTGACCGTATCGTACATATGCCAGCGCCAGTCGTCGGGGCCCATATTGCCGAGCGATGCCGCGATGCCGCCTTGCGCTGCGACGGTATGCGAGCGGGTCGGAAACACCTTAGTGATGCAGGCCGTCTTCAAACCTGCCTGCGATGCGCCGAGCGCCGCGCGCAGTCCCGAGCCTCCCGCCCCCACGACGACGACATCATACGCGTGCTCGCTGATCGGGTAGGCACGCCCGTTGATCGCGATGCTCTTGTGAGCGGCGCCGTTGGCCTTGGTGTCAGCCATGGGGCAAGGCTCCGAAAGTCATGACCGCGATCGCCAACAGCGCCAGCGCGCCAACCGCGATCACGAAGAAGGTGTTCGCAATGAGAAGCGGCAGCTTCCAATACCCATGCACGTAATCCTCGATGATCACCTGCATGCCGAGCTTCATGTGCCAGAGGAGCGCCAGCCAAGACAGCAGGAAGCCCGCCGCGACGAACGGGTTCCTAAAGCTTGCAACGACCTCAGCGCGGGTCGCTCCGGCATAGCTGAGGAGGTAGCCGAGGAGGAACAGCGTAAGGGGTATGGCGGCGATCGAGGTGAGGCGTTCGGTCCACCAGGTCCTCGCGCCTTCGTGGGCCGAGCCCAATCCGCGGACGCGCGCCAAAGGTGTGCGGTAATTCACGAGATCACCTCAGCCACACGATGAGCCAAAGAAGGATGGTGAACGGGATCGAGACCGCAATGTTGATCCACGACAGTTTGTTTGCGGTCTACACCTTGAGGCCGTGGCCAGGATCCCACATGAGGTGACGGATGCCGCCGAGCAGATGGAATATGAGCGCCCAGGTGAAGCCGATGAGGATCAGTTGGCCGAACCAGTGCCCCATAACGAGCTGGGCGACATCGAATGAGCGATCGGAGAAGGCGGCGGCGAGAGTCCACCAGAGAAGCAGCAGCATTCCGAAATAGAGCGCCGCCCCGCTGATCCGGTGGAGGATCGAGACGGCCATGGTCACCGGCCAGCGATAGATCTGGAGATGCGGCGACAGCGGCCTTTCGGCGTGCTTGGCGTTTACCATGCCTTGGGACTTCTCGAAATCGCCCGGGTTGTAGCCCGCCCCATGGTGCACTGCAATCGGCCCCCCAGAGGTGACATGCAGTGTGCCTAATGCTAGGAGCGCGGCCAAGACGGACAACTCCTCATGAACATGATGCTCAAACCGGCGCGGGCCGCCGACCCGGTCGCGCTCAGGCGTACTTTCGCGGTCATCTCTCACCCGGACGCTGGCAAGACCACCCTGACTGTGAAGCTGCTGCTGTTCGGCGGCGCCATCCAGCTCGCGGGCGAGGTGAAGGCCAAGAAGAACCGCATCTCGACCCGCTCCGACTGGATGGACATCGAGCGGCAACGCGGCATTTCGGTCGTGACCTCGGTCATGACCTTCGAATATGGCGGGCATGTCTTCAACCTGCTCGACACGCCCGGTCATGCCGACTTCTCGGAAGACACCTACCGCACGCTGACCGCGGTCGATTCCGCCATCATGGTGATCGACGCCGCCAAAGGCATCGAGGCGCGCACCCGCAAGCTCTTCGAGGTCTGCCGGCTGCGCGACATCCCGATCATCACCTTCATCAATAAGATGGACCGCGAGGCGCGCGATCCCTTCGAGCTCATCGACGAGATCGAGAAAACCCTCGCGCTCGATGCCGCCGCCATGACCTGGCCCGTTGGCCGGGCGCGGCACTTCGCCGGCACCTACGAGCTCGCACGCGATCGGATGCGCGGGCTCGATTCGGAAGAACAAGCCGTCGACGTCTCAGGCCCCGCCGAGGCCGCGGAGCGGGCGCATCTGCCCGTCGATGAATCGCGCCAGTTTATGGAGGAGGTCGAGCTCGCGCGCGATGGCCTCAAAACCTTCGACATCGTGTCCTTCCGCGAGGGCCACCTCACGCCCGTGTTCTTCGGCAGCGCGCTGCGCAATTACGGCGTGCGCGATCTCATCGACGGCCTCGGCGGCTTGGCGCCCGAGCCGCGCAGCCAGCAGGCCGACTCCCGCCTCGTCGCGGCGGGCGAGCCCAAGATGACGGGCTTCGTGTTCAAGATACAAGCGAACATGGACCCCAATCATCGCGACCGCATCGCATTCCTCAGAGTGTGCTCGGGAAGGCTCACCCGCGGCATGCGCGTCAAGCTCGTGCGCACGGGAAAGCCGATGACGCTCGCCACGCCCCAGTTCTTCTTTGCCCAGGACCGCGCCCTCGCCGAGGAGGCCTATGCCGGCGATGTGGTCGGCATTCCGAACCACGGGACGCTTCGGATCGGGGATACGCTCACCGAAGGTGAGGACCTCCTCTTCCGCGGTGTCCCGAGCTTCGCGCCCGAGATCATGCGGCGCATCAAGCTCGAGGACCCGATGAAGGCCAAGAAGCTGCGTGAGGCCTTGCAGCAGATGGCCGAGGAGGGTGTCGTCCAGGTCTTCATGCCGGTCGACGGCTCGAACGCGCTCGTCGGCGTCGTGGGGGCGCTGCAGCTCGATGTCCTGGCCGAGCGGCTCAAGAGCGAATACGGCCTGCCCATCGCCTACGAGACGCCGCGCTTCACGCTCGTCCGCTGGGTTTCCTGTGAGGACCGCGTCGAGCTCCAGCGCTTCACGGACGCACACCGCTCGGCCACGGCGACAGACCTCGACGGCGCTCCGGTCTTTCTCGCGCCGAGCCTCTTCCTCCTTCAATACGAGCAGGAGCGCTGGCCGAAGCTCGCTTTCGCGGACGTAAAGGACTATCAGCGGCGGCGTGACGGGCAAAAACCGGGTCGGTAATCCTTGAGGGCCGCCCCGCAAAATCCTCCGTTCCGAGGGACTGCGGAATAGCTGGTCAAGACTCGATCACATCCCTGATGTCGTCAAGGCCCTCGCCCTCGAAGCGCCCGCCGCGTCCGGCCAGGTGCGAGCCTCCCTCTGGCGCGGAGTCGGCGTCAATCACAGCAGGGCACTTCGATATCCCCGACAGATTGATTCAAGGTGTTCCTCCGCGAATCGCGCCTCTATTACGCGCGAGCAAGTCGCTCAAAGAGCGCTAGTTTAGTCGTTGAAATCGGGGTGTTTTGCGCACCTTTGGAGCGTAATCGGCGCCGTTGACCGTTTCTGGCCTGCCATCGAGCGAAAGCCTCGTCACCCGTTCGGGTGTCTCGGCGATAACCTTGCCCCGGCGAATTACGTGAAGCCGGTTGGCCTTGAGCCGGATCGCCTCGATCGGGTCCTTGGCCTGCAGGATGACCATGTCCGCCTTGCACCCCTTGGCGACGCCATAGCGCTCGAGGCCCAAGGCCTTGGCGGGATTGACCGTCACCGCATCGAAGCACCATCGCATGGCGTCGCGGCTCGTCATGTGGGCGACGTGAAGTCCCATGCTCGCCGCCTCGAGCATGTCCCCTTGCCCGAGCGAATACCAGGGATCCATCACGCAGTCGTGTCCGAAGGAGACGTTGATGCCGAACTGCCGCATCTCAGGCACACGCGTCATGCCGCGGCGCTTAGGGTAGGTGTCGTGACGGCCCTGAATAGCGATGTTGATCAACGGATTGGGCGTTGCGTGGAGCCCTGCTTCGGCCATGAGCGGCAAAAGTTTCGAGACGTAATAGTTGTCCATCGAATGCATCGACGTGAGGTGGGAGCCGACGACCCGCCCCTCGAGTCCGAGACGCTTCGTCTCGTAGGCGAGCGTCTCGACGTGACGGGACAACGGATCGTCGGTCTCATCGCAATGCATGTCGACCGGGAGCCCGCGCCGGGCGGCGATCTCGCATAAAGCTGTCACGCTCCGCGTGCCGTCGGCCATCGTGCGCTCGAAATGGGGAATGCCGCCGACCACCTCCACGCCCAAGTCGAGGGCGCGCTCGAGATTGGCGGCGGCATCGGGCGAGCGGAAATAGCCGTCCTGGGGAAATGCGACGAGCTGGAGGTCGAGATAGGACGCGACCTCCTTGCGGACCTCGAGCAGCGCCTCGACGCACAGCAGGCGATCGTCGCAGATATCCACATGGGAGCGAATCGCAAGCAGACCTTGCGCAACGGCGAGGTCGCAGTAGCGGAGTGCTCTCTCGATCACGGTCTCGTGATCGAGCAGCGGCTTGAGCTCGCCCCAGAGCGCAATCCCTTCGAGGAGGGTTCCCGACTGGTTTAGACGCGGGATGCCGAGCGAGAGGGTCGCATCCATATGGAAATGCGCATCGACGAAGGGCGGCGAGACGAGATGGCCCTTGGCATCGAGAATTCTTGCGGCTTCCGCCTCGATACGGGGTACAACCTCCACAATCTCGCCATGCAGGCACCCGATATCCTGAGTTTCGCCACCCTCAGGGAGAGTGGCATTCCTGACGATCAGATCTAGCATTCGGGTTTTCTCGATAGAGTGGACGATGGCGAGCATAGGCGGCCTGGGGGCGTGCTCGCAAACTTGACCGCCTCCGCGCGGAAGTCATAACTACCCCGGCCACAGAGGATCGGCGAAGCGGCGTGCGGGTGTTGATTTTACAGGGGCCGGTCGGTGGTTTCTTCAGCTATCTCGCCCGTGACTTGACCACTCGCGGACACACCGTCGAGTGGATTCGCTTCAACGGCGGCGACCTCCTCTTCTCACACCATTTCCGGGGCAGGGATTATGCAGGAGGGCTGCGGGCATGGCGGCCGTGGCTGCGCGACTTCTGTGCCGAATGGCGGCCGGAGGTGATCCTGCTCTTCGGTGATCAACGGCCCATCCATCGGATCGCCGTGCAGGTGGCGCGCGAGATCGGTATTCCCGTCTATGCGTTCGAGGAGGGGTATATCCGCCCGAGCTACGTCACCTTCGAGAAGGGCGGCAACAATGCGCGCTCCCCGCTTCTGCGCAACGGCATGCGCTTTGCCGCAATAGAGAAGCCGCCGGATCCGCCCGAACTCCCCTCCCAGTTCGGCCCGATGGCGGGGCGGGCGATCTGCTATTACCTCGCCAAAGCCGCCGGAGCGCCATTCTATCCGGGATATCTCCATCATCGGCGCCGCACCGTCGCCGGGGAGATTTATCAGTGGACGATCTCGTGGCTCCGCCTGCTCCGCACCGAGCGGCGCGACGGCAAGCTCATCGGCCGGCTTCGCGCCGCCGGCGGCTCGCCGTTCTTCCTCGTTGCCTTCCAGGTCCATGACGATCTTCAGCTCCTGCGGCATGGGAGGGGATGGCGAAACCGCACGGTCGGGAAGGCGGTTGTGGAATCTTTCGCGAGGCATGCCTCGTCCGACGATCTCCTTATCTTCAAAGTCCATCCGATGGACCGAGGCCACCGGCACTACGAAACGAGGGTCATGGAAGACGCGCGGCGCTTCGGGATCGAGAATCGCGTACGGGTCTTGCAGTCGGGGCCGCTCGCGCCGATCGTGCGCGCCTCGAAAGGTCTTATCACAATCAACAGTTCCTCGGGCATCGCCGCCATCGGCGCCGGCATCCCGGTGCTCGCCTTCGGCAAAGCCATTTACGGAATTCCCGGCCTCGCAAAAGACCAAGCGACCATCGCTGATCTCGATCGCTTCTGGCAGAAGCCATTGCCCCCGGATGATGAACTCGCACAGAGGGTTCTTGCTATTCTCAAGCGGGATCACATGATGCCGGGTAGCTTTTACCTTCGCGCGTCGTGGCCTCCTATGTGCGAGCGGATTGATGCGCGCCTGAGGAGCGATCTCCTCGCTACTGCCCTCGAACGGGAGCCTGAGCTGGCGCTCGATGTCGGATGAGCTCCTGATCTTTTCGTTGGGCCTCTGGACATTGCGGGAGGAACTCGCGCAGTTGACCGGGCTTAAGCCCCGGCTTGCTCTTCTCGGCGGCCGGAACCCCGCTGCGGTGGCGGGCTGGGGCCACAAACCCACGGCCGCGCGCGCCCGCCGGTACGCGGCTACGCATGCCAAGCCCTATATTGCATTCGAAGACGGCTTCCTCCGCTCGGTCCGTCCCGGTCCCGGAACGAGGCCGCTCTCGATCATCATGGACCGAACGGGCATCTACTACGACGCCCGGAGCCCGAGCGATCTCGAGACCCTGCTTGCCGAAACCGAGTTCACCGCACAAGAGCTTGCGACGGCACGGGAGCTAATGGGGGTCCTCCGGAGCGAGCGACTCTCGAAGTACAATGATGCGCCGCTGGAGAAGGGGCCCACCACCGGCGCTCGAATTCTCGTGATCGATCAGACCCACGGGGATGCTTCCGTAGCTGGCGGGCTCGCAGACGGCGAAACCTTCGGGACGATGATCGCCGCCGCGCGGAAGGAAAACCCTGGCGGTAGGATCGCTGCCAAGCTTCACCCCGAGACGGTAACGGGAGCAAAGCGCGGCTATCTCCTCGATCATGCGCGCCGGCTCGGAGTCGACCTCATCGATGGTCCGGTCAATCCATGGGCGCTGATCGAAGAGGCCGAGCGGGTCTACACGGTGTCTAGCCAACTCGGATTCGAAGCGCTGCTGGCCGGCCGCAAGGTGACCTGCTTCGGAGTTCCCTTCTATTCCGGCTGGGGCCTCACCGATGACCGCCTGAGCGTTCCGCGGCGCGGCCGGGCGCGCTCGCTCGTCGACGTGACCGCCGCGGCTTACCTCCGCTACATGCGTTACTTCGACCCGTGGACGCGGCGACCGACCGATCCCCTGACCGCGGTCGATCAGCTCAAATTCCTGCGCGATCGCTATGCCGCAAACCGCGACCCCATGATCGCCTATGGGATCGCCGGCTGGAAAAGGCGGCGTATCGCCATCCTCCTGGAGGGTCCGCACGGAAGACCAAGGTTCGTCGCAACCGCGCGGGACGCGCTCAAGCTCGCCAAAGCGAGGAGTGCCGGCGTCGTGTCATGGGGACGGACCGCCAATCGCGATGCGGAACGGTTCCGTAACGAGGGCATCCGGCTGACGACTATCGAAGACGGTTTCATCCGTTCGGCGGGGCTCGGCGCCGCGTTCGCGCAATCCTTGTCCTTCGCCTTCGATGAAAACGGCATCTACTATGATCCCTCGCGACCCTCCGATCTCGAAGAGCTGTTGAGCGGAATCGAGCTCACGCCTGAGCTCAGGGCCCGCGCCCGCGCGCTCCGCCGGACCATTCTCGATTTGGGTTTGACCAAGTACAACATCAGAGCCGGGCCCACTCTCCGTTATCCCGATGACCGCGAGCTCCTGCTGGTCCCGGGACAGGTCGTTGACGATGAGGCGATCAGGCTCGGGGGGCCACCGTCCTATCGCGCCGAGGATGTCGTCGAAGGCGGCATGAACCTTGCTTTGCTCCGCGAAGCGCGCCGGAGGAATCCGGATGCTTTCATCGTCTACAAGCCTCATCCCGATGTCGAGCGCTTGGGAAGGCTCGGCGCCATCCCGCCGAAGCGTGCCAAGGACTACGCCGACGACATCGCCGACCACGCACCGATCGCCGCCCTTCTCGATCGCGCAAGCCGAGTTGAGACATTGACGTCGCTCGCCGGCTTCGAAGCGCTTCTGCGCGGCAAACGGGTGACCGCGCACGGCCAGCCCTTCTACGCCGGATGGGGCCTCACCGAGGATATTCACCCCCCGCCGCGGCGCCAACGGCGCCTCGATCTCGATGAGCTCGTGGCCGGCGCCCTCATCCTTTATCCCCGATACTATGATCCCGTATCGCGCCTGCCCTGCCCGGTCGAAACCGCCGTCGAACGCATCTCTGCGGAGCGCCGCACCAGGCACTCGGTTTCGGACGTCTTGGGGGAGTGGCTGGGCCGGGCGGTTATCGCCGCCCGCAATGCGAGCCGTTAGCTCTGGCTGAGCTCGTCGGTTGCCTCGGTAACCGGAACGGGCGCCTCGGCGCTGGGAACCATTGCCCGCTGCTTCTCGGCGATGCGCGCCGACTTGCCGGTCCGCCCGCGAAGATAATAGAGCTTGGCCCGTCTCACCTTGCCGCGTCTCACGACTTTGATCGAATCGATCAGCGGCGAGTAGGTCGGGAAAACGCGCTCGACGCCTTCGCCATACGAGATCTTCCGGACCGTGAAATTCTCGTTGAGGCCGCTTCCCGAGCGCCCGATGACCACGCCTTCATAGGCCTGAACGCGCGTACGCTCGCCCTCGACGACCCTGACGTTCACGATGACAGTGTCGCCGGGCGAAAAATCCGGAATCGGGCGCTTCGCGGCAATGGCGGCCGCCTGCTCTTTCTCGAGCTGCTCGATGACGTTCATGGCATGATCCTCTGGAGTTGCGGGTCCATAGCGGCTCATTGCTCCGAAATCAAATGCCTCGCTTCCGATAAGCCTCCCACAGATCGGGACGGCGGTCGCGGGTGAACTCCTTCCTCTGTTGTTCCTTCCAGCGGCGGATGGCCTCGTGGTTGCCCGAGGTCAGGACCTCCGGGATGGCAAGCCCCTCCCAGACCTGCGGCCGGGTATAATGCGGATGCTCGAGCAGCCCATCTTCGAAGCTCTCTTCCGATGCCGATTCCGCCTTGCCCATCACCCCCGGCAGGAGCCTTACGACGGCATCGATGAGAGCGAGCGCGGCCGGCTCGCCCCCCGAAAGAATGAAATCGCCGAGGGAAATCTCCTTGAGCTGCCGCCGCTCGATAACCCGCTCGTCGACCCCTTCGAACCGGCCGCACACAATGACCGCGCCGGGACCGGCCGCAAGCTCCCGCACGAACTCTTGGGTAACCCGCTCGCCCCGTGGACTCATCAGCAACCGCGGACGTTCCTCGCCCGCAACGGCATCGATCGCTCTCGCCAGCACGTCGGGCTTCATCACCATTCCAGGCCCTCCGCCCGCGGGCGTATCATCGACCGTCCGATGGTGGTCGTTTGCGGAATTTCGGATATCGGCGACCTCGAGCGACCAGATGCCCGCCTCGAGGGCCTTTCCTGCAAGCGAGTGTTGGAGAGGTCCCGGGAACATCTCCGGAAATAGCGTCAATATCGTTCCTTTCCAGCTCATTGGCCGCTCCCCTCGCAGCGGGCCTCATTGCGGTCGCGATTCTGCAGTGTTCTTGCCATAGGGACGGCATCCCAACCCGGATTGGAGCGATATGACACCTCGAAAGAGACTACCCATCCTCTCAGCATTGGCAGCCTCGTTCGTGTCTTTAGGCGTGGTCGGGGCGGCTCACGGAGCAATCAACCCGCAGAGGTTCGAGATCTCGGCCCTCGGCCTCCAGACTCTTACCGGCAATCCCGGAACCGAGTCGCATGGAATGCTTTCGCAAGCGAGTGGGGATTTCTTCACTGCCCTTCCATCCCTTCCCGATGGAATCCATGTCTGCGAATTCGGAATTTCCTTTCACGATAACGATGCCGCCCACGACGTCACGGCGACGCTCGAGAGACGTAACGCGCAGACCGGCGCCCGGCCCGATGCCGAACCGCAGGTGATGGCGACGGTAAGGAGTAGTGGAGCCAATTCCAGTATACGGAACAGACATACGCAGAACATTTCGAACGAGACGGTCGACACCGAGCGCTTCGCCTATTTCGTGAGAGTGTCGCTGCCCTCCGGAAACAATATCGACGTCGTGAAACTCGATCTCGATCTCAACGTCTCCTGCTGACGGACGAATTCGAGGCTCAGCTCGCGTCGAGATATTCTTCCGGCAAGTCCACCGTGACGGTTCGCTGTTCGGGATCAATCTCGGGCACGAACGGATCGGCGAAGGGCACGAGCACCGTCTCCTTCCGCCCAGCGAATCTGATCTCGATGAGGTCGCCCGCCCCGTAATTGGACACGCCGGCGACTTCGCCCACGAGAGTTCCGTCCTTGAGCCGTACGGCGCTGCCGATGAGGTCGTGGACATAGGCCTCGCCCGGCCGGACCTCGGGGAGCCGGTTGCGTGGAACGAAGAGTTGCTCCCCCTTGAGGGCCTCCGCCTGGCTGCGGTCGGCAACACCGCTCAGCCTCGCGACAAGGCCGCCCTTGTCGGGCTTAACCGCAATGACCCGAATGGTCTTGCCCGAAGCCGTGGCGAGCACCCCGTATCTCGCGATGGCGGTCAGCTCCTGAGTAAAGCTTCGGAGCTTGACCTCGCCCCTGATCCCATGGGCGCCAGTGATGGCCCCGACGAGCACGCGGTCATCCTTTTCGGCCATCGGGCAGAGCTAAAGCCTAGCTCTGGGCCGGGGCGGCCTGGGCCTTTTCGCGTTCCTGCCGCTACTTGCCGGGCTCGCCCTTCTTCGGATTGTTGCGCGCCTCGCGCTTCATGAGGCC
>JBJMRA010000097.1:0-7006 GCA_045802365.1 Hyphomicrobiales bacterium | reverse complement strand
TCACCCAGACGCCCGACGTCGCCCAGGGCAATCCGGGCCTCGGCGGGGGCGGGCCGCGCGTCGTCCAGCTCGCCGTTCGTTTCACGTTCTGACCGCGCCCGAGCCTGCGCGTGCGCTATGATCGCATGCGGACGAAAGGCGGCTACTTCCCAGTCAATCCGCAGGATTCCGCACAGGACATGCGCTCCGAAATGCTCTCGGTCATGGCCGAGATGGGGGTGACCGTCGAGAAACATCATCACGAGGTGGCCGCCGCCCAGCATGAGCTCGGGATGAAGTTCGCCGCGCTCACCAGCATGGCCGACCAGATGCAGATCTACAAATACGCAATCCACAACGTGGCGCATGCCTACGGCAAAACGGCCACATTCATGCCGAAACCGGTGTTCGGCGACAACGGCTCCGGCATGCACTGCCATTTCTCGCTCTGGCGCGACGGCAAGACGCTGATGGCCGGCAGTCAGTACGCGGACTTGTCCGAGCTCTGCCTCTACTTCATCGGCGGCGTCATCAAGCATGCGCGGGCCTGCAACGCCTTCACCAATCCGACCACCAACTCCTATAAGCGCCTGGTGCCCGGCTACGAGGCGCCGGTGCTCCTCGCTTATTCCTCGCGCAACCGTTCGGCCTCGTGCCGCATTCCGCACACCTCTAACCCCAAGGCGAAGCGCGTCGAAGTCCGTTTTCCCGACCCCTCGGCCAATCCCTATCTCGGCTTCTCGGCGATCTTGATGGCGGGGCTCGACGGCATCATCAACAAGACTCATCCCGGCGAAGCGATGGACAAGAACCTCTACGACCTGCCGCCGGCCGAGCTCAAAGGCATCCCGACGGTTTGCGGGTCGCTTCGCGAGGCGCTCTCGAACCTCGACAAGGACCGCGAATTCCTGAAAAAGGGCGGTGTCTTCTCCGACGATCAGATCGACAGCTACATCGAGCTCAAGATGGAGGAGAACATGCGTTTCGAGATGACGCCGCACCCGGTCGAGTTCGACATGTATTACAGCTGCTGACTCCTCCCTCAGCAGATACGGCTGGCCGGAGCGTACTTGTGGCGCTCCGGCCTTGTTATCAACGATTGCACGCCATCAGACGAGGCTCGGATCAGCAGTGGCGGGCTTTGTCTCCGGCATTAGCGTTAGAATGAGTAGGATCCCGCTCGCGCCGGCGGCGGCGAGGAAGAGGAAGGCGGAGGCGCTGCCCGCATGATCGAAGATGTAACCCGCAAGACTCGTGCTCAACGAGGCGCCGACCCCGATGCCTGCTCCGATCACGCCCTGGGCGAGGTTATACTGGCCGCTGCCGCGCATCACATCGGCGAGTATCAAGGGAACGAGCACGCCTAGCGTCGCAGCCGAGAGGCCGTCGAGTAATTGAACCGCGACGACCAAGGCGGGCTCGGCCCCCAGCGCAAAGAGAGCGCAGCGAATGGTCAGCGCGATAAAGCAGAGGAGGAGCAGCGGCCGCCTGCCTATGTCTTGCGCCTTTCGGCCGACCCAGGGCGCGATGCCAGCGACCACGAACTGAGGCACCAGAATGCAGACGGAAAGGATCAGGGTGGCGGTCTCGGGGAGGCGTCTTGTCAACAAGCCCGCCATGAGGGGAAGCGCTGCCGCATTCGCAAGCTGGAACAGGAAGACCGCGGCCGCGAAAATCAGAAGCGGGCGATTGAGGAAGAGAGCGGCGAACAATTCCCGCAAAACGCCTTTCCGGTCCCTATCGATGCCGCCGCGGGCTAGATCGGGATCGATCGCGTCCGCACTGATCCGGGCCAGAGCGACAAGCGTCGGAAAGCCGAGCGCCGCGGTGAAGAAGAAGATCGCCCTGTTGGAAATAAAATGACCGATGAGGCCCATCGCCCCCGCGGCAATGGCGTTGCCGAGCGAGAGGAAGCGGGCGTTCCGTCCGAGCCTCACGCTCAGGCGATCATGGCCGACGAGACCAAGGCTGATCGCGGCCATCACGGGTCCTGCGAGACAGCTCGCGACAGCATGGAGAAGCTTGGCTATGGTGACGGGCCAGAAAGCCGGCCAGAAGGCGATGAGAAGGGCGCTCCCGCTGATCGAGGCGACGGCAAGCGCGGCCAACCCGCGTTTCATCTCTGCGCGATCAACGAGCGCACCGGCTGGAATTTGCAAGGCGAAGGTCGCCATGGTGCCGAGGGTGAGCACAAGGCCGATGTCGAATTGAAGCCAGCCGGCGGAGGTCAGGTACGCGGCGACGAACGGTCCCCACCCGGTCTGGATATCGGCAAGAAAGAAGGCGAACCAGTCGAGCCCCTTGAGGCTCGCACCGAGCTTGGTCCTGGTTGACTCCATGATCGGCCAATGCAATCCGTCGCGACTTGGATCCGCAGAGCCTCATCAGAGCATGACGAGCGATGGAGATTTCGGCATTCGCGCCATGCGGTCGGACGAATTGGCGCTTGCGGTCGAGTGGGCGGCAGCGGAAGGATGGAATCCGGGTCATCATGACGCGGAGTGCTTCGCTCGCGTAGACCCCGCGGGCTTTCTCATTGGAGAGCTCGAGGGGAAGCCCGCGGCTGTCGTCTCGAACGTGAACTATGACGAGCATTTCTCTTTCCTCGGCTTCTATATCGTCAGGCCCGATCTGCGCGGGCGAGGCTTTGGGCTGCGCTTGTGGCAGGCGGCGCTCGCGCATGCCGGATCGCGCACGACCGGACTGGATGGGGTCGTCGCTCAGCAGGCGAACTACCGAAAATCTGGGTTCGTGCTTGCCTATCGCAACATCCGGTTCGGCGGGACCGTCGCGGTCTATCGTGCGATTGCGGCGCTTGGTCCGCCACCGGTCAATCTCGCCGTGGCAGACGACGCGCGCGTCTTCCCGGCGACACGACAGTCTCTCGTCCAGGCTTGGCTCGGCGCCCGGGGCCATGCCGCATGCTCCCTCGTGAGGGATGGCGAGCTTAGCGCATGGGGAGTCATCCGCCCATGCCGGCGCGGGTTCAAGGTGGGGCCCGCTCATCGCCGGTGACCGGTTCGAGTGCCGAGGTGGTGTTCACCGCCCTCGTGGCCCGCGTCGGCGGAGGAGAAGTGTTTTTCGATGTTCCGGAGGTCAACCGCGAGGCCGTCTCACTCGCTGAAGCGCATGGGCTCGAGCCGGTTTTCGAGACGGCCCGGATGTACAACGGCCCAACCCGTCCCATGCGGATCGACCGGCTCTATGGGGTGATGACGTTCGAACTGGGCTAACGCTACTGGGTGAGCCGATACTTGAAATCGTACGCGCTGCCCTTGGCGTCGCGCGCGTGAAGCAGCATCTCGCCGCGCGCGCCGGCATATTGGCCGGTGCCGCCCGTCACGGCCATGGCGGAGTCGCCCGCGTCCAAGAATGGTCCTTCGACGGTCACCTGACCATCCTTCAGCGAAAGCGTCCAGAAGCATTCCCAGGCCTTGCCGACGGTCGTGCGGATGCACCATCCGTTGTCGCTGCCGACCTTCTCCTTATCGGATTCGTCGTAGATCTCGTTCGCGAAGGTGAGGATATCGCCGGCGCTATCGCCCTGGGCGCCGAGGTCGAGCACTGCGTCGGTTGTCGCCCGCTCGACGAAGTTGAGCTGTTTCTCCTCGGCCCATCCCGCCGTCGCGAACGCGCCTGTCAAGCACAGCACATTGAGGCCCACTCGAAACGCGCCAGCCATGCTCTCCTCCCTCTTTCAGCGGCCTCACGCTGCGATGTGCGCCCTGATGAGCGCATTGACCTTTCCGGCCTGCTCCATCTGCACCATGTGACCCGCGCCATCGATGACCTCAATTTTGGCACCAGAGGCCGCGGCGGCATGAGTAGACGGGATGATGCGGTCCTCCTTGCCCCAGATCACGAGGGTGGGGACACGGCCTGGCGCGAGTCTGGCACCTTGCTTCCCGCCGGGGAACACGCTCGCCGCCAGCGCGCGCAAGGCCTCGGTCAATCCATCGAGGCGCTTGTATTTGAGGAGATCGTCCACGAGCTGCCGAGTGACGAGCGAGGGATTGGCGAAGAGCTGCTCGACGACAGGCTTGAGATCGCGACGCGATGAGGCGTTCACGAAGCCGTTGATGTAGTCGATGTTGATCTCGGGCCCGAGCCCCGCAGTTGAGATGAGCGTCAGCGATTTCACGCGGTCGGGCGCCTCGCGCGCGATCTCCATGGCGATGGCGCCGCCCAGCGAATGTCCAACGAAATGGGCGGCTTTGACGTCGAGCGCGTTCATGAACGAGACGACCGTCATGGCAAGGACGGGAAGCGAGATATTGTCGACCTTCTTCACCGATTGGCCGTGGCCCGGCAGGTCGAGCGCATAGACCGTCGCATTCTCGGCCAAGGCATCGATGTTGAAGAGCCAGTTGTCGAGATCGCCGCCAAAACCGTGGATGAGAATCACCGTCTCGGCGCCGGAGCCCCGCTTGGCATACCGTAAGCGGCCATCGGGCAGATCGATGAACTCGTATTTGGGCGCCGCTTCGCCTTCCTCGCCCTCTTCCGCCGCGGGCGTCACATACGAAGAGACGTAGTCGTCGATTTCCTTCTCGGGAACACTCTCATCAGCGATGACGCCGAGGAGCGCCTTGACCGGATAGATGGTGCCGGGCTCGCCCACCCGGCGCCTGAGCGTGCCCGGAACACTCGCCTCGACGCTCCCCGCGATCTTGTCGGTCTCGACCTCGAGGATTGCCTCGCCGACATTGATGCGCTTGCCGTCCTCGACCAGCCAGCCCGTGAGCTTGCCTTCCTCCATGGAGAGACCCCATTTGGGCATGACCACGGGCGTGATGCGTTCGTCCGCCATCGCATGCGCCTCAATGCGCCATGGTACGCTTGACCGCAGACGCAATCAGCGCCGCCGTCGGAATGTAAAGGTCTTCGAGCACCGGCGAGAAGGGTACCGGCGTATGCGGGGCCGTCACCATCTGGATTCCGGCCTTGAGTGCCCCGAAGGCCTCCTGGGCCACCTTGGCCGAGACGTCGCTTGCGATGGAGCAGCGCGGATGCGCTTCGTCGACGCAAACCAGCCGTCCGGTGTTCTCCACGCTCTCGAGGACCGTATCCATGTCGATCGGCGATAGCGTGCGCAGATCGATCACTTCGCATTCGATCCCGTCCTTGGCGAGAGTGTCGGCCGCGTCTATGGCGCGATGCACCATCATTCCGTAGGTCACGATGGTCGCGTCCTTTCCGTCGCGCACGATGTTGGCCTCTCCGAAGGGGAGCGTGTAGGATTCCTGCGGCACGTCCGTCTCATGCGCGTAAAGGTTCTTGTGCTCGCAGAAGATCACGGGATCGTTGTCGCGGATCGACTGGATGAGAAGGCCCTTTGCGTCATAGGCGTTGGAGGGGCAGACGACCTTGAGACCGGGAATGTGGGTGAAGATCGGCGTCAGCATCTGCGAATGCTGTGCCGCCGCGCGGAAGCCCGCGCCGACCATGCAGCGGATGACGACCGGCGTTTCCGCCTTGCCGCCGAACATGTATTTGAACTTGGCGGCCTGGTTGAAGATCTCGTCGAAGCATACACCCATGAAGTCGATGAACATGAGCTCCGCGACCGGCCGCATGCCGCAGGCGGCGGCGCCGACCGCCGCTCCGATATAAGCCGATTCCGATAGGGGCGTGTCGAGGAGCCGGTCGCCGTGCTTGGCATAGAGGCCCTTGGTGACGCCGAGCACGCCGCCCCAGGCGTCCTTCTCGCCCTCGCCTCCCATCCCGCCGACGATGTCTTCGCCCATGACGACGACCGTCGGATCGCGTGACATCTCCTGGTCGAGCGCCTCGTTGAGCGCCTGCCGCATGCTGATTTTGCGTGCCATGATCTCACTCCTTGTTCTAGTTGCGCGCTCAATAGGTGACGTAGACGTCGCTCATCAGATCCTTGGGCGAGGGCAGGGGCGCCGCCTTGGCGTGGGCGAGGGCATCATCGATGAGCGATACCACTTCTTTGTCGATGGCATCGAGCTCGGCGCGCTGGATGACGCCCGCCTCGATCACCTTCGCCGCGAAGGCCTTGATGCAATCCCGGTTGGCGCGGAGGTCCTCGACCTCGCCCTTGCCGCGATAGGTCTGCTGATCGCCCTCGAAGTGGCCGAAAAAGCGGATCATCTTGCATTCGAGGAGCGCCGGTCCGCCGCCTTCGCGCGCCCGCTTGATGATCTCTCCCGCCGCTTCGTAGACGGCGAAGAAATCGGTGCCATCGACGGTCACCCCGGGCAACCCGAAGCCCGCCGCCCGGTCGACATAGGAATCAACCGCGACCGCATAGTCGCGCGAGGTAGATTCGGCGTAACCGTTGTTCTCCACGACGAAGATCGCCGGCAGGTTCCAGACCGCCGCGAGATTGAGGCTCTCGAGGAACATGCCCTGGTTCGAGGCGCCGTCGCCGACAAAGGAGATGCCGACCCCGCCGTCACCGCGGTATTTGGCGGCGAGCGCGGCCCCGCAGGCGAGCGGCGCGCCGGCGCCGAGAATGCCGTTCGCCCCCATCATGCCCTTGGAGAGGTCGGCAATGTGCATCGACCCGCCTTTGCCCCGGCAGGAGCCGTCGGCCTTGCCGTAGATCTCGCTCATCATGTCGCGGACATCGACCCCCTTGGCGATGCAATGGCCGTGGCCGCGATGAGTCGAAGCGATGCGGTCGCGGTCGTTGAGATGCATCATGATGCCGGCTCCGGAGGCTTCCTCGCCCGCATAGAGGTGCACGAAACCTGGAATGTCGCCCTTGGCGAACTCGTTGTGCACGCGCTCCTCGAATTCGCGGATGAGCCGCATCGTGCGATAAGCCTTGAGCAGGTCTTGCTTGCTCAACGGAAACGGATTCTTGCTCATCTAGTCAACCTCCCAATCATATCACTGAGCGTTGAAGTTCGAGCCGCGCAACGCGCTGCAGAAGACCATGCCTCGCCGCGTAGTGCATCGAGGCTGGCACATCGATTGTGCGGAATGCGTTCTCTTCGAGAGTCACCCTCACCCGATCCTTCTCTGAGAAGGAAAGCTCGCGCTCGCCATCGAGTGC
>JBJMRA010000096.1:0-4859 GCA_045802365.1 Hyphomicrobiales bacterium | reverse complement strand
CGGGAGCTGCTCAAGCGGCGGGTCGAGCGCCAGAAGCTCTTCGACGCCGGCGCGCTACCCGATTTTCTGCCCGAAACGCGGGCCATCCGCGAAGGGAAATGGATCGTCGGCCCCATTCCTGCCGACCTCGAGGATCGCCGCGTCGAGATCACCGGGCCGACCGACCGCAAGATGGTCATCAACGCGCTCAATTCGGGCGCCCGCGTCTTCATGACCGATTTCGAGGACGCCAATTCGCCGACCTGGGACAACATGATCCAGGGCCAGATCAATCTCATGGACCGCTGGTCCGGCTGCCTTGATTTCACCGATCCCGAGACGGGCAAGTCCTACGCCCTGACCGACCAGCCGGCGGTTGTCCTCGTGCGTCCGCGCGGCTGGCATCTTCCCGAAGCCCACATGCTGGTCGAGGGCGATCCGGTCGCGGGGGCGCTCTTCGACTTCGGCCTCTACTTCTTCCACAATGCGAAACCGGCGCTCGCGCAGGGCTCGGGGCCTTATTTTTATCTCCCCAAGATGGAGAGCCATCGCGAAGCGGCGCTCTGGAACGATGTATTCATCTTCTCCCAAAGCGTGCTCGGGCTGCCGCTCGGCGCGATCAAGGCCACCGTGCTCATCGAGACGCTGCCCGCCGCCTTCGAGATGGATGAAATCCTCTACGCGCTTCGCGATCATATCGTGGGGCTGAACTGCGGGCGGTGGGACTACATCTTCTCCTTCATCAAGACGTTCGCCAACAATAAGGCCTTCGTGCTCCCCGACCGCTCGCAAGTGGTGATGTCGAAGGCGTTCCTCGCCGCCTATTCGGCGCTGCTCATCAAGACCTGTCACAAGCGCAAGGCGTTCGCGATGGGCGGCATGGCGGCGCAGATCCCGAACCGAAAAGATCCTGAGGCGAACCGCATTGCGCTCGAAAAAGTGAAGGCCGACAAGGAACGCGAGGCGCGAAACGGCCATGACGGAACGTGGGTGGCTCACCCCGATCTGGTGCCGGTCGCAAATGGGGTCTTCAACGAATTGATGCCCGGCCCCAATCAACTCGAGGTCGCGCGCGACGACGTGGCCGTCGGCCAGAAGGAGCTTCTCGAGGTGCACGAGGGCACGAAGACGGAAGCGGGTTTCCGCGAGAATATCCGCGTCGGCGTGCAGTATATCGAGGCCTGGCTCAACGGGCGCGGCGCGGTGCCGATCTACAATCTCATGGAGGATGCCGCGACTGCCGAGATTTCGCGCTCCCAGATCTGGCAATGGCTGCGCTTCGGTGCGCGGCTCGAGGACGGCAAGAAGGTCACGCCGCAGTTCTTCGAACGCTGCCTTGCGGAAGAGATGGAGCGGGTGAAACAAGAGGTCGGCCCCGACCGCTTTGCCAAGGGGCGCTTCAAGGAAGCCGTCGACCTCTTCCGGCGAATGTCGACGTCGAAGAATTTCGAGACGTTCCTCACGCTGCCGGCCTATCGCGAGATCGCGTGATCTCCAATCCCTCAGGGTGGGGGTGAGTCCTTGCCCACCATGATGGCTCGAAAATCGTTCACGTTGGTGCGGGTCGGACCAGTGACCACCAATCCGCCGATCGCCTCGAAGAAGCTGTAGGCGTCATTGTTGTCGAGGAATGTCTTGGGGTCGAGTCCGAGGCGCTGCGCCCGGGCGAGGGCGTCGGGCATGACGATAGCGCCTGCGTTGTCCTCCGAGCCGTCGATGCCGTCGGTGTCGCAAGCGATGGCCGAGATGCGGGGATCGCCGCCGAGCGCGATGGCGAGGGCGAGCGCATATTCGCAGTTGCGGCCGCCGCGCCCTTTGCCGTTGAGGGTCACCGTCGTCTCTCCCCCGGACAAGATGATGGTGCCGGACGCCGTGCGACGCGCGAGTTGGGCGTGTTCGCGGGCGACCTCGCGGGCTTCGCCCTCGAGGCGGTCGCCGAGATTGACGGCCGAATAACCCGCCGCCTCCGCCAGCCGTTCTGCTGCGGCAAGCGATTGGCTGGGTGTGGCGATGATCTCGGCGCGGACGCGCGCGAACTTGGGATCGCCGGGCTTTGGCGTCTCGGCGGCGTCACTTTCCAGGAATCGCCAGACCCGGTCGGGAACATCGAGACGATACCGCCGGAGGATGGCGATCGCGTCCTCGCGGGTGGTCGGATCGGCAACGGTGGGCCCCGACGCGATCACCGCCGGATCATCGCCCGGCACATCGGAAATGATGAGCGACACCACTTCGGCCGGATAGGCCGCGGCTGCGAGCCGGCCGCCCTTCAGCGCCGAAAGATGTTTGCGCACGCAGTTCATGGCCGAGATGGGTGCCCCGCTCGCGAGGAGCCCGCGGTTGACGGCCTGTTTGTCGGCGAGCGTCAGGCCGGGCGCGGGGGCGGCGAGAAGTGCCGATCCACCTCCCGAGATGAGGCAGAGCACGAGATCGTCGGCGGTGAGCCCGCCCACGAGCTCGCCGATCCTCAGCGCCGCATCACGCCCCCTCTCGTCGGGAACGGGGTGCGCGGCCTCGACGATTTGGATCGAACGGCACCGAGCGCCATGGCCGTAGCGTGTGACGACCAGCCCGGACATCGGGCCGCGCCAATTGGCTTCGACCGCTTCGGCCATCGCGGCGGAGGCCTTGCCTGCACCGACCACGACAGTGCGCCCCTTGGGCGGAACCGGTAGCCTGCCCGGTACGCAGAGGCGGGGATCGGCCGCGGCGACCGCGGCATCGAACAGCGAGCGAAGCAGCATGGCCCCGCGATCTTGCCCGCAGCACGCCCGCGATCGCAAGCGGCGGGAACCGGAATTCATTCCGGGAGTTGACCTATTCCGTTGAGTGGAGGGCCACCACCATGCAGGATGAGAAAACCGCTCCCGCCGAACGCTGGCCGCTCTCGGCCGAAGATGATCATTCGATCGACGATATCGTGAAGCACTACGGCATTACCCGCGAACAAGCTCGGCAGCTGATCAAGGACCACGGCGCAAGCAAGCTCGACCTCGAGGCAGCCGCCGGACGTCTTATGGCCAAGCGCGTTCTGTGAGGCGGCGCGGCCCTTCCCGAAATCCGTTTATCGTATTATCATCCCGTTCTGTTCTTTCCCGCGCGGTTGGTGTCTGAGAAGCGCGGGAAGAAAGTGAGCGGCGTTGGCCATGGACTCGAAGCGGGTCGTTGCGATTGGGATTTCGGCCATCTTTGCCTCCCTCAGCGCCCCTGCGGCCTCAAGCGCTACCCTCCTTCATCTCCCGCCCGCAGAGGCGCCTTCGTTGCTCGAGCGAACGGGGCCGGGCGAAAGCGTCCGCTCGTGGCTCGATTGGTTCGATGGTGGACTGGGCGACCCTCAAGTCGACAAGCCGGCGATTAGGAAGCCGGCCCGACAGAAGGCCGCCGCCCGCAAGCAGGTGAGGATCACCTGCGACGCAGCGGCGCAGATCGTGGCGGGATATGCCTTCTCGGACGTCACGCCCGTCAGCTGCTCCGGCGCCTCGTATGTGTTCCAGGCCAAGCGGCAGGACAAGGCGTTTTCGATCACGCTCAGCGCCAAGAACGGCGACCTCATCAAGGTCAAGAAGACGGTCGTCACCGCGTCCCGCTGACCTTGGGGTGTGGGCCCCGCGGAACTCTCCCTAACCGCTCGTATTGTATGGGCCAGGACTCGCCGAACCTCGATGGCCAACATCCCCTATTGCGGCTCTCCCCCGGTTCCCGGAAGCGCGACCTGGAATTTCGATCCCGTTCTCATTGCTGGGCTCCTCATCGTCCCTGCGCTCTACTTCGGCCTGGCCAAGCGCAGCACCCCGCTTCGCAAGGGAGCCTTCGCGGCGGGCTGGGCCGTTCTCGTTCTGGCGATCGTCTCGCCGCTCTGTAATCTGAGCGTCGCGCTCTTTTCGGCGCGCGTGACGCAGCACATGCTCCTGACGCTGGCCGCAGCACCCCTCCTCGTGCTCGCATGCGAGCCGGTGAGGCACAGCGTCCTCGCCAAGCTCGTTCCAGGCGAAACGGCGCGCGCGGTGGCCGCCTCTTTCCTCTTCGCTCTGACGCTCTGGGTATGGCATCTGCCCGCGCCCTATGCGGCGACCTTTCAAAGCCACATCATCTATTGGACGATGCACGTAACATTGTTCCTGTCTGCGGTGGTCCTCTGGCAAGCGTTTATCGGAGCGAACGGGCTCGGCGCCCCGCTCGTGGCTGGCGCCATCACCACGGGGCAGATGTCCCTCTTGGGCGCCGTTCTCACCTTCGCCCGCGAGCCCTATTTTGGGGTCCATGCCGGAACGACCTGGCCCTGGGGACTCTCGCCTCTGGAAGATCAGGAGTTGGGCGGGCTCATCATGTGGATACCGGCGGGCGTGCTCTTGACGAGCTACGGCCTTGCCGCTTTCGCCCTCTGGATGCGGCGCCTCGGCCGCGACGACGCGCTCGCCGGCGGCGCCGGAGCTTCGGCCTAAGTGAAGGAATTTTCGGCTAGTGAGTGCCTACTGCTTCAGTGGTACAGCTGGGTGGACTCGAACCACCGACCTTCGGAGCCACAATCTTACATCAAGCGTTGAATTTACTGCGGAAATTGCCGCCGTGTTGCGGCTGTGTCGCGTCAGCCGAGGAGCGCCCGCTCGGCCGCGGCGAGTTCGGCCATGTCGTCTCCGCGCGGGAATAGGTGGCCGTAAACGTCGAGCGTCATCATGATTGAGGAGTGACCCATGCGCTCTTGGACGACTTTCGCCGGAAGCTCGAGCCCGCCATCCTGCCTGCGGTTGATGCACCACGATGCGTAGAAATGCCGAAGCGCATGCAGGCCGGTATACTTCGCTTTGAGAATCGGCTTTCCATTGACGTCTCGCTCGCCCGTTTCAAAAGCCAGCCCTGAACCTATGCCGGCCGCGAGCTGG
>JBJMRA010000011.1:0-23245 GCA_045802365.1 Hyphomicrobiales bacterium | reverse complement strand
CAGCGCAATCGCGAGACCCAGCACGAGTTCGAGCCCGACGGTCAGGCCGGCATAGACCATCGATATCCTGACCGTCGTCCAGAAGGCGGAGTCGGTGAGGAAATTGATGTAATTGTCGAACCAGATGAAGCCCTTGAGGGCCGGCAGGTTCAGTCGAAACCGCAGCATCGAATAGTACACGGCGGTGAAGAAAGGGATCAAAATGCCGACGCACACCAAGAGCGCCGGCAGGCTAAGCAGATAAGGCAGAGCCCGGCGCGCGAAGCGCCGCTTCGTGGGCGTCGTGAGCGGGGCTGCCGCGACGGTCATCCTATAGCGTCTTCCCTCGTCGCAATGGTTGCATTATTCGAATCGAGCGGCCCGGCGGGGGAGGGTTCCGCCGGGCCGCAGGAGGCGAGCCCTAGCCGAGCCCCGCATCCTTCAGCTGCTTGTCGACATTGGCAGCGAGCTGGTCGAGGCCTTCATCGACCTGGACTTCTTTTGCAACCATCTTCTGGAGAGTCTCGGCCCACTGCGTCGTGAGGTCGAAGAACAGCGGCTGGGCGGTGAAATAGATCTTGGCGCCCGGTGCCGAGACATCGTGCTGGTTGAGATATCCCGGGTAGGACTTGTCGATGCGATTGCGGAACTCGGGGTCCTTCCAGACCGAGGCACGCACCGGGTTTACGAAGTCCATCTTGCGTGCGCCGAAGAGGTCATGCTCGACGGACGTGGCCCACTGCAGGAAGTACCAGGCGGCATCCTTATCGTTCGAGAAGTTCGACAGGGCGAGGGACCAAATCCAGACGTTCGGCGTTGGAGCCTTCGCGGCGGGATTGGCGGCAAACGGGGCGTAGCCGATATTGCCTCTCTCCTTGTTGTCGCCGCCGTTCATGAAGTAGCCGAGAATGTCGGCATCGTAGATCATGGCCGAAGCGCCGGCGCCGAGATCCGTTCCGACCTGATACCATGTGTACGTGGACCAGTTCTTCGGACCCGACTCCTGGATCATCTGAACCCACTGCTTGTGGAAGGCCTTCGACTCGGGCGTGTTCATGGCGGCCTTGAGCTTCCCCTCGGTGACCGTGAAGTCGCGCTGCCCGAAATTCGAATATCCCGACAGGAATCCCGGATGGATGGTCGCCCAGGATCGCGAACCTCGCACGCCCACTCCATAAGGCCCGCCAAGATCCTTGGTCAGCTTCGCGGCCGTCGACAAGAGCTCGTCGAGGTTCTTAGGCGGCTGAACACCTGCCTTGTCGAACATCTTCCTGTTGTACGAGATGTTGTTCAGTTCGTAGCCCCAGGGAATGCACCACTGCTTGGCATCCGATGAGCCGAGCTCGCCTCCCGGCACGCCATTCCAGGCGGTCGAAGCGCGCAGTCCGGGCAGAACATCGTCCCAATTGTAGTTGGGATTGGTCTTGGCCGGATCCTTGATGTACTCGTTGAGGTCGGCGATCCAGCCTGCCGGCCCATAGGTCCAGGTCATGTAGGCGCCGGTCATGAACGCGTCGTATTCCGACGAGCTTGAGGACAAGGCCGCTGTCACCTTGTCGAAATAGACGTCTTCCGGAAAGACGTCGTAGGTCACGTCCATGCCGGTCAGATCCTTGAAGTTCTGGAGATCGGCGATCATCGCGTCGGCGTATGGATGCTTGTTGAGCAACAGCTTGAGCTTCTTGCCGTTGTGCGCCTTCCAGTCGAAGTCGGCGGCGAGCGCCCTCGTCTGCGCCTGGTTCAACAGGTAGGCGGCGGCGCCGACCGACAGCCCGAGTTTGGCAGATGCCGAAATCAGTTCGCGCCGGCTGAGCTTCTTCGCAACGAAAGCCTCGAACAGCCCTTTGTCTCTTTCACGCATTCCCATTTCCTCCGTCGGGGTTGCAGGTTTGTCTTGGTTTTCGCGGTTTTCCCGTTCTTATTGCCGGGCCCCGGCTGGGGCGTTCGTCGATGAGCCGCCGCGCGCTGGCCTCGTCGGTAATCAGTCCGGACAGCAAACCGCTGCCGAGGACTGCGTGCAGAGCCTCTGCCTTGGAAGCGCCCCCGGCAAGGGCGATGATGGTTCTGTTCTTCAAGTCGTCGAGTGCCGGAGCGAGCGCGCGGTCGGACAAGGAACAGCTCAGATGGTTGCCTTCGGACGTGAAGAACTGTCCGAGTATTTCACCGCGCGCACCGGCCCGCCTTACCTCCGCGATATCGGCCCGGCCGATCATGCCGCTAGATGCCAGAAAGCTGTCGGGCTCTACTGTCCCGATCCCGGCGATATAAAGGGAGGCGCGGCGCGCCAGAGAAATCACCTCTTCGATTCCGTATTGCGAGAGCAGGACTTCCTTGTCTTTGACCGAGTTCGCGAAGAATGGGACGGGCATGAGATAAGCCTCAGCGCCTGTGCGTTCCGCCAAGCGGTGGATCACGTCAAACGGATTGGCGGCAAACCGGCGTGTCAATCCGCCCAACAGCGACACGAATTTGATGTGCCGCGCGGAGATGTTCGGAAGGAGCTCGATGGCGGCAGCGAGGGTGCGGCCATGGCCAATGCCGATGGTCTCGTGTTCCCCGCGCTCGATCAGATTGCGGATAGAACGCGCGCCCGCAGTGCCGAGCGTTCGCACGGCGATCGGGCCGTCATCGATGTTCGGCACCACCTCGCAATGCGAGAGCGCAAAACGGCTCTTGAGCTCCTCTTCTAGACCGACGCAGCCGGCGATGGGGCCATCGACGAACACCTTGATGAGTCCTTCGCGGCTGGCGCGCGCGATCAGCCGATGGGCCCTGGTGTTGGGCACGTTCAATAGATCGGCGACTTCGCCCTGGGTCTTGCCTCCGGCGAAGTAAAGCCACGCCGCTCTCGCCGCCAATGTGGCGTCTTCGTCGTTGTTCCGCTCGGTCCGGAGATAGTCCACCCTCGGAAATGGCCTCTGAATTTTCTCGCGCCTAGGTGAAATATTTTTCAGGCGCGCCCGCAAGTCAAACTAAATCGTCGCTGCATCGCAGCTATGGCGCTGCAATCAGCATCGAGTTACTCGCAAGCCTGGGGTGAAATGGGTCGTGTATTGCGCCCCGATCTGAAGTCATAGATGAGGCCGTTTCCCAGAAACTCAGGCGAAAGCAGGCGGGCGATATCCGGGCCAAGCGCCTCAGGCGGCGGCACGTTCGAGGGGTCCTCTTCGGGCCAAGCCTCGCTTCGCAACTCCGTCCTAATCGGACCGGGACTAATCAGGTTGACGCGTATGTTTGTGTCCGCGATCTCGTTGGCGTAGACGCCCGCAAGAGCCTCGATCGCTGCCTTCGACACGGCATAAGGACTCCAGCCCGCATGCCGTTTCCAGGCCACGCCAGAGGTGACGAGCAGAACGCGGCCTGCGGAACTCTTGCGCAGAAGCTCATCGCAGCGGTGCAAAAGCTGGAAACTCGCCAATACATTGACCGCGAGCACTCCGCTGAACTCCTCGGGAGTTAAGCTGCCGATCGGTTTCTTGGGCCCGAGAATGCCCGCATTGATGAACAACCCATCGAGGCGTCCATACCGCGCAGCGATGCGGTCCGTAAGATTCTGAATGTCGGTGGACTCGGCCAATTCGCACGAACAAAGCCAACAGTCTCCTCCAACTTGCACGATCTCGGCGTTGAGGCGGCCGAAACTGCTCATCGCCCTCGCAGTGCCGACGATCAAATCGCCCTGGCGCGCGAGTGCGAGCGCCGCCGCCCGGCCGATGCCGCGCGAAGCACCCGTGACCAAGACAATTCGCCGCCCCAAATGGGCAGGCTTTCGGCTGCTGGAATATCCTTGCTCAGTCGTCCCGCCCATCAATGGCCCTCCAACGCTCTATTTTGCGCGAGACTCGGCCATTGACAGTCGCCCAGATTGCCGCGTACCGTTTTGAACATTTGATCGTCGACAATTACAAAAGTTCACCCGGGAAACGCGTACGGGAGGCGGCTGACATGGCGCAGAGGCCATCGAGGCTCCACGGTGGCAGATGGTGAGCTCGATCGCCATTGCCGAACCTATGCGCGCGAGCTGGCGCATGCCGCGCTGGCTTTCTTCGGAACACCCCTTTCCGTGGCTGCTTCCAAGCTCCGCGTTGATGATCGTCTTCGGCATTTATCCGCTCGTCTATGCGATCTGGCTTTCGCTGCACAAGCGTAACCCGGTTCTGCGCAAGAACATCTTCGATCCGGCTTACAACTGGCTGAAGGCCTTTGGCGATGAGCGCGTCTGGCATGCGATCTCGACGACGTTCGTCTATACCGGCATCGCCCTGGGGCTCGAGGTCGTTCTCGGGCTACTCATCGCGCTCTTGCTCGACACCGACCGAAAGGGGTACGGCCTCCTCCGAGCCTTGATGACGCTTCCTCTCGTCGTGCCGCCTGCGGTTACGGCGATGATGTTCCTGCTCATGCTCGACGGATCATTCGGCGTGCTCAGCCGGTCCCTCTATTCCCTCGGTCTCCTGTCCCCTCAGTACCCGATCCTCGCCAACGCCTCGACCGCTCTCGGCGGCGTTCTGCTCGCCGACGTCTGGCAATGGACCCCGTTCATGGTGCTGATAATGCTGGCGGGCTTGCGCTCGCTGCCCAAGGAGCCGTTCGAAGCCGCGGCAATCGACGGAGCCAACGCGTTTCAGGCATTCTATCGGCTGACGTTGCCGATGATGTCGAGGGTGATCGCCATCGCCGTTCTCATTCGCGGGATCGATCTCTTCCGGATCTTCGATTACGTGAAGGTGATGACCGACTCGGGTCCTGGCACCGCGACAGAGACACTCACCTCCTACGCCGGACGGATCTATTTCAACGGCGACTTTCCTTACGCGTCGACGCTGGCGATCATCACGCTTATCCTCGTCATCATTGCGTCCACCCTGTTCATGAAAATCTTCCGGGTGAAGCTCTGATGGAGCCGACCTTCGCCCAGCGCACCTTGCGCGACGTTGTCGCGGTCCTGGTCGTGGCAGTCTTCATATTCCCGCTCGCATGGTGGGCGCTCACTTCGATTAAGCCCATGTACGCGATCTTCAACAAGGACCACGTCGTGGTGTTCGACTTCGTGCCGACGCTCATCAACTACGCGGTCGTGCTCCTCGGCTGGTCGCGCGCCGAGCTTGCCATCGAAAGCGGCAGCACCTTCGGCGTCGGCGGCACCAGCACTTATGACTCGCGTCAGACGATCGTCGATTCGGTCGTGATCGCAGTCGGCTCAACGGCTCTCACGATGGTCATAGCGGTGCTCGCCGCCTATGCCCTCTCGCGCATGGCCTTCCGAGGCCGCGCCGGGTTTCTCAACTGGGTCTTGGGCCAGCGCTTCATGCCGCCGATCGCGATCATCGTGCCGCTCGTGCTCATGTACAAATTCGCAGGCATGCGCGACACCGATAACCTGTTCCTGGGCTATGTCGGACTCATCATCATCCACGGGCTTATCAACCTCCCGATCGCCGTACTGCTCATGAAGTCGTTTTTCGACGATATACCGAAGGATGTCGACGAGGCCGCGATGATCGACGGCGCCACCCGCTGGCAGACCTTCAGGCGGATCGTGCTGCCTATGGTGAGGGGCGGCATCGCCGCCGCGGCGGTGCTGTGCTTCATCTTCTCGTGGACGGAATTCCTGCTTTCGCTCTTTCTCACGACGATCATCCGCACGGTTCCGGTCAAGATCACCACGTTCGTCACATCGACGGGTTCGGAATGGGGCTTCATCTCGGCGCTCGGCACGGCCGCCATCCTGCCGGGTTTCGTCTTCATTCTGCTCGTTCAACGGCATCTGGTCCGCGGTCTCACGCTTGGCTCGCTCAAGGAGTGAGTGCGGACGAGGACAGGCTCAACATGGGAGGACATCGATGAGTTTCAAAGAATACGACAAGAAGATCTTCATCGCCGATGCGGCGCGCGACTTCGCGGCGAGACGGATTTCGAAACGCGAGTTCCTGCGCAGGACCGCGATGGCCGGCGTCGGTTTTTCTGCCTTCGCCACCGGACTCCTCGGCGGCTCCCGTCCGTTCCGGGGTAACCTCCTCGGCAGCGAAGCTTTCGCCCAGACTGCGGACGAGATGACCAAGTGGCTGAAGGACGTCGGCGGCCCGTTCAAGGGCAAGAAGATCCGTTACACGTCGGAGGCGACGCCCCCGACCGTCGTCCTCAACCAGATCAAGAACGAGTTCACCGAGCCGACCGGCATCGAGGTCGAGATCGAAATCGTGCCGCTCGAGCAGGTGCTCGCGAAGGCGACACAGGACGTGCAAGGCCAGCTCGGCACCTACGACCTCTACTATCTCGATCAGTCCTGGGTCGCGAGCTTCTCCCAGGACACCGTCGACCCCACCCAGTACTACAAGGACAAACCCGACCTCGCGATGCCCAACTTCGATTGGGAGGATTTCTCGAAGCCGCTCGTCGAAGGTCTCGCCCTCTACGAAGGGAAGTGGGGCGGCATCCCGTTCGACATCCCGATCTTCATCACGATGTACCGCAAGGACCTCCTCGAGAAGCATGGCATCAAGCCGCCCACCAACTTCAACGAGTTTACCGAAGCGGTGAAGGCGATCGACGAGGCGGAGAGGAGCAACGGCGTTTACGGAACGGGGCTTCAGGCGAAGTCGGGCCACTACTCGCTCGAATGCGACTGGACCGCGGCGGTGTGGGGTCACGGAGGGTCGATCTTCGACAAAAACAAGAAGTTCGCGGGCAATGACGAGAAGGGCATCAAGGGCCTTCAGTGGTACCAGGAGATGCTGAAACATGCCCCGGCGCAATCCACCGCTTCGACCTGGGACGGACAGTTCCAGATGATGCAGTCGGGCCAAGTAGCCCTCGTCAACAGCTGGGATGAGTTCTTCCCCGGTCTCGATGCCGACGACTCCAGGGTCAAGGGTCTGTGGGAGCCCATGCATCCGATCTCCTCCAATGACGGTGTGCGTCCCGTGTCGGAGGCGGGCTTCGGCGAAATCCCCAATGTCGGTCACCAGGGCGGTTCCATTCTCGGCCTGTCGAAATACTCGAAGAATATCGACGCGGCGTGGCTCTTCATGCAGTGGGCATGCTCCAAGGAGATCATGACCCGCTGCACCCTGCTCGGCGGCTTCGCCCCGATGCGCGTGTCTTCGTTCGACGACCCCCGCGTGAAGGCCAAAGCCAAGGTGATGCCGGGCACGACGCGTCACCTCGACACAGTTTTGTGGACGATCAACAATGTCATGGCATCGGAGCCCGACATGCCGCTGTGGGCCGGATTCTCGAACAACGAGATACCGGTCGAGCTCGGCAAGCTGCTGACTGGCCAGGACTACGGCGGCGATGCCAAGAAGTGCATGGACAACGTCGCGGGGCTGATCGACAAGTCGGTCGAGGAAGCCGGGCTCCTCTGATCCTCGTGAGGGCGGGCGCGGAGGCGATTACGTTTCCGCGCTTTCTCGAATGAACCATGCCCGGCGATCTCGTCATCGGCATCGATTCCTCGACCACCGCGACCAAGGCGATCGCCTGGGACCGCGAGGGGCGTTCGCGCGGGGAGGGACGCGCACGCATACCGATCTCCAATCCACGTCCGAGCTGGTGGGAGCAGGATCCGGAGGACTGGTGGAGCTCGGCCACAACGGCGATCAGCGAGGTCGTGCACCAGGTCGGTTCTGGAGAAATCGCGGGTCTGGCAATCTCCAATCAACGCGAGACGTTCGGGGTTTTCGACGGCGAAGGCAAGCCGCTCAGGCCTGGGATGGTGTGGCTCGATCAGCGCAGCCGGATCGAGGTCGAGCGCATCGTTCAGACGGTCGGCGCCGATCGCATCCACCGCATCTCTGGCAAGCCGCCCGATGTCATTCCCTGCCTCTATCGGTTTCTCTGGCTCGCCACGCACGAACGGGAGACGTGGCTCGGGGCCAGCAAAATCGCCGACGTCCACGGGTTCCTCGCCTTCCGATTGACCGGTCGATGGACGACCTCGACCGCGTCAGCCGATCCCGGCGGCGCGCTTGATATGGAGAGGATGAAGTGGTCGGACATTCTCCTTGAAGCCGCCGAAACGCCTGCGGAGAAGATGCTGGCGCTCCTTCGGCCGGGCGAAGTCATCGGCGAGGTGACACGCAAGGCCGCCGAAGCAACCGGCCTTCGTCCAGGCACCCGCGTGATCGCGGGCGGCGGCGATGGGCAATGTGCGGGGACGGGCACCAACGCCCTCGAGCCGCGGCGCGCCTATGCCAATCTCGGCACCGCCGTTGTCTCGGGAAGCTTCTCCTCGCGATACGTGACCGGCAAAGCCTTCCGCACGATGAGCGCGGTCGCGGAACAGGGCTACATCTGCGAGGCGGTGCTGAGGACCGGCACCTTTCTCGTCAATTGGTTCGTAAGCGAATTCTTGAGCCTCGCAGCGCAAGACGGCGGTGACATCTTCCGGCGGCTCGAGGATGAGGCGGCGGCGGTTCCGATCGGCGCGAACGGTGTTATCGCCGTCCCTTATTGGGGAGCGTGCATGACGCCCTATTGGGACGATGCGGCGCGTGGCGTCATCGCCGGACTGTCGGATTCGACGAAGCGGGCCGATATATACCGCGCTCTCCTCGAAGGCATCGCGCTCGAGCTCTCGATGATCACCCATCGGATCATGCGTGAAACGGGCTCGGTGATCGATCACTACGTGGCGATCGGCGGCGGAGCCACGTCCGATCTCTGGTGCCGCATCCTGGCCGATGCCTCGGGCCTGAGGGTCGATCGGCTTGCGACGCTCGAGGCCTCTTCGCTCGGAGCGGGGATAGCGGCCGCCAAGGGGATCGGCTGGTACGCCTCCTTTGCCGAGGCCGCAGCGGCCATGTCGGGGCGGCCGGTAGCAAGCTTCGAGCCTGACGAGCGCCGACACCGTCGTTATCGCGAGCTTCGCGCCATCTACGAAG
Source organism: Hyphomicrobiales bacterium (assembly GCA_045802365.1). Lineage (GTDB taxonomy): Bacteria > Pseudomonadota > Alphaproteobacteria > Rhizobiales > Aestuariivirgaceae > JBJMRA01. The sequence goes on along the minus strand of JBJMRA010000011.1, from coordinate 14,381 downwards.
ACCTGTGGCCGATCATTAGCCAATGGAACGCCAGGCTCACCCGCTTTGCCCGCGAGCCGCAGCCATGACGGCCATGGACGCCAAGGTGCGTGACTGGAACGAGTTGATCTGCGACGTGGTGGCCGGGCGCTGGACGAATCCCGAGACAGGAGCCCCGGCTCGGCTGCCGTTCGAGACTATTCATCTCGACGAGACCCTCGAGGGACAGGAAGCGGAACTTGTCCGGCCCCTTGATCTCGGGAGCCGCCTGGCGGTCGTCAGCGACGCCAACACGGTCGAGGCGATGGGCCGGCGCATCGCCAAGGCTTTGCGCGAGTTCGCCTCGATAGAAGAGGTCGTACTTCCGGCCGACCTATCGTGCGATGAGGATGCGATCGCCTTCGTTCAGGACCGCACGCGGTACGCCGACGGCCTCGTGTCGGTAGGCTCGGGCTCGCTGTCGGATACCTGCAAATATGCGACCTTCAGGGACGGGCGTCGCTACGCCGCCTTCGCGACCGCCGCCTCCATGAACGGCTATGCCGCATCGACGGCTTCTGTCACGCTCCGCAATGGCTACAAGACCTCGCTCTCCGCGCACGCGCCGCGCGGCATCTTCTTCGATCTCAAAGTTTCGGCCGAGGCGCCGACCTGGTTATCCGCCGCGGGGCTCGGCGACAGCCTTTGCCGGTCGACTGCCCAGGTTGATTGGTGGGCGTCGCACCGGCTGTTCGGCACTTTCTACTCCAGCCTGCCTTATGTTCTTCAGGGCCGCGAAGAACTGCAGATGCTCGATCACGCCGCGGGGCTTGCGCGCCACGACCTCACCGCGAATGGCATTCTTCAGCGCCTCATGACGCTCTGTGGTCTCGGCGTGTGTTTCACCGGCATCTCCCATCACGGCTCCATGGGCGAGCATCAGATATCGCACTGGGTCGACATGTTCGCCGGCTCCGCCCACCCGGGCACCACGCATGGCCAGCAGGTCGGAGTGGCGTCGCTGGTGATGGCGCGCCTTCAGGAACGGATACTCTCCATGGAGGAGCCGCCCAGAGTGGCGCCGACCCCTCTCGCAGTCGCCGATTTCGAGGCCCGTTACGGCCGCGAGCTCGGGCCATTGTGCTTCGCGGAAGCGCGCAAGAAGGCTCTCGATCCCGCCGGGGCCGCGGCTTTCAACGCCCGGCTCGGCGCGATCTGGCCCGAGCTCAGAGCGGAATTGAAATCATTCGCGCTGCCGTTGCCTGTCATGGAGGGCGCCCTGAAGGCTGCGGGCGGGCCCACCACCGCGGCCGAGCTCGGCCTCCCTCTCCAGACGTGGCGCAACGCCGTCAAGTATGCGCGTGATATCAGGAACCGTTGGTCGTTTCTCGATCTCGCTGACGACAGCGGTATCCTGGACGATTTCGTGAAGGAGCTTGCGTGATGGCCTCGGTCGGTCTTCGCGGCGTGCGGAAATCCTATGGAGAGGTGGAAGTCGTCCACGGCGTCGATCTCGACATCGAGGATGGATCTTTCGTCGTGCTGCTCGGACCCTCCGGCTGCGGAAAATCCACCCTGCTTCGGATGATTGCCGGCCTCGAGACCGTCACCGCAGGTGACGTCGCAATTGCGGGCAAGCGGGTCAACAACGTCCATCCGAAAGACCGCAACATCGCGATGGTCTTTCAGAATTACGCGCTCTACGCGCATATGAACGTCTTCGACAACATGGCCTTTTCTATGCAACTCGCGAGGCGCCCGAAGCGGGAAATCGATGAGAAGGTGATGTGGGCCGCCCAGATTCTTGGGCTTCAGTCCTATTTGAAGCGCTATCCGCGAGAGCTGTCGGGCGGCCAGCGCCAACGGGTTGCCATGGGGCGGGCCATCGTGCGCGATCCTTCGGTGTTCCTGTTCGACGAGCCTCTGTCGAATTTGGACGCCAAGCTCAGAGTCCAGATGCGCACTGAAATCAAGGAACTCCATCAGCGGCTGAGAAGCACCACGGTCTACGTCACCCACGACCAGATCGAGGCGATGACCCTCGCCGACAAAATCGTCGTCCTTCGCGACGGCTATATCGAGCAGAGCGGTAGACCGCTCGAAATCTACGATCGGCCGGCCAATCTGTTCGTTGCAGAATTCATCGGTTCGCCGACAATGAACCTGCTTAGGGGGGAGATCGCAGCCTACGGCACGAGCCTTGGCGTCAAGATCGGGAACGGCGCCGTTCTGCCGCTTGGGGCAGCGAACGGTGTTACCCCCGGGCAGAGAGTCATTTATGGGATCAGGCCCGAGCATCTTCGGGTCTCAAGCGTAGATCAGGGCGTTCCAGCGCCGGTGAGCGTGCTCGAGCCGACGGGGCCGGAGATACATGTCTTCGCCATGCTGGGCGACGAGGAGGTCTGCGCCATCACCGATGATCGTGACGTCCCCGGCGCCGGTGCCACGGTCGGGCTCCTCCCCAAGCTGTCCAGGGTCCATCTTTTCGATGCCGAAACCGGCAAAGCGCTGCCGCATAAGGCCTAACAAATGGCGACGATTACCATTCTCGGTGCGGGGGTCATGGGGTCGGCGATGACCATCCCGGCGAGCGATCGCGGTCACCGCGTGAGGCTTGTCGGGACTCATCTGGATCGCGCAATCATCGACCATGTGAAAGAGGCCGGGTTTCATCCGAGGCTCGGGGTGAAACTCCCGCCGCTTGAGGCTTTCCACTATGAGGACATCGGCGAAGCGTTGGGCACGGATACCGATCTCATCCTATTGGGGGTCAGTTCGGCGGGGATCGGCTGGGCTATCGAACAGCTGATCGAGCAGCTTTCCCGCCCCATCCCCCTGGTGATGATCACCAAGGGCCTTTTCCCGGGACAGGGGACGATCGTCATCCTTCCCGATTACCTGCATGGTGAGATTCAAAGGCGATGCGGGCTCGATCTGGAGGTTGCCGCGATCGCTGGACCTTGCATCGCCGGCGAGCTCGCGGTTCGCCGCAATACCGGGGTCGTCATAACCTCGAAACGGTATGAGTTCGCCCGGCGATTATGCAAGATGTTTGCTACCTCCTATTACCACCCGAGGCCGTCCTCGGACGTAACCGGGGTCGAGATCTGCGCGGCATTCAAAAATTTTTTTGCGATTGCGGTCGGATATGCCGCTGGAAGCCTCGATCGCATGGCCGAGGCCGAGAATGGGGCGCTGAATCACAACGCTGCCGCGATCCTGTTTGATCAGGCCTTGCTCGAGATGATGATGCTCAGCCGTCATTTCGGAGGGCAGGATCGCAGCGTGTGGGGCATGCCGGGAGCAGGCGACCTCTATGTCACCTGCCAAGCGGGACGCAATTCGCGGCTCGGCCGCAACCTCGGGCACGGTCTCACTTATCGCGAAATCAAGGCTGGGGCGATGAAGGATGACACGATCGAAGGAGCGGAGCTTGGGCTCACCCTCGCGCCTGTCCTCGGGTCGTTGACGCGGTCAGGCGCGATCGATGCGGCTGCTCTACCAGTCACGCGCGCCCTGCTCGAAACGCTCGTGCATGATAAGCCGGTCGACATCGCCTGGAACGAGTTACATGCGCTCAAGGAGCAAATTCCATCATGACCAAAAGATCAGTTGCAATCGGGAGCGATCACATGGGCATCGAGCTCAAGAACACTCTCGTGCAGCACCTCAAGGAGAAGGGATGCGAGGTTAGGGACCTCGGCGTGAACGACCCATCCCCGGTCGACTATCCCGACATCGGTGTCAGGGTGGCCGAAGCGGTGAGCCATGGCGAATGCGAGCGGGGCATCCTGGTCTGCGGCACGGGCGCCGGCATGGCGATAACCGCGAACAAGGTGCCGGGGATCAGAGCGGTCAGCGTCAACGATCCTTACACCGCGGAGCGGGCGATGGCCTCGAACAATGCCCAGGTGATCACTTTCGGACAGCAGATCGTCGGGCCCGCCGTCGCAAAAATGTTGACCGATATCTGGCTTGCCGCCGAGTTCCAGGGAGGGCGTTCGGGGCCCAAGGTCGCCAAGATCGATGCTCTCGATGCGAAGTTTCGAAAGTAGCCGCGCCGCTTCGGTCGCGGGAATTCAAGGCTTCGCCTCGCCGGAGGTTGACCGGGACGAGCAGCTCGCCACCCGCGCGGCCTGGCTCTATTTCGTGGGCGGGCTGACCCAGGCGCAGATCGGCAAGAAGCTCGGCATCAACCGTGTCCGGATCAATCGGCTGCTCGCCCAAGCGCGCGAGCAGGGCCTCGTCCAAATCCGCATAACTGGCCGCCTCGCGGAGTGTGTCGCTCTGGAGGAGAATCTCAAGAGCCGTTTCGGGCTCGAAGGAGCCGTTGTCGTACCGACCCCGCCAGATCCGGCGTTGATCCCGCATGTGATCGGCGCTGCCGCCGCAAATGTGTTGACGGAGCGCCTGCGCGATGGGATGTCGGTGGGCGTTGGCTGGGGTCGAACACTGCGGCTTAGCCTCAGATCAGTGCCGCGCCACCAATTGCGCAAGTTATCGGTCGTGTCGCTGATGGGAGGTCTCACCCGTGGCGCGGCGATGAACCCGCACGAAACGGCTTCGCGCCTTGCCGATCTTCTGGATGCAGAATGCTATTACATTGCCGCTCCGGCGCTCGCGGATTCCGAGGCGACTCGTGACGTCATTCTCGGACAGCCGGCGATCCGAGACGTATTCGACCGCATCGGCCGGCTCGACCTCGCCATGGTTTCGGTGGGCGATCTGCATCCTGAAAGCACCATCGCCGAGGTGGGGCTCGTTGATAAGCACGATATCGCGGATCTAAAGAGTGCTGGGGCCGTCGGTGACCTTTGCTGTCAATGGCTTGACGAATGGGGCAGGCTCGTCGATCACCCGCTCAACAGGCGCGCTATTGCCCCTCCCTCGGAGGCCCTCAAGCGGCTGCCATGTGTGATCGTGCCCTCGGGCGGCCCGCACAAGGTAGCGATCGTGCATGGCGCCCTTCACGCCGGCATGATCGACGTGCTGATCACGGATGAGATGACCGCCTCGGGCGTCTTGGCGTGGAGCGATCCCGTTTGAACAGTAGAATAGCGAAATCTACCAGAACGAAACATTTGTTTGCGGACATCGTCAACTGCCCAGCAGTGAACAACCCGGCATGCGGCACCATGAACAAGTACAGATCAATGGGAGCTCCTTTGAAGACGAGCCCAAGCCAGCGCGGCGAACCTCAGCCGATGACGTATCGGGTTGTCCACTGCCGGGCAGTTGACGATATCCGCAAACAAGTGTTTCTTTTGGTTTCCACTCGGGAGGGAAAGGAACATGAAACCAGCTATATTCGTCCTGTGCGCGGTATCTGCGAGTTTGTCCCTATCTGCTTCGTCCCGGGCTGGCGGCATTGCCCAAGGGAGTTTCGAGAGGCCGTCAGTTCCCAGCGGTCAGGTCGTCATCTACTCGACCGGAAATGCGTTCAAGGGGTGGAAAGTCGTAGGCGATCCCGGGAACATCTTCCAAGTCGGGCCGAACTTCTCGATAAACGGAGTTCCCTACCCTGCTCAACATAAGAAGCAATGGGTCTGCTTGACGGGCTCGACCAGAACCCTGACGGGAGTTCAAAGAAGGCTTTCCCTCACTCCGGGCTCTTACAGGCTCACCTTCTATGTCGGAAACATCAACGACCCCGCACATGGGCTAGGCGTCTCGAGTACGGTCAGGGTCTTTGTAAATGGGACCGAGCTCTTACCCGCCACGAACACGCAGGGTAATGCCACTCACTTCGTTTGGCAAAAGTTCTCTCGCACGATCACCGCAACAGCCGCCACTACCCTGGCATTCTACAATGGTGATCCGAGCACGGACGGGATCAATGGCTTGGACCATATATCCCTTACCCAGCTCTCGCCATAAGCGCTAATCGGGCTGAGGCCACGAGCGGCGACTTCGCATTGCAGGCGGGCTCACTTGGACTTGATGCGCTTGGCCGCGGAAGATGGCCCTGTTCCGGGTGTGGGATTGGCACAGTTCGGGTTGGAAGCCGGTTTGTATTTCCCGGAGTTCACCGTGAACGATGACTCTATTGCCGATCCATCGTACCGACCGATGACGACGGTGTAGATGCCTCCTATCGCGCTCTTCGGAACGACAACTCGGGGACAAAGACTGCAACTGCCGCCATCATCGTCCGTGTAAACCGTTCCATCCGGCGCGACCACCGACATTGCGAGATCGGTCGATTGCTGGGTGACATCGATGCGCAGACAATCGGTCCTGCCCGGGCTTTTGGCGAGAAGCTCCACCCACGGGTTCGTGTTTCCTCCATACCCGTTCAGCTGGCCAGTCTGCTGAAGAGACTTGCAGTTGAGCGTCGTGCATTTCTGCGCAGTCGTGCCAATCGTATCGAGACTCTGCGCATCGGCAGCCGGCCCGCCGCCCGTTATTCCGATCGCCAAAGCAAGTAAAACCGCTGGATTCAAAATACTCGTCCGGGGCTGATCCATCTTTGTCCTCTTCTTGCTCAATCGAGTTGCAATCGAGACGACACAGCGGTCTAGGGGTCGTTCGGGCATTTGGCGCCGCTCGCCACCCTCCAGTATTGAAGAATGAAGTCGGCGTTTGCCGGCGATCCCGCAAACTGATTGATGATGACCGTGTAATATCCCCGATCTGGCGTCGGATCGATCGCGAGCCGCGGGCAATTGGTGCACTGATCGCCGCTGTCGTCATCGCGCACCGTGATGCGCGGGTTCGGCTCTACCACCACCATCTCGAGGTCGGCGAACGGACTGACCTGGGATACCTCGAGGCACAGCTTGCTGTTGGCCGACGCGAAGTACTTGCGAACCCAGGGCCTCGCGGTACTATTGGACGTGAAGGCGTTGACCGCGCCCCGCTCGACGGTGCCCCCGAGATCGGTCAGCGTATCGTGAGCGAGCCCCGAGGAGGCGATCGCCGAGCAAGCAGCAATCGCGGCAACCGCCGCCAAAGCAGACTCTCGGAAGAGCGTGAATTTCGATGCGGGCATGATCGCCTCCGTATTGCCTGATCCGTCCGTCGGAATGATTTCCGGGATATCATTGCGTATCAATCAAAATATCGCCAACGGCGCCGGCGTGAACGACACGTCGGGCAGCGCGAAGACATACGGCACCGGCGGGTTTCCTTTGACCCTCGAATGCCACGCGACCGGGGTTGCGAGCGTCGTGCTCGCAAGGTCGAGCTGACCCACGACCCGGATGGGGCGGCGTCGCAGCGGCGCTGACCGGCCCTCCTTCGATCAAAACGAAACCGGTCGGTGCCAAAGTAGGTGCACCGCAATCACACAAGCACGGATGCTCGCGCTGCTCATGTCGACTCCCGAGCCATATGGTGCAGGCGCCACTTTCTCATCTGGACCGGGTGGCCGCAATGTCATATTGCCTCCTCTCATGCGAGGACCGATATGAGTCAGCAGGAGAAAGAGAAGAAACGCGCCGAGAGGCTCGAAGCGGAGCGAAACCGAAAGCAGCAGATCCGCAAGGAAGCTCGCGAGACCGCGGCTCGCCACGGCAAAAGTTGGGGAGATCTCTCGAAAGAGGAGCGGAAGCGGTTCAGGAAGGCCTCCCGCAGGGGCATTGTCTTGGATAAGGAGGCCTAAGGGCCGACGCCGGGAACGACGTGCTTCAGCTTTCATTCATGAAGAGCATGTCACTGTTCTTGGTCTCGAAACAAGGAGCTTCGAACACCATGAAAAGATCAAAAATCGCGGCCGGCGCTGTTGCCGCTGCGTTAAGCGCCTTCGGGCTGGGCCTTCTCGGCTCGACCGCTCACGCGGTCACCCCGGTGGCGAACGGCATGAAGGTGGACCAGCCGGCCATAACCTTGGTGGCCAGGAAGGTCGTCAGGAGGCACGACAGGCGCGTCTGGGTCTACAACAAGCGGTTTGGCCCGCGTTACCGTTACCGCCGCGCAGGCTACGGGTACTACTATGGCGGATATTGGTATGCCCGGCCATGGTGGACGCTCGGACCGGCTTACGGACCATACTGGGGTCCCGGTCCCGGCATCAATCTCTGCATCGGCTGCTGAGATGTGAGGGGCCCGGCGAGATGCCGGGCCCTCTCCTTTTACGCTGCCTCACGAAGGTCCGCGGACCGGCGGCGCTCGTATTCGCCGGCAAGCCCCAAGAGGGCGGCACGGCCATCGCCCAAATAGGACGGGCCGTGCATGAGTGCCAGCGTGCGCGGTGAAAGGTTCGCCAAACTCCGAAGCGTCGTTCCCATGCTCGGGCTCAGGCTCGAGTACCTGACAAGTCCTCGGCGGCGATGGCAGGCCCGACGATGTCATCTTCCGTCAGCGCGGGCCCGGTTGCCCACCTGTGTGAAGAGATCGCCGCACAGTAGCGTTCCCGTCGATTCCTCATAGACGACCTCGGCATCCCAGCCGTGCGCGGTATGAGCCGTGTCGATATAGCGGACGATGCGCGATGGTTCGAGCAATCGAGTGCAGCGCGCCGGCGCCCTCACTCGATGGCGGTGCTGCCGGTGAACTCGCGGGTCCAGGTTTGGTCCCATAGCGAGGGGAAGACGAGCGGCTTGTAGGGGTGAGCGGCGATCGCGGCCTCGTCGATATCGAGGCCAAGGCCCGGACCGGCGGGTAGGTTCACCGTTCCATTCTCAAGGGGGTTCCAACCGTGAACGAGATCGTTGCGCCAGTCGACGTCGAATTCGGCGAATGACTCGAGCAGGTGCATGTTGGGCGTCGAATAGGCGAAGTGGATCGCCGCCGCGTATGCCACGGGTCCGATCGAAGAGTGGGGCGATACCGTCATGTCGGAGACGGCGGCCATCGCCGCCACCTTCTTGGAGGCGGTGATGCCGCCGCAATGCGCGATGTCCATCTGCACGACATCGCACGCCTTGAGCGCAATGAGCCGGACAAAATCGGCGAGCGTGTATAAGCGCTCGCCTGCCGAGATCGGACAGAATGCGCCAGCCTTGACGTCCTTCAAGAGTTCGAGCGCCTCGGGCGCAACCGGCTCTTCGCACCAGACGATATTGTAGCCCTCGAGGCGGCCTATGAAGCGGATCGCGTCTCCGGCCGCGAGCCGGCCGTGAATCTCGATCATGAGCCCGACCTTCGGGCCGACAGCCTTGGCGACCGCATCTATGATCGCGAGTGCGGCGTCCGCTTCATCGCTGCTCAGCCGCTTCCACGCGGTCGTGAACGGATCGAACTTCAAGGCCCGATAGCCGAGGGCGGCAACCTTCTTGGCGCGGGCCGCAAAGTCCTCAGGCCGCGAGCAATTGCCGTACCAGCCGTTGGCGTAGGCGCGGATCGCCTCGTGCGCCCTTCCGCCGATGAGGCGCCAAACCGGCTGCCCGCACGCCTTGCCGATCAAGTCCCACATCGCGATCTCGGCGCCCGAAATTGCCGTCATGACCGTCGACCCGCCCTGGTACTGGTCGCGGATCATGCCGCCGACCACCGCTTCGATGTCGAATGGGTCCTTGCCGATGATGCGCGAGGCGACCCATTCGTTGAGCAAGACGTCGACCGCCTTTTCCTGCCATTCGAGGGAGGCCTCGCCGATCCCGGTCAGGCCCGTATCGGTCGTGAGGCGCACGAAGAGATAGTTTCGCAACCCGGCATTGGCGAGAAAGGTCTCTAGTCGCGTGATCTTCATGACGCCGCTTCCTGACTGTTTGATACAGGTTCCCCGCCGCGAACGATGGACTCGTGGATGGCGGCGATGAGGGCTACGGCCGCCACTCCATCACGGCCCGTCGCCACGAGCGGCACGAGCCCGCGGATGGAGTCGAGCATGTTCTCGAGCAGTCCGGAATAGCCACCGAAGGCCTCGTCGAACATGAGCGTGTTCGGAATGACCGGCCGCCAGGTTTTTGCCGGTCCGACCTCCTCGTCGGCAAGCGTGAGCTCGAGCTGATCCTCGACCGTCAGCATCGCGTGCCTGCCGATGATCTCGACCCGCTCCCACGGCTTGAAACTCAGCGCGGCCGAGCTCGTGACGATCGATCCGATCGCTCCCGAGCGGAAGGTCAGCATCGCGACCGCGCTTTCGAGCCTTCCGTTCGATCCCGTTACACCGGTTGCCCCGACCTGCGCGATTGGACCCATGATCCAGAGCGCCAGATCGAGCAGATGAACGGTGCCCGCCTCGAGGATGTCGACATAAGGATAGCCGAGGGTGAACTTGCCGGCGAAAAGGGTCGGCTCGCCGTTCAATGCGCCGCTCCCGATCAGGCGTTTGGCAAGAGCATAGGGAGCCGAGAAGCGCTTGTTGGCGACGCCGCCCAGAAGAACGCCGCGAGACTCGGCCAGATCGGCGAGCGCCGCCGCCTCCGCGAGCGATCGGGACAGGGGCTTTTCCACGAGCGTCGCAATGCCTGCCTCGATGGCTTGTCGCGCGAGAGCTACATGCTGGTCGTCCGGTGCAAGCACCATGACGAGATCGGGCCGCTGCCGGCGAAGCAGCTCTTCAAGAGAAGCATAGGCGGGAGCGCCATAGAGGCGAGCGACCTTCTCGCGGGTTTCGCGTTCCGGATCCGCCAGACCGGTGATCTCGATCGGCTCCGATCGCGTCTGCAGATAGCGGATGGCCGGCAGCCACTTTGCTTGCGCAACACCGCCGCATCCGGCGATCGCTATTCCGAGCCGCGCCTTGGCGGCGCGCCCGGCGTCGGCGCCGATGCCGTAAACGTCGCCGGCTTCGATAGCCCTCTCGTACGGGGAGTGGCCGAAATCGATCGTCGGATACCGGCTCAGCGTGCGTCTCCCGTCGGAAGGAAGCGCACAGCGGCCCTAAGTGTCAGGGCCGCGAGAATAGCGCTCCCCTTGATGAGGAAGAAACCGGCATCTCCCATCTGCAGTCCGGAAAGGCCGTTGTTGAGGACGGCAAGGAAGATGACGCCGATCGCGGTGCCGCGCAGCGTGCCCTCGCCGCCCCGAAACGAAGCGCCGCCGATGATCACCGCGACGATCGCATCGAGCTCGAGGCCGAAACCGGCGGTCGGGGCCGCCGCTCCGAGGCGGCCCAGCATGACGATCATGCCGGCGGCCGTGAACACTCCCATGACCGCGAGGACCTTCATGCGCGTCTGCCGGTCGTCGACGCCCGCCTGGCGCAGCATGCGCGCATCGTTGCCGAGCGCATAGAGCCGAATGCCTATCGGAAGCCTGGACAGCACGAGCCAGCCTGCGGCGAATGCCACGACCATGAGCAACGCGCCCGGGGTGAAGCCGGCGAAGGCGCCGGCATTCATGAATTCGACGAACCCCTGGTCGAAGGGAAGGGTGTGCGCGCCGGTGAGCGAGATGGCGAGACCGCGCGCCCAGATCCAAGCGGCGAGCGTCACGATCAACGGATCGAGCCCGAGCCAGCCGACGATGGCGCCGTTGAGGGCATAGCTTGCGAGGCAAGCAAGGATGCCGAGGAGAAGCGACGGCAGAGGGCCCAAACCAGCCTGAAAAGCGAGCGCTGCGATTACGGCTCCGAGTGCCACCACCGAACCCGGCGATATGTCGATGCATCGGGAGACGATCCCCATCAGCGCTCCGACTGCAACGATCGCCAGAGTCGTGTTCTGCTCGACCAGAGTGACGAAATTCGCGATGGTCGCAAACCTCGGATTGATGGCTGCAAAAATGGCGGCGAGCACCAGTGTCGCTATGACGATTGCGTTTTGCCCCAGCGCACGCGCGAGCCGTCCGGACGAGGCCTCCCCCGCCGACTGCCATCCCACTGCCGCTTCATCGGCGCCTCGCCCCTGGACGAGCCTGCCGACGAGCATCGCAGCGAGAAGCAGAACGCCGGTCGCGGTCGTCTGCCAAGTCCCGCCGATCCCGCGAATGGTCATGTAGTTGAAGACCATGGTGAGGATCAGGGCTCCTACGAGCGTTTCCCCGGCTTTCACCCGCCCGGGTGGAAGTCCGCCGGCGCCGAGCGCCACGACGGCAATGGCGTAGAATTCGAGGCCGAGCCCGATCGAGGGGCTGACGATGCTGGTCCGGGCGGCGAAGAGAATGCCGCCGAGCCCCGCGAACGCGCCGCAGGCGACGTAGGCGGCCATGCGATAGGACTTGACCGGCAATCCGCAAAGCCGTGCCGAGACGGCATTGTCGCCGACGGCATAGAACCGCCGGCCGAAGACGGTGCGGGTCATGATCAGCGCGACGCCGGCCGTGAGCAGGAGCACGATCAGCGCATCCGCCGGAAAGCCACCGAGGCGCGCTCTGGCGAGCCAATCGAAAAGCGGCGCCTTGATGGTGATCCAGGAGCTGTATTCGCCGAGCACGACGAGGGCGAGGCCTCGTATCGCGATCATGCTGCCGAGCGTGACAATGACCGGGCTGATGCGCAGGACCTCGATCAGAACGGCGTTTAGCGCGCCGGCTACGGCCCCGACCGCCACCGCGGTCAACATGGCAAACGAACTTCCGAAGCCCGACACGAGTGCGACGCCCGCCGCAACGGAGGATGCGAGGACGACCGAGCCGACGGAAAGGTCGATGCCGCCGATGAGCACGACGGTCATCATCCCGAGCCCGAGAAGAAGCACGGGCGCCATCTGCCTGAGGACGTTCTCGATGTTGGCGAGCGAGCCGAATACGGAGGACGTCGCGGCGAAGACGATGAAAAGGACGGCCGCAGCGACGAGCATCGGTTGGCGGGCAAAGAGGCCCGCCACCGCACTTCCAAATGAGCCGCGAGCGCGATCGAGGGCGCCTCCGGTTTCCGCGGGCGTCGTCACGCCGCGCCCTGCACCAGAAGATTGACCCGTTCTTCGTCGCTATCGGACGGCCGCGCTTCCGCGACGAGGCGGCCCTCGCGGATCACCAGGATACGATCGGCGAGCGCCAGTATTTCAGCCGGATCGGAGGAGACGATGAGAAAAGCCTTGCCCGCGGCGGCGAGGTCGTCGATCCGGCGGTAGATATCCGCCCTCGCGGCCACGTCGACGCCATAGGTCGGCTCGATGAGAACGAACACGTCCGCATCGGCGAGATGCCAGCGCGCGATGAGTGCCTTCTGCTGATTGCCGCCCGAGAGGCTTCGCATCGGCGCCTCGGCGGAGGCGGCGACGATCCCGAATCGGCGTACCTCGGCTGTAACTGCTGCGCGTTCGTCGCGGGATGCAACGAAGAGTCCCACAGCACGGCGACGATCGAGCGACGGAAGGGCGATGTTCGCGCTGAGCGACAGGTTGGGCAGGATGCCCTCCACTTTGCGTTCATCGGTGAGAAGCGAAACGCCGGCGCCGATGCTCTGCGCGGGTCCGCCGAACACGCGCGTGACGCCCTTGACGACGATATCTCCCGCCTGGGGCTCGAGATCGCCCCCGACCATGCGCGCGATTTCGTTCTGCCCAGCGCCCAGGAGACCGGTCAGCGCCACGATCTCGCCCTTCGCGACCGTGAAGCTCACGCCGGCGACGCGGTCGCGCCAGCCGAGGCCCCGACATTCGAGCACCACCGGACCTTTATCGCGGTCCCATGCTCGTCTGTACACGTCCGTCCGCGATCCGACCATCGCCTCGGTGAGATCGGCCTCGGTGAGGGTTTGCAGCTCGGTGGTAATGACGGCGCGGCCGTTGCGGAGAACCGTCGCGCGATCGCACAGCGCGAGAATCTCGCGGAAGCGATGAGACACATAGACTATCGCGACACCATCGTCGCGCAAGGCTCGGAGGATAGCAAACAGTCGTTCGACCTCGCGGCCGCCGAGAGCGGCGGTCGGCTCGTCGAGGACGAGAACGCTCGGCCGCGCCGCGAGCGCTTTGGCGATCTCGACGAGCTGGCGCTCCGCAAGCGGCAGAGCGCCGATGCGGGTGTTCGGTGGATTATCCAATCCGACGCGGCGGAGGGCCACGGCTGCGACGTCGCGCATGCGGGAGATGTCGAGCACGCCGCGCTTGCGGGGCTCGCGGCCAAGTGCCAGATTCTGTGCGATCGTCAGGTTGGGAAGGAGGCTCAGCTCCTGGTAGACCGTCGCTATCCCGAGCTCGATCGCGGTCTCCGTCGACTCGATCGGAGCCGGCCGTCCTCCCACCGAGATGGCGCCGCTGTCCGCCCTGACCATGCCCGATACGACATTGATCATCGTCGACTTGCCGGCGCCGTTCTGTCCGATGACCGCGTGGATCTCGCCGCGCCTGATCGTCAGGGACACATCGTCGAGAGCAAGGACGCCGGGATAGCGCTTTGTGATGTTCCGCAGCTCGAGGGCCGGCTCTTCCTTCGGATGCGCCGGAGCATCTGTCCTATCCGCTGATAGCGCCGGGTTCATTCCTCTGACCGAAATGACTTGAGCTTCGACCGCACCAAATATCGCCATCCCGGCGAAAGCGGCGGCTTCCTGTCCGGGCGGGGCGTTGTCCGGGCCCCTCTATCGCAGCAAGTACCCGTTGCCCAGCGCGCGCCCGGCCAACCTGAGCTCTCGGGCATAGATTTGTAAACTT
>JBJMRA010000095.1:0-7796 GCA_045802365.1 Hyphomicrobiales bacterium | reverse complement strand
TCGAGTGGTTGGTCGCTTCCCAGCCGACGGCACCGGCCCAGTATTCGCCTTTTCCGTCGCCGTCCGAATCGAAGAGCTTGGCCGTTTCGGGGTTGGCGAGATCGGCGAGCTTCTTGATGCCGTACTGATCCTGCACGTAGCCCGGGATGAAGATGCCTTCGCTGCCCTTGTAGGGAGTCTTGTTGAGCCGGATCGATTCCTTGCTGCCGGGCAGCACATAGGTGTTCATCATCGCGGTCGTATGCTGCGACCATAAGTCGGGCTGGACGTCGAGGCTGCCGTCGCCCTTGTCCATGGCGGGATACATCGCCTCTTCGCCGACGAGCAGGAAGCTTACGTCGCCGTCGAGATATTTTTCGATCACGGCCTTCATGATGTTCTGGATGGCGACGGCGCCCGTCCAGCTGAGCTCGCCAATCACCACCTTTTCCTTGGCATAGGCGGTGCTCGCGGCGCTCAAGGCCACGGCCATCAAGATACCGAACACGCCAGCTAGTCGTTTCATTCTTTCTCCTCCCATGTTTTTCTCGGTTCCAATCATCGCAGCCGGCGCACGCCCCTTACCGGTGGGGGTCGGTGGCCCGGTACGAACCCTGCATGATGCGGTCGATCACCATCGCGCACAAGACGATGGCAAGGCCCGCCAGCATGCCCTGTCCCTTCTGCAGGAACTGGAGCGCGCGCGTCACGTCCTCGCCCAATCCGCCGGCACCGATCAGCGCCGCGATCACTACCATCGACAGCGCCATCATGATCGTCTGGTTGAGGCCGGCCATGATCGACGGCTTGGCGAGCGGCAGTTCGACCTTGAACAGGATCTGGGCGGGAGTGCCGCCATAGGCGACCGCCGCCTCGACGATGTGGGCGGGCACTTGGCGGATGCCGAGCGCCGCGAGCTTGATCATCGGAGGCAGCGCGAAAATGACGGTGGCGATGACGCCCGGCGTCTTGCCGATGGAGAAAAAGGCGATCGCGGGGATGAGATAGACAAAGGTCGGCAGCGTCTGCATGGCGTCGAGCACCGGATAGATAAGGGCCTCGACCCGCCTGCTTTTCGCGCACCAGATGCCGAGCGGCATGCCCAGCACGATGCAGATCGCGACCGAGGTGGTGACGAGCGCCAGCGTGCTCATGCTTTTTTCCCAGAAGCCGAAGAGCCCGAGATAAGCAAGCGACACGAGCGTGAAGAGGAGGATGCGCCAGCCCGCCAGCCGCCACGCGATGAGGGCGATGATCAACGCCGTGACCGGCCACGGCGTCGTCACCAGGACAAGGTCGATCCCGTTGAGCACCGCCCGGATGACCGCGGTTATCGCGTCGAAGAAGGCCTCGAAACGCACCGTCATCCAATCGAACAAGTCGCTGATCCGCTGGGCGGTGAGGTGGGCGAAGCCTTTGGCGGCGGGGAAGGTAGCGAGGGAGCTTACGATTTCTGCCCCGCAATAGCGATAGATGGTGAGCGGACAGATGGCGAGGAGGAGCGCTATCCCAGCGACGAGGGATGTCGCGCTCACGCCCGCGGCGATCCTGCCGTCGACGCGCCAGCGCTCGTACCGGCGAAGATAGAGAATATTGGCGCTCCCTGCTTCGATCAGGCGAACGAGCGCGAGGACGCCGAGACCCAGCGTCAACCGCGCGTAGTCGGCCGGAAGCGGCTCCCCGCCGATTCCACCGGGAAAGAGCCCGCGGATCGCCAGGATCAGTCCAAGCAGTTCGCCGAGCGCCCCGAACCAGAACAGACTCCAGAGCCGCCGCGAGGCCGCCCACAGGGGGCCGGCCGCTGCCGCCGCGAGGTTCAGGCTCAAGCTCCACGGCCGCTGGATCAGCCGCTCGAAAGCCCTGGCATAATAGGGTGCGTTCCTTTCCGCGAAGCCGCTGAGCGATGGGGTATTCGCAACCGCATCCGTCATCTAGGCGTTTCCCCTTATTCCCTCGAGCAATCGCCGTGTCGTGATCACGCCGACATCCCGTCCCTCGGCCACGACCACGATCGGCTTGCCAGACTTTGCGGCGAGGTCGATGAGGATGCCGAGATCGGCGCCGCTCTCGGCCCTGGGGCAATGGCTGAGGTCGCCGTGGCCGTTGTGAAGATGGTGTGCGATCGGTTCCATGATTTCGCTCGCCGCCACGAATTTGAGCCGCGACAGCCCTTTCACGAAATCGGCGACATAGGAATCGGAAGGGTTGCGGGCGATCTGGGCAGGGGTTCCGACCTGGACGATGCGGCCATCGCGCATGATCGCGATGCGATCGCCGAGGCGGATGGCTTCGTCCAAGTCATGGGTGATGAAGACGGTCGTCTTGCGGACCCTCGCCGAGAGCGCCATGAACTGGTCCTGCAGCTGCCGCCTGATCAACGGATCGAGCGCGCTGAACGGCTCGTCCATGAGAAGGATCTCGGGGTCCGCTGCGAGCGCGCGGCCGAGGCCGACGCGCTGCTGCATGCCGCCCGAGAGCTGATCGGGAAAACGGTCGCCGAAGCCATCGAGACCGACGAGCCGAAGCTTTTCCTCGGCCGTCTCGAGGCGCCGCTCCTTCGACACGCCGCGCAGCTCGAGGCCGAATGCGATATTTTCGCGCACCGTCCGGTGCGGGAGGAGCGCCATGTTCTGGAACACCATGCCCATCTTTTCGGAGCGAAGGCGCCGCATCTCGGCGATGGTCTTGCGGCCGATCTCCTCGCCGTCGATGAGGATCTGACCGGCGGTCGGCTCGATCAATCGGTTGATGTGGCGGACGAGCGTCGATTTTCCGCTGCCCGACAGGCCCATGATGCAGAAGATTTCGCCGCGCTCGATATCGAGATCCACCCCCGCGACCCCGATGACGCAGTCGAACCGCTTGAGAACCTCGGCCTTGCTCAGATTGTCGGCGCGGATGGCATGCATCGCTGCCGGAGCGTTCCGGCCGAACAGCTTCCAGACGTTCTTGCACTGGATGACGCTCTGGGCCAGCGTCCATCTCCCTGTAGCTCTCTTCTTCGGTAGCGAGCCTTCATGAAGCCTAGTCCGTCGGGAAAGATCACGCAATCAGATGGAACGGGCTTTCTTGGCCCTTTCGCTCCTGCGGCATAGACGGCACAATCCGCGCCTCCGCGGGGCGAGGAAGACGACGGGAGATCGTTTGATGGAGGCGCCAAGCGCCGTGAACATCGCTGAACTCAGGGCGCTTGCGCGCAAACGGCTTCCGCGCATCCTGTTCGACTGGGTCGACGGGGGCGCCGAAGACGAACGGTTGCTGCGGCGCAATGAGGAGCAGTTCGCACGCTTTCGCCTGATCCCCCGTTGCCTAACCAATATCGAGCGCATCGGCCTCTCGACGCCCCTCTTCGAGAGGACGTGGCATCTGCCGTTCGGCATCGCGCCCACGGGCTATGCGGGGCTGTTGCGCCCGGGTGCGGACCTCATGCTGGCGAGGGCCGCCCGATCCGCAGGCATTCCGTTCGTTTTGTCGGGGACGTCCACCTCCTCGGTCGAGAAGGCCGTCGCCGCCGCTCCGGGACACGTCTGGTTCCAGCTCTATGCGGGACGCACTTCGGACATCTCGCTCGATCTTCTGCGGCGCGCCGAGGACGCCGGCGTGCGTACTCTCGTCTACACGGTCGACACGCCCTGCGAGCCCAAGCGCGAACGCGACATCCGCAACGGCTTCGACCTGCCGCTCGAGATCACGCCGCGCCTCCTCGCCGATATCGCGAGGCACCCGAAATGGCTCGCTGGATATCTTCGATCGGGCGGCTTGCCGGTCATGGAGAGCTGGGCGCCCTATGCGAGACCCGGCGCCGGCGCGCTCGAGGTCGCGGGCGCGATGAAGGCGAATTTCTACTCGACCCAGACGTGGCGCGATTTCGAGCGCCTGCGGTCCCGCTGGTCGGGACATTTCGTCATCAAGGGCATCCTCGATCCGAAAGACGCCGAAACGGCGTGCCGGCTTGGCGCCGATGCGATCATCGTCTCGAACCATGGCGGACGCCAGCTCGACACGGCGCCGACTTGCCTCGAGGCACTGCCGCATATTCGCGCGGTTGTTCCCTCGCGCACCAAGGTTTTCGTCGATGGCGGCTTCCGCCGCGGCTCCGACGTGGTCATCGCGCTATGTCTTGGAGCCGATTTTGTATTCACCGGGCGAGCGACGCTCTATGGCGCCATTGCCGCCGGCGAGCCGGGCGCCCGCCGGGCGATCGACATCCTGCGGGATGAAATCGAGCGCACGATGGGTCACATGGGCTGCTGCAGCATCGCCGAGCTGGATCACAGCCGGATCATGCGAGCGGGCGAGGCCTTCGGAGTTTTGCACATCGTGCCATTGCAGCCTGCGAACGCCTCCGTCGGGGAGCGCATGCTTCTCGACACGGTCAAGTGATCAAGGTTTTATGGCTCGGCGGAAGGTCGCCGCCGCCTCATCGGCGCCCAGCGCCAGGTAGGAGAGATCCGCCCCATATGTGAAATATGAGTAGCCCATTCCTGCGAGCGGCGCGACGAGCTCCAGGTCGCCGATGTCGGTGCCGGCGATCTTTCCGTGCCTCCGGCAGGCCTCGCCGACATTCTTGAAAGCTCTGTCCATGTCCTCGTGTCTCTGGCCCACCGCGAGGCCCATGCTGAGCGCCAGATCGGCTGGACCAACGTAAAGAAGGTCGACGCCCTTTATCGCGGCAATGGCATCGGCGGCGCGTACCGCATCGACGTGCTCGATCTGGACCGCCAGGAACGTCGAGGCGTTCGCTTCCTGTCGATATGCCGTCGCCTCGCGGTAGTAGTTGGACGCCCGCCACGGCCCGAAGCCGCGTCTGCCCTCGGGCGGATATTTCGTTGCGCTTACCGCAGCCTTTGCCGCCTCAGGGGAATTCACCATCGGCAGCATCACCGCATGGACTCCGGCATCGAGCGCGGCGCTGATGAGATCGTCCCGATTCCGGCGCGCCCGGTAGACGACCGGAACGCCCGCCGCCTCCGATGCTGGCAAAATTTGATGCAGGCTGTCGGGATCGCAGGGCGCATGCTCGCCATCCACCTGGAAGAAGTCGAAACCGGCGCTCGCCATCGCTTCGACGACGATCGGATGGGGAATGCTGACCCAGGTGCCGACAATGGCACGCCCGGTTTCGAACTTCCCTCGCAGCAGATTGCGGTCCATGCTGTCCCCCGTGATATATTCCGAAGGCCGAGCTTACACGCCGTTGAGCAGCCTGGTGAAACGCGAAAATCGCGCGAGCGGCGCGTGACCGTAACCGATGAGCAACCGCCACTCGCGGGTAAGGTCGCGCTCGTCACGGGTGCGAGCAGCGGCATCGGCCGCGAAACGGCGAAGCTCCTCGCCAAACGCGGCGCACGCGTCATGGGGGTCGCTCGCCGCGCCGACAGGCTCGCTTCCCTGAAGGAGGAAGCCGGCGTCGAGTTCATCGTTGGCTCGATCGAGACGCGCGAGGAATGCCGCGAGGTGATTGCCGAGGCGCGCCGCCGGCTCGGGCCGATCACCATCCTCGTCAACAATGCGGGTTGGGGCGGCTCGAACGACAGCCCGATATGGGAGGAGACCTGGGAGAACTGGGATCGGTCGCTGGCGCTCAACCTCGGAGCCCCTTTCGCGCTGTCGCAGCTCGTTGCGTACGACATCCGCGCGGCGGGATGGGGCCGGATCGTGATGGTGAGCTCGACCGCGGGCGATACCGGCGCACCATCGATGTCGCCCTATTGCGCCGCGAAACACGGCGTCATCGGTCTCATGCGATCGCTTGCGCAGGATCTGGCCTCGGCCGGGGCGACCTGCAATGCCGTTCTCCCCGGCTGGGTCAGGACCGAGATGGCTCATAGGGACGCCGAGAAGGAGGCGGCGCGCCGCGGAATGTCGCCCGACGAGGTGTGGGCGGAGCGCGCCGCCAACTATCCGGGGGGGCGGGTGCTGACGCCTGACGAGGTGGCGCTCGTGATCGGCTTTCTCGTCAGCGAAGAGTCGCGCGGGATCAATGGCGAAGCGATCCGGGTGTCGCGAGGAAGCGTCTGGTAATACCGATCCTTGACAAGGGCCGAAACGCGCCGCCATCTACGCCACATGGCGAAGCGGCCGCTCAAGGTCCTGATGGCTGCCCCGCGCGGTTTCTGCGCGGGCGTGGTGCGGGCGATCGAGATCGTCGAGCGCGCGCTCGAGCGCTATGGCGCGCCCGTCTATGTGCGCCACGAGATCGTTCACAACCGCCACGTCGTCGATGAATTGAAGCGGAAGGGCGCGGTGTTCGTCGACGACCTCAATGAGATCCCAGATGGCGACCGGCCGGTCGTGTTCTCGGCCCATGGCGTTCCGCGATCGGTACCTGAAGAGGCGAGCCGTCGGCGGCTCTTCCAGATCGACGCCACTTGTCCTCTCGTCACCAAAGTGCATGTCGAAGCGCAACGACATTATGCCGAGGGCCGTGACGTGCTGCTGATCGGCCACCACGGCCATCCCGAAGTCGTGGGCACGATGGGGCAGTTGCCGGAGGGCGCGATCACGCTCGTCGAGAGCCTCAGCGATGCGGAGAAGGCCGCGCCGAAGCGCCCGGACCGCGTCGCCTATGTGACACAGACGACACTGTCGCTCGACGACACGCGCTCGATCGTGGAGCTCCTCAAGCGGCGTTTCCCGGCCATCAGGGGGCCGGCCAAGGACGACATCTGCTACGCCACCACCAATCGGCAGGAGGCGGTCAAGGCGATCGCGCCCCTCTGCGATCTCGTTCTCGTCGTGGGGGCGCCCAATTCGTCCAACTCCAAGCGGCTCGTGGAAGTGGCGATCAACAACGGCTGCCGTGAGGCGGTGCTCGTCCAGGACGCGCGCGAGATCGACTGGTCGATGCTCGATGGCGTCGAAACCTTGGGGTTGAGCGCGGGGGCGTCGGCGCCGGAAGTGCTGATCGAAGAAATTCTTGAAGCGCTGCGCGAGCGGTTCGACATGCGCCTCGAAACGGCGACGCTTAGGAAAGAGGCGATGTCGTTCAAGCTGCCGCGATCGGTCCGCGAGATCAAGCCCGCGGCATGAGCGGGGAGAAGGTCGTGATCCACACCGACGGCGCCTGCTCGGGAAATCCGGGTCCGGGCGGGTGGGGAGCGGTCCTCGAGTTCGGAAGCCGCCTCAAGGAGCTCTCCGGCGGCGAGGCGGTGACCACCAACAACCGCATGGAGCTCATGGCGGCGATCAGCGCGCTCGAGGCGTTGAACCGTTCGTGCACGGTGGAGATCCACACGGATTCGAACTACCTCAAGGACGGCATCTCGAAATGGATCCACGGCTGGAAGCGCAACGGCTGGAAAACAGCCGAGAAAAAACCGGTGAAGAATGCCGAGCTCTGGCGGCGGCTCGATGAGGCGATCAAGAAGCACCATGTCTCATGGCATTGGGTGCGCGGCCATTCGGGCCACGATCTCAACGAGCGCGCCGACGAGCTCGCACGCCAAGGAATGGCACCATTCAAGAAGAAACCCCCGGGGGTCTTCGGAGGGGACCCGAGGCAGTGATTACTTCAGCTGCTGAAGTACCGTATCGGCGCCCGAAACGTTGACGCCGGGCTTGTCTTCGACGTTGAGCGCCTTCACGACCCCGTCTTCGACGATCATCGAGTAGCGGCGCGATCGCTCGCCCATACCGGCCTGCGTCAAGTCGAACTCCAAGCCGAGCTTGCGGGCGAAGTCGCCATTCCCGTCCGCCATCATCTTCACCTTGCCCTCGCACCCCGAGTGCCGGCCCCAGGCGTTCATGACATGGACGTCGTTGACCGCGACGCACACGATGTCGTCGATGCCCTTGGCCTTGATCTCGCCGGACTT
>JBJMRA010000094.1:0-9774 GCA_045802365.1 Hyphomicrobiales bacterium | reverse complement strand
CTGTAGAAAAATCCCTTCTGGATGCGGCGCGCTTCCAAGGGATCGACATCGAGCAGGCGCGCGACGAACTCGCAGATGCGCTTGTCGATCTGGTCAAACAGCCGGCAGCTCGCCGGATAGAGCGTGTTGTCGAGGTCGAATATCCAAGTATCGACGTGGCCGAAGCCGTTCTTCATGCGCCCGATCTCGAAACGCGAGTGCCGACCCCATGCGGCGTGAAGAGCTCGAGGAGCACGCTGTGGGGGACGCGTCCGTCGAGGATGATCACTCCTTCGACGCCCGATTCGACCACAGCGGCGCAGCTTTCGACTTTGGGGATCATGCCGCCGGAGATCGTTCCTTCTGCAATGAGGCGCGGGATCTCGGCGAGGGTGAGCTCGGAGATGAGCTCCTTGTTATTGTCGAGCACGCCCGAGACGTCGGTGAGGAGGAGGAGGCGCTTGGCGTTGAGCGCGGTGGCGATGGCGCCGGCCGCGGTATCGGCATTGATGTTATAGCTTTCGCCGTCGCGCCCGACGCCGATCGGCGCCACGACCGGGATCGCATCGCTGCCGATGATGGTATCGAGGATTTCGACGTTGACCCTATAGGGTTCACCGACGAAGCCGAAATCGATCTCCTCGGTCTCGCCCGTCTCGGGATCGGTTTTCTTTTTGGTCAGGCGCTTGGCGATGAGCAGGAACCCGTCCTTCCCGGAAATGCCGACGGCGCGGCCGCCCGCCTGCTGGATCGAGGTGACGATCGATTTGTTGATCGAGCCCGCGAGCACCATCTCGACGATTTCCATCGTCTCCTTGTCGGTCACGCGCAGGCCCTCGCGAAATTGGGGCTTCACCTCGAGCCGGTCGAGCAGCCGGTTGATCTGCGGACCGCCGCCATGCACGACGACGGGATGGATGCCGCAGAGTTTCAGCATCACGATGTCGCGTGCGAACTTCCGCGCGAGGTCGGGATCGACCATCGCATGGCCGCCGTATTTCACCACGACGACTTGGTCGTCATATCGCTGAAGGAACGGCAGCGCTTCGGACAAAATGCGCGCGGTTTCCGAGATGGCGACGTCGGGCATGGCTCTCACCTGATGGGCCGGCGCTTATATCGGAGTCGGGCCCTCGGTCATAGGTCCGGATTCGCTCGCGCGAGTGCAGCAAGTTCGGCCCTGAGCTCGGGGATGCCTTCGCCGGTGATGCTCGACGTCGCATGCACGATGGGATGGGCGGCTGGCCGCTTGCGCGCGACCGCCTCGACGCCGGCGATGACGGCGGGGCGTTCCGACGGCCTCACCTTGTCGATCTTGGTGAGGACGAACTGATACGTGACCGCGGTCTCATCGAGAAGGCTCAGCATCTCTTCGTCGGCGGATTTGACGCCGTGCCGCGCATCGACGAGCACGAACGCGCGCGTAAGCCCGGGCCTGCCGCGCAGATAGGCCCTGAGCAGCGACTGCCACTGCTTGACGTCGCTCTTGGGCGCCTTGGCATAACCATAGCCCGGCATGTCGACCATCATGAGCCGGCCGCCGGCGTTGAAAAAGTTGAGCTCGCGCGTGCGCCCCGGCGTATTCGACGCCCTCGCCAGATCCTTGCGGCCGGTGATCGCGTTGATGAGCGATGATTTCCCGGCGTTGGACCGCCCCGCGAATCCGACCTCGGCTGATTCAACCTCAGGTAGTTGATCGAGCTTGGCGACGCCGAGAAGAAAGTCGACCGGACCGGAGAAGAGGAGCCGCCCGCGCTCGATCTCC
Source organism: Hyphomicrobiales bacterium (assembly GCA_045802365.1). GTDB lineage: Bacteria > Pseudomonadota > Alphaproteobacteria > Rhizobiales > Aestuariivirgaceae > JBJMRA01. The sequence goes on along the minus strand of JBJMRA010000094.1, from coordinate 8,030 downwards.
TCGTTCGTCCAGCCGGCACTCACCCGGCGTTCTTGCGTTTGAGGAACGGCAGGCTGTTGCGGATGTTTCCGATGAAGTCGACCGCCACGCCCTGGCGCTTCATGATGATCGATTGCTGCAGGATGGAAAGCGTGTTGTTCCACGCCCAGTAGATCACGAGCCCGACCGGGAAGGAGGCGAGCATGAAGGTGAAGATGAGCGGCATCCAGTTGAAGAGCTGCGCCTGGATCGGATCGGGCGGCGAAGGATTGAGCCGCATCTGCATCCACATGGTGATGCCCATGATGATCGGCCAGAGGCCGATCATCAGAATGTGCGGCGGCGTCCACGGGATGAGCCCGAAGAGATTGAAGAGCGTGGTCGGATCAGGCGCGGAGAGATCCTGAATCCAGCCGAAGAACGGCGCATGCCTGAGCTCGATCGTGACGTAGATGACTTTGTAAAGGGCGAAGAACACTGGGATCTGAATGACGATCGGCAGACAGCCGGCGAGCGGCGACACCTTCTCCCGCTTGTAGAGCTCCATCATCTCCTGCTGCTGCTTCATCCGGTCGTCGGGATGGCGCTGCTTGATCCGCTCCATCTCCGGCTGGAGCTTCTTCATCTTGCTCATCGATTCGTAGGACTTGTTCTGAAGCGGGAAGAACAGGAGTTTGACGATGACCGTCACGATGAGGATCGCGATCCCGAAGTTGCCGACCACGCCCTTGATGAACTCGAGCAGCCAGAAGAGCGGCTTCGTAAAGAAATAGAACCAGCCCCAGTCGATCATCAGGTCGAAGCGGTCGATGCCGTACTTCTCGCCGATGGCGTTGATGATCTGGACGACTTTCGGCCCCGCGAAGAGGCGTCCTTCGGACGAGGCCTGCCCGCCCGGGGCGACGACGACCGGCTCCTTCCCGAGATAATCGGTCTGGTACACATCGCGCCCGTTCTGCGTCATATGCTGAAAGGTGGCGGTGGCCGCGAGCTTCTGGTCGGGGATGAGCGCGGTTGCCCAGTATTTGTCCGTGAAGCCGAGCCAGCCCCCGGTCGTGTCCTGTTTCACGATGGGCTTCTCGCCCTGCAGGTCCTTGTAGTGGATCTCCTGGAGGTCGCCGTTGAGGACGCCGATCAGGCCTTCGAAGAGGACGTAGATGCCGGCGACCTGCGGGGTGCCCTGGCGCTGGATTCGGGCATAGGGGAAGAGCGTCACGGGCGTGCTTCCGCGATTCTCGACCTCCTGGCGAATCGTGAACAGATAGTCGTCGGCGACCGAGATCGTGCGCTTGAAGAGCAGTCCTTCCCCGTTGTCCCAGATGAGGGTGACGGGCTTGCCGACCGACAGGACGGCGCCTTGGGGGGCGGTCCACAGGGTCCCGGGACCTGGGACTTTGACGGCGCTTCCGGCCGCGGGCGCCCAGCCCTGCTCGGCGAAATAGCCATCGATGGTGCCGGCGGGGTTGAGGACCGAGATGAGCGGGCTCTTGGGATCGACTGTCTCGCGGTAGTTCTTGAGCCGGATATCGTCGAACTCGGCGCCGGTGAGCCTGATCGAGCCTTCGACGCGCGGCGTCGAGATCGGCAGGCGCGCCGACTGGGCCACGGCGGCATCGCGCGCAACTGCAGGCGGCTGCCCGGGTGAAGGAATGGTGCCTTGCGCCTGCTGCTGAGGAGTGCCGGTCTGGCTCTGTTGCTGCTGCGGAGCCGGCGCGGGCGCACGCTTGGAGAAGTAGCCCGAGAAAAAGAACTGCCAGCCGAAGATGATCGCGACCGAAAACGCGATCGCGAGGATGAAATTCTTGTTGTCGCCCGTCATGAAATCTCCGTCTCGGCGCGCGAAGTGGGCTGCGGATGAAGCCTCTTCAAGGCTCCGAGAATGTCGTTTTGCAAGCCGGCGAACGGCCGTTTCAGACCAGCCGCGCGGCCGATCAGCACATAGTCGAAGCCGTTTCGCGCCGAACCTGCGAGAGTCAACCGCGCCGCTTCCCTGAGCCGCCGCTTGATGCGGTTGCGCACGACGGCGCCGCCAAGCTTCTTGGTCACGGTGAAGCCGACGCGTGGCGGGCGGCCGTCCTCACGGTCGCGCGCCTGGACGACGATGCCCGGCATGGCGCAGGATTTCGCTTTTGCGGCCGCAAGGAAATCCGCCCGCTTCTTCAAGCGCTCGATGCCGTCTGGGGGAGAGCCCCCTTCGGTCATCAGGCCGAGAGCCGCTTGCGGCCCTTGGCGCGCCGGCGCGCGATGACCCGGCGGCCGCCCTTGGTCGCCATGCGGGCGCGAAAGCCGTGGCGGCGCTTTCTCACGAGTTTGGAAGGCTGGTAAGTGCGCTTCACGATCTCTTCTCCACTGAGGCCCCGGCGCCCTCATGAAAGCGGCCGGAGTGCATGACCCGGCCGGCGCCCGCGAGGCTTGTCTTCTCGCATGATGGATTTGACGGCGCTCATAGGGGCAAACGCGGGCAAAGTCAATTTGCCGCCGGCCGCTGCGGCCGCCGGTTTCGATTGGTAGGCGAGGGGCAGGCGCGAGGCACCGTTCACCACTCGAAACGAAGCGAAAAGAGCGTGGTCCTTCCGGGCCTCGCGCCTTGCGAGCTCTATGATGGGTTCAGGGTTCATCGGCCCCTTGCGGGGCTTGAGCGACAGCGCCTGCGGCGCTCTTCTCGTCGCGCCTGCGGCCGGCGGCCGAAGGGAACCTGAAGGATCACCTGGTTATGCCGACGCTCCGTCGGGCGTAGGCAATTTCAGGACCCGCAAGTCCTTCCAGGATCGACGGCTCGAGTCCCGCCCCTCACGGAAGGCATGGCGCCATCGTTCCAGGATTGTTCTATGAAGTCAAGGAATATAAGGATGCGCCCGTGCGCTGCTGACAGGTTTTGGCTGGACTGATCGGTCTGATCACGCCCAGTCTGCAGAAGCGCTTCAGCCTGGCGGACCACCAATCGATTGTGGCCGAGCCGTGAATGGTTTGCGCCAGAGCCTGAGTCAGCACGCGCAGCTGTTCGTGAGGCATTGAGCGCGCTGCGAAGTCGAGTTCCAGCACGGCTTGTTTGGAGCGGGTGCAAGCGCCTTATCGGGCGGTCCGGAGCGAGATCGTCGCCGGCGCCGTCGTCCAGCCGATCTCTTCGAGCCAGGACAGCGCCGCCTGCTCGACGGCTTTCTCATGGAAGCCGAAACGCGGGAGGACGAGGAAAGCGGATAATCAGTCACCTGAACCTGCCGGATCGAGTTCGGTGATCAGCGCCGAGAGATTGGCAAGAAGGGCGGGCAGGTCGTCGCGAGCCGCTTCCCAGACCCTGACGGGATCCACAATGTCATAGCCGTGGCTCAGTACATTGCGAAAGCCGATCGCCTGGCGCAGGTCTGGAATGCGGGCGGCAATCTCGGGATGATATCGGGCGAGCCGCGCCAGGGCTTCACCCAAAATCTCGAACTGACGCTCAACGGCCGAGCGGATGAGGTCGTCAGCCAAATAGTCCTCGATCGCTTTTCCTGCGAGGAAACGGCCGATCGTCTGGGCGCTGTTCCGCGCATCCCAAAGCACGACGAGAGGATTACGCCGCATGGAGCAGTTGCCGTGAGTGCTCGATCTCGGCGCGGAGATACGGATTGCGAATCGCGCTCATCTCCACGAGATCGATTTCTCGCTCGAGCAGACGCGAGAGCGCATCCCGCAGGTCAAAGTACTCGCGCAAGCCTGGCGCATGCTCCGGCCCATATTCGACCAGAAAATCGATGTCGGACTCCTCGGTGAAGTCGGTTCCGCGCGCGGCGGAGCCGAACACGTCAAGCCGGCGTACGTGGAACAGCCGGCAAAGCTCGGCGATTTCCCGGCGTTTTGAGGCAATGATAGGCGTCATCCGGCGAATCCCGAGGTTTCAAGCACATGCCGGTTTTACCAGAAATCAAGCCGCGGCGCCCCGAAATGGGGGAGGTTGAAGAGGAGATTTGGGATAAGTTAGATAAACGGGATGGCCGACAGGGACGAAAGCGCGGAGGAGAAGCGGGCGACCGTCGGGCTCTCGGCCAAGCTCCTGCTCCTCATCATCCTGTTCGTGATGGTGGGCGAGGTGCTCATCTTCTTTCCCTCGATCGCCAATTTCCGCATCACCTGGCTCAAGGGCCGCATCGCTGAGGCCGAGATCGCCGCCCTCGCCGTCGAGGCGGCGCCCGACCGGATGCTCTCGGGCGACTTGCGTTCCGAGCTTCTCAAAGGTGCCGGCGTTCTCGTCGTCTCCCTCAATAAGGGCGAAACGCGCAAGCTCGTGCTGCGCACCGACGATCCGCCGATGATCGATGAGCATTTCGATCTGCGCATGACCACCCTCATGGGCTCGATCATGGACGCGATCGGCGCGTTCACCGCAGGCGAGGGCCGGGTCATCGGCGTCACCGACCTGCCGCCCAATATGTCGGGCGAGCTCATCGACATCGCCCTCGAGGAAGAGCCGCTGCGCCAAGCCATGTTCGGCTTCGCGCTCAATATTCTCGCGGTTTCGGCGATCCTGTCGCTGATTGTCGCGGCGCTCGGCTTCTTCGCGCTCCACCGCGTGCTCGTTAAGCCCATGCGCCGGCTCACCGCCAACATGGTCGCCTTCAGCGGCAATCCCGAGGACAAGTCGCGCATCATAGAGCCCTCCCCTCGCCGCGACGAGATCGGCATCGCAGAGCGCGAGCTCGCCCACATGCAGCGCGAGCTCTCCTCGATGCTGAGCCAGAGGTCGCGGCTCGCCGCTTTGGGCCTCGCGGTCAGCAAGATTTCGCACGATCTCCGCAACCTCCTCTCCTCCGCGCATCTCATCTCCGACCGCTTGAGCATGATCGACGATCCGACGGTGAGGAAGTTCGCGCCCAAGCTCATCGCCTCGCTCGACCGGGCGATCTCGCTCTGCGCCCAGACGCTCAAGTTCGGCCGCGCCCAGGAGCCGCCGCCGATGCGGGAGAAATTTCCCTTGCACAAGCTCGTCGAGGAGGTGATCGACGCCGCCGTCGTCCAGGCCTCGGGGCGGGTCGTGTTCTACAACAACGTGCCGCCGAGCCTCACGGCCGATGCCGACCGCGACCAGATCTTCCGTGTGCTGACCAACATCGCTAGGAACGCCATCGAGGCGATCGAGGCTCATCAGGCGACCTCGCCCGAGCCGCCTGACGGAGCGGTCACCGTCAAGGCATGGCGCGAAGGCGCGGTCGCCTCGATCGAGATCCGCGACAACGGGCCGGGCATCCCCGAAAAAGTGCGGCCGCATCTCTTCGAGGCGTTCCAAAGCGCGGCGAGGCCCGGAGGTACGGGGCTCGGCCTGGCGATCGCCGCCGAACTCGTGCGCGCCCATGGCGGCGAGCTCAGGCTCGCCGCGACGGGCGCCGAGGGGACCGCCTTCGTCTTCACCATCCCCGACCGGGTGAGCGAGCTTCGGGCCGGCCGGCGGGGCGAGCGCAGCGCCTTGGATGTTTGAGGAGAGTGGGTGTCAGCTCCGAAAAGCCGTTTGAAATTCGTAAAAAACCTACTTCCGGGAAGGATGAATGATTGTCAGGTTGGCTTGGCTCGCCTGGTTTTCGCATTATTCATACTGGCAACCATTGCCCCTCCCGAAGATGCGATCGGCGCATTTACCGAGGCCGGCCTCGAGGTGACCCGCGCTTCGTTCGATGGGAGCACGCTCGTGTTCTTCGTCGGCTATGCGAATTTCCAAGGTGCCGGATTTTATACGACCCAGGTCGTTCTGCCTTAGCAGGCTGCTGAAGAAGTCGCGAGTAGATACGGGCGGTGACCCGGGCGGCCAGACACTGTTGCCGCCTAGTCCTGCGCCCGTAGCTCAGTTGGATGGAGCACCAGACTCGAATCTGGGGGCGGAGCTTCGAATCCTTCGGGCGCGACTCAGTTCGGTAGCTGCGCGGATCGTGTCGTTCCACAACCAACGGCGGACTGGCCGCTCGGACCAGGGCGCATCGGGCGCGTAGTCCTGCGGACCGCAACCGGCGTGGCTGGGCTTCGCCCAATGCGGGGCCGGCCCTTCGGGATGGCCCACGTGTCGTCGCCCGCCGGACCGGCAGCGGCGCTCGTCATGAGCCTGGAATCGAACCATACTCAGCCAAACAGTTTCGGATGCACAGGCTACGGTCGCCTGCGGTTAGAATCGAGCTAGTTCTCACCGAGCCGCGCGCAGATAGCCCAAGATGAGCGTGCCGTCGGAAACGAGCACGTGATGAAGCACCATGCGCCGAGCTCTCTCCGGGGTACCGGTCACGATTCGCTGCGCGTCGCCGGCCTCGATCAACGGGCTGATGGTCAGGCACAACTCGTCAACGCAATCGGCGTCGAGGAGCGTGCCAAACAGCATCGGGCCGCCTTCGCAGAGTACTTGCCGCAGCCCCCGCTGGGCGAACGCGTCGAGCATGGCACGGACGTCGAGTCTCTCCTCTCCACACACGATGACGTCGGCCACGCGGGAGAGCGCTTGTTTCTTGATGTGCGACGACGCGCCGACGGTCACCACGATCGCCCTGACAGGCGCCTGGGTAAAAATAGGGGATTCGGGATCCAGGCCCAGCATTGCGGAGACGATGGCGAACACCGGCTGATCGGCCAGGCCGCTCGCGCGGCGCAACTCAACCGATGCTGGGTCAAGACGCATAGCCCCGTAGCCTTCGGCACGCACGGTTCCCGCCCCCACGAGAATGACATCGGAGAGTCGTCGCAGGAGCCCGAAAACGCGCTTGTCCGCCTGACCGGAAAGACCGCCCGTAAGGCCGTGGTCGGTGGCCGCTCCATCGATGCTCGCAACGAAGTTGACTCGCACCGATTGCCTGTTCCGATCCTTGACTGTGTAGCATTCGGCCAACTGCTCATCGTCGAGCACCGCGGCTTCGCGCGAGGGCCAGACCCGGCTAATGGTGGCGTCGTTCACGAGGCCTCCATGTTATGGCGCAGATATGCCGGTTGGCGAAAGCCGAGGACCGCTTCGGTCATGCGCACGGCCTCGACGGCGGCCGCAACATTATGCATTCTCACGATTCGCGCACCTTTCATGATGCAAATGACAGCCACGGCCAACGAACCGTTCAAGCGGTCGCCCCGTTCCCGATCCAGTGTCTCGCCGATGAAGTCCTTGTTCGAAACGGCGACCATCGTCGGAAACCCGATCGCGACGACCTCGTCCAGCCGCCGGGTGAGCTCAAGCGAATGGCGGGTGTTCTTGTTGAGATCATACCCCGGGTCAACGATGAGCCGCTCCCGCGGAACACCCGCCGCCACGGCGCGCTCGATACGATCACGAAGAAACGCGACGACTTCCGCCGTGACGTCGTCGTAATGCGGCAACGGCGGCTCGCTGCGCGGCGGCGCCAGACTGTGTGTAAGCACAAGGGTGGCGGTGCTGTTGGCAAGAACTCCTGCCATGCTCGGGTCGTACAGTCCGCTCGTGTCGTTGACGATGCTGGCCCCCGCTTCTATGGACAGCCGGGCGACTTCGGCACGGTAGGTGTCCACCGAGATCACGACATCCGAAGCGGCGTGGACTCGCTCGATCAACGGCACCACCCGATCAAGCTCCTCAGCGGAGCTCACGTCGGGACCGCACCCAAAGGGCACTCCGCCGACGTCCACAATGTCCACGCCATCCCTCACCGCGGCCATTGCCGCGCTGACCGCGTGGTCGAGTTCAAACGTGGCGCCATTGTCGAAGAAGGAGTCCGGCGTGCGGTTGACGATCCCCATGACGGCCACTTCCTGCGCGAAATCGAACAGGCGCGCTCCTATCCGCCGCAGCATGTCAGATCTCCTCATTCCCGAATTGATCTCGAGCTTCCCCAAGCCACGGTTAACCAGGCCGGTGACAACATTCCGATCTCGCCGGTCGTCATTCCGATCGTCTCATATCTGGAGCTGCCGTCCTCGGGAGATGCTGTATCGCCACCAGGTCGCGTCGATGACAAGCGCTCCTAAACAGCGCCTTTGACGGCGGCCTTGTCTCGAGCTTGTCCGCGCGAGCATTGAAATTGAAAACCCAACCTTCGGGTCCTTTGCCCAGTTCGGGATGAGACCCCATCGCGTCG
>JBJMRA010000093.1:0-12317 GCA_045802365.1 Hyphomicrobiales bacterium | reverse complement strand
TTCGCCTGGGATCTCTTCAACGAGATCCATCCGGCACAAGCTGAGGGAAGCGCCGAGCCGTTCATGGAATTCATCCATGATCTCAGCACGCATGTACGGACACTTGAACTGAGGCATTATGGGCGGTCGCATCCGCAAACCGTCTCGCTTTTTGGACCGGAGCTCTGGTGGCGGCCAAACATGCCGCTCAAAGAGCCCATCTTCAGGCACCCCGATCTCGATTTCGCAACGATTCACATCTATCGCGAGGGCACGATCGACGACCCTCCGAATACCGTCGATCCGGCCATCGATACCGGCCGCATCGTCCGCGATGCTTTGGCCGAAATCAGCGACCACCGTCCCTTTCTCGATACCGAGCATGGGCCGATCCACCGCTTCAAGGACAAGGACACGACACTTCCGGAATATTTCGATGACGAATACTTTCGGCATATGCAGTGGGCCCATTTCGCCTCAGGGGCCGCAGGCGGGGGAATGCGCTGGCCCAACCGGCGGCCGCACGTTCTGACGTCGGGCATGCGGCGTGCCCAAAAGGGGCTCGCGAGCTTCCTGCCGCTCATCGATTGGCGCCGCTTCCGCCGCATCAACGTCAACGACGAGATAGAGGCTCCGGACCACATCGCGCGCTTCGGCTGCAGCGGCGAAAATCAAGCGGTCGTCTGGCTCCTGAGAAAGGATACTATGCATTCCGACGGAACGCTTTGCCGCGACGTCCACCCAATATCGGTGCGGCTCCGGATTCCTGGTCCAAGGGCGAAGCGCTTCCGCGTGACCGCCTGGGATACGTATTCGGGCGCGGTATTGGCAAGATTCGATATGCAGAGTTCCGGCGACGGACTCGCGATCGAGACACCGGCTTTCGTCAGCGACATCGCGCTTGCGGTGACCGCAACTTAGCCGGCATTGCAGGCCCTTGCCGGGCCGAAGCGAGCGCGGGATAAGGAAGAAACATCCTGACAACTGGAGGCGAACTTGGCTGGAGCGATCTATCCCGACTTGAAGGGCAAGACGGCTCTCATCACTGGCGGCGGATCGGGAATAGGCGAGGCGCTCGTCAAGAGCTTCGCGCGCCAAGGCTCACAAGTCGGCTTCATCGATATCGCCGCCGAGGCTTCTGCAAAGGTCGTGGATGCGGTGCGCACCGACGGCGGCACGGCCCATTACGAACGGGCGGATCTCCGCGACATCGGGCAGCTTCGCGCCGCCATCGGCAAGATCAGAGACGCGCTTGGGCCGATCACGATCCTCCTCAACAACGCCGCCCACGACGAGCGGCACAAGACCGAAGAGGTGACGCCCGACTATTTCGATGAACGAATTGCGGTAAATCTCAAGCACCAGTTCTTCGCCGCCCAGGCCGTTCTCCCGGACATGAAAGCGGCGGGGGGCGGCTCGATCATCTGCTTCGGCTCGAATTCCTGGATGCTCGGCATCGGCGGCATGGCGGTATACACCGCGAGCAAATCCGCCGTGCATGGCCTCGCGCGCTCGCTCGCTCGCGACTTCGGCCCGTTCAACATCAGGGTCAACGTTCTCGTTCCCGGATGGATCATGACCGAGCGCCAGCTCAAGCTCTGGGTCACGCCCGAGGCGGACAAGGCTCGCGAGGAAGGCCAGTGCCTGAAGCGCAGGCTCTATCCGGACGATGTCGCGCGCGTGGCCCTCTTCCTGTCGTCCGACGAAGCGAGCGCGATCACCAACCAGAGCTACGTCGTGGATGGCGGCTGGCTCTAGCGATGCCGGAGCGGGCTAGCGAGATATTCGATGTTTCAGGCGAGGTTATTCTCGTGACCGGGGCATCGAGCGGACTTGGACGGCGATTTGCCCGCGTGCTCGGAATGAACGGAGCTAAGGTGGCCCTCGCGGGACGCCGCAAGGATCGGCTGGAAGAGGTCGCAAGCGAACTTACAGGATATACCCGGACTGTCGTTCTTCCCTTCGACGTCACTGACCGGGAAGCGGCGAACCAGGCATTCGACAGGATCGAATCGGAGCTCGGGCCGGTGACGGTTGCCGTCAACAATGCCGGAATCGCGGGAGAAGGCGCGGCCATCGACATCGATTACGATCGCTGGCGGCAGATTCTCAATGTCGATCTCGACTCCGTATTCGCCATCGCCCAAGAGGCGGCGCGCCGGATGGGGACCAGGGGCGGCAACATCATCAACGTCTCCTCGATCCTGGGCTTGAGGCCCGGCAAGAACCTCGCCGCTTATTCCGTCGCCAAAGCGGGCGTCGTGCAGCTTACGCGCGTCATGGCGCTCGAGCTCGCGCCGCGTGGCATTCGCGTCAATACGCTCGCTCCGGGTTACGTCGTTACAGCGATGAACCGCGAATTTTTCGAGAGTCCCAGAAGCGAGGTCGTCCTACGCGCCATTCCGATGCGCAGGGTGGGGCAGGTCGAGGAGTTCGACGGCGCGATCCTGTTTCTCGCCTCGAAGGCCTCGCGGTTCATGACCGGCGCGACGCTCGTGATCGACGGCGGGCATACGATGGTGATGTGAAGGGCCAGAGAGGTGAGATTTTGAACGACATCAGCGCACTTACAGAACAGCTTTACACCGCGGTGCTGTCGGACGTGCTCGACGAGCTCGGGTTCATGGGCCAGGCCATGCGGTCGTTCATCCGGCCGAGCGATGAGTCCCTTGTCATGATGGGGCGCGTGCGGACGGGCCTCTACATGGAAACGTTCTCGGTCAAGGAGGGGGAGAACCCCTACGAGCTCGAAATGCGGCTCATCGACGATCTGCAGCCCGGAGAGATCGCGGTGCTCGGCTGCAATGGGCCGACCGAGCGGATCGCCCCTTGGGGGGAGCTCCTCTCGACGGCGGCGCGCGCGCGGGGCGCGGCCGGTTGCGTGACCGACGGCCTCGTCCGCGATCTTCGCCATATCCGCAACATGCGCTTTCCGGTATTTCACGGCGGCATCGGGCCTCTCGACAGCAAGGGGCGGGCGAAAATGGTCGAGATCGACACTGCGATCGAGTGCGGCGGGATCCGCATGCGGACCGGCGATCTCATTTTCGGCGATGTCGACGGCGTCATCGTCATTCCGCAGGACGTCGCTGCGGAAGCGATCGAACGGGCGAGAACGAAAGTCACGAGCGAGAACCACACCCGCGACGCCTTGCGCGCGGGCGGCTATCTTCGCGACGTCTTCGCTCAATACGGCGTTCTCTGAGTTCGACTCACGCGTCGCCTTCCGAACCCACTTCGTAGCCGAACTCCAATGCGGCGTCGGCCAGCCATTCCCAAACGGTGAGCGCAAAGGTGCGCATCGCGTATATCTCGAAACGGCGCTCGCCCGCCCGATGGATGAGGATCGGCGTGTGGTGAAGCCCGCTCAGCGCCATCCGTCCGACCTTGAAGACGCTCGGGTGAAGATCGATCGGGATGCCTTTGCTCAGAACATCTGTGGCGCAATCGCCCTCGACGAAGATCCGGACGCGGCTGTCGGAGAGGGGCGTCACCACGCCGATATCGGGCGCGATCGCCTCAGAGAGGCGATCGGTCAAGCTCGCATCTTTGCCGACGATCCAGAACTGGTGGGGGCCGGTGCGGAAGATTGTCGTCTCAGCCGGCATGCTGTGGCAACCGAACGGCAACTCCCCGATGATCGCTTCGAGTCTCTCCTCAAGCGCCGCCATCGTCGATGGAAAGGCCGCGACTTGCACCAGCGACCAGCCGGTCACCTCGCCGAGACGGCATTGCCGTCTCCCGCTCGCGCCATCGCGTCCGCCGCGGGCGATGGCCGACGCCAGTGCCGACCGGCGCTCAAGCATTGAGACGTGCCCCCTCGCGATCGATGAAGTGGGGCGAGACGATGCGCGCCTTGACCTGCTCGTCCTTGAGAGGGAAAGCGCACACGATCTCTTGGCCCTCATGGCTCAACCCGCCCTGATAGAGCCCAAGCGCGATGTAGCGGTCGATCTCGGTCGACCACGTGACCGATGTGATATAACCGCGGCCATGGCCTTTGATCTCCTCTCCGGCCGCGAAGAGGATCGAGCCGCCGCGCAGGCGCTTGCCCCGCTCGAGGCACTCGATCCCAACGAGAGTCCAGCGGTCCTGCGCCTTGAGGTCGGGACGGACGCTGAGTTCCTTGCCCACATAGGATTTCGTCGCGCTCGCCATGCGGCCTAAGCCCAGATCGTCAAGCGTGTTCCGGTGATCGAGCTCGAGCCCGGCGACATGGCCCTTTTCGATCCGAAGCGATGCGAGCGCTTCGAGACCGTAGGGCTTGATGCCGAGCGGGGCGGCACGGACGAGTATGTGCTCCCAGAGCGAAATGCCATATCGCGCTGGCGTGTAGACTTCGTAAGCGAGCTCGCCCGAGAAGCTCAATCGGATGAGTCGCACGGGAACGCCGTCGAGCGCGAACTCGAGGACGCCCATATAGGGAAGGCGTTCGTTCGACACGTCCACATCCGGGAAAGCGACGGCGAGCGCCTCGCGGGCATTAGGCCCCGATACCGCGATGGCCGCCCACTCGTCGGTCAGTGACGTCACATGAACCTTCAGATCCGTCCAGGCCGTCTGAAGCAGGAACTCGAGCCAGGACATCACCTCGCCCGCCTGTGCGGTCGTGGTCGTCATGAAATAGCGCGTGCCGTCCAGGCGCGTCGTCGTTCCATCATCGAACACGACGCCGTCGTCGGTCAGCATCACGCCGTAACGCGCCTTGCCGACAGCGAGCTTGGCAAAGCCGTTCACATAGATGCGGTTGAGGAATTCGGCCGAATCCGGGCCCTGGACGTCGATCTTGCCCAAGGTCGAGACATCCGAGAGGCCGACGCCGTGACGAACGAGTTTCATCTCCTCGACATACGCGGACTCGGGTGTCGAGCCCGCCCAGGCATAGTACCAGGCGCGCATCCAGAGGCCCGCCTCGATCATCGTCCCGCCATTCGCAACGTGCCAGTCATGAAGCGGGGAGCGCCGTATCGGCCGGAAGTGATGGCCGATGGTGCGGCCGGCGAGCGCGCCTATCGACACTGGCGTGTAGGGCGGGCGAAAGGTCGTGGTTCCTGTTTCGGGGATGCTCAATCCACGCAACCCGGACATGATCGCCAGCGCGTTGACGTTGCTCGACTTGCCCTGGTCGGTGCCCATTCCGAGTGTCGTGTAGCGCTTGAGGTGCTCGACCGATTGATATCCCTCGCGATGCGCAAGCTTCACGTCGGACAGGGTCACATCGTTCTGAAAATCGACGAAGGCTTTGCCACGTGCGATGCGATGCATGTCCCATAACGGAGCGATTTCATAGGTCGATGAAGGCAAAGCCGATATCGGAACGGGATGGCGTGCCTCGAGCCCAGCGTGGCGCGTTGCTGCGGCGCCGGCAAGTAAGCCGCTTTCGACGGCGGCGACATTGTCTAACGCACCCATCAGCGCGCCAGCACCGAAATGGCCCGGCGCGAAGCCGCCTGGCACGAATGCGGCGACCTCCTCCGCGTAGCGCGGCTTGATACCTGTGTGCGAGGTCAGATGCACGACAGGCGACCAGCCCCCCGACATGCACAAGACATCGCAAGGGAGCCGGCGCCCGCTCGAGAGGAGTACGCTCTCGACTCGAAGCCTGCCGGTCACGTCGGAGATGTGGGTCGCGAGGTGAACGCCGATGCCCCGTGCGCGCGCTTGGTCGACGTAATCGCTGTCCGCGAGAGGGCGAAGATCGGCGATTGTGACCGAGAGGCCCGCTCCGGCGAGGTCGATTCCTGTGCGATAGGCACTCGAATTGTTCGTGACGATGACGGCATGTTGGCCCGGCGCGACCGCGAAGCGGTTGAGATAGGCGCGCACCGCCGAGGCGAGCATTACGCCCGGACGGTCGTTGTTCGTGAAGACCAGCGGACGCTCGAGCGCGCCGGTCGCGAACACGATCGCCTTGGCGCGAAGGGTCGTCACGACTTGGCGTGCTTGGCCCTTCGTGGGATCGGGTCTCAAGTGATCGCGGCGCTCGAGGAGAGCGACGGTGCTCCCGTCGTAGAGGCCGAACGCCGTCGTGCGCAACTTGAGTGAGACATTCGACCGCGTCCGGAGTTCGGCGAGGATGTCGTTGAGCCAAGGCGCTTCCGGTCCCGAGATGGGTTCGGAGAGCAGCGCTCCGCCTGCAAGCGAATCCTGCTCGACGAGCATCGTTCGCGCGCCCGCCCGGCCGGCGGCAAGCGCGGCGGCGAGGCCTGCAGGCCCTGCGCCGATCACCAGCACGTCACAGAACTCGTGACGCGTGTCGTAGCGGTCGGGGTCCTTCTCGAAAGTTCCGCGGCCGAGGCCCGCGGCCCGCCTGATGAACGGCTCGTAGACCATCCAGGAATCGCGACGCGGGCCCATGAAGGTCTTGTAGTAGAACCCGGCCGCGATCAGCGGGCCTGCGAGCCGGTTGAGTTCGCGGATGTCGAAGGCGAGAGACGGCGAGCGATTCTGGCTTTCCGCCGCGAGCCCCTCGACGATCTCCACCATTGTGGCCGGGATGTTCGGTTCGCGCCGTCCGTCCGTTCCGAGCGTCACGAGCGCATTGGGCTCTTCCACGCCCGCGGTCACCACGCCGCGTGGACGGTGGTATTTAAAGCTCCGCCCGGTGAGCGTTACGCCGTTGGCGAGAAGCGCCGAGGCGAGCGTGTCGCCAGCAAAGCCGCGGTAGCCCTTGCCATCGAAGGAGAAGGAAACGGGCCGCAAGCGATCGAGCCGCCCGCCGGATGACATCCTGTAGGGCCGTACACTCACGGCTTTGCCTCCCTCGCCGGCCGGGAGGCGCCGACCTCGTTCGTGGCGGTATTGCGGTCGAGGATCAGCCACTGGCGGCAGCCAAGCACGTGCTGCCAGTACTCCGTGTGCGGACCTTTCGGGTTGTCGAACAGGAACACGTAGTCGTACCAGTCCTTCATGTCGCCGGTTCCGTGCGCCGGCCTCGGCTTTGAGGCATCGCCGCCATAGTGGAACTCGGTGTAGTCGCGTTCGCCGCAGAACGGGCAGGTGATCCTCAGCATAGGTCTACTGCTTGTATGTCCAATTGCCGATGCCGAACTCGTCGAGGGCGCGGCCCTTCTCGAACCGGTCGAGGCTGAAACAGCGGTTGAGCTCGTGCTCTTCATCGTGAGCGATCGTGTGGGCGAAGCACCAGCCCGAGGCGGGCGTGGCCTTGAAGCCCTGATAGCACCAGCCGCCGTTCAGATAGAGGTTCCTCACCGGCGTGCGGCAGATGAACGGGCTTCCATCGGGGGTCATGTCCTGGATGCCGCCCCAGTGCCTGACCAGTCTCAGCCGCGAGATGCACGGCATGAGGGCGACCGCGCATTCGGCGACCGTCTGCACCTTCGGGAATTGGCCCCGCTGCGTATAAGTGTTGAACCCGTCGATATGGCCGCCGAACACGAGGCCGCCCTTGTCAGACTGCGAGAGGTAGAAGAGCTCGGCCCCGAAGGAGAGCACGTGGTCGACAAGCGGCTTGATCGGCTCCGACACGAAAGCCTGGAGGATGTGACTCTCCACCGGAAGCTTCAGGCCCGCCATCCTCGCCACATGGGATGAATGGCCGGCGACCGCGATCCCGGTCCGGCTTGCGAGGATGCGCCCTCTGGTGGTTTCGACGCCGGAAACTTGGCCGTCCTCCATCACGAACCGCTGCACTTCGCAGGTCTCGATGATGTCGACGCCCAGCGCGTCTGCCGCTCTTGCGTAACCCCACGCGACAGCATCATGACGCGCGGTGCCGGCGCGGCGCTGAAGCAGGGCGCCCGAGATCGGAAACCGGGCCTCGCGTGAATAGTCGAGATAGGGAAGAAGCTTCATCACCTCGCCGCGATCGAGGAGCTCGGCGTCAATCCCGTTGAGCCGCATGATGTTGCCTCGGCGCGCAAGCACGTCGAGGCCGACGGGGCCGTGCGCCATGACGACCTGGCCGCGCTGCGAGAGCATGACATTGAAGTTCAATGTATGGGACAAGCTCTCCCAAAGCTTGAGCGAGAACTCGAAGAACTGGGTGTTGCCGTCGATCATGTAATTCGAGCGCACAATCGTGGTGTTGCGCCCGACATTGCCCGATCCGATGTAGGAGCGCTCGAGCACGGCGACATTGGTGATCCCGTGATTGGCGGCAAGATAGTACGCGGTGGCGAGGCCATGCCCGCCCCCACCGACGATGATCACGTCGTAGGTCTTCTTCGGTTCGGGCTTGCGCCAGGCGCGGGGCCAGCCTTCGTTGCCGTTCAGCGCCTCGCGAAGGAGCGCAAGGGCGGAGTAGCGTTTCATCGGCTCACCGCACAACGCCCCGTTGCGAAAGGGCGCGCATCAAATGGCTCGCGCCGAAGGTCCAGGGCGGCGCATCGCGAGTCGAGACCATCCGATTGGTGAGGCAGCCGAGTTCGGGCGAGGACACCGAAACGATATCGCCGATCTTGTGCGTGAACCCCTGGCCCTTCACGTCACGATCCTCGACAGGTGCGAAAAGCGTGCCGAGATAGAGCACCGCGCCATCCGGGTACTGATGATCGGGTCCGATCATCGCCGCGACAAGCTCGGCTGGATCCCGGCTGATCTTCGCCATGTTGGAGCTGCCCTCGAGCCGGTAGCCATCCGGCCCATCGACCTTCAATGTCAACTGCATGCGACGCACGTGATCGAGCGTGAAATCATCATCAAAAAACCGGATGAAAGGCCCGAGCGCCGCGCTTGCGTTGTTGTCCTTCGCCTTTCCAAGGAGCAGGGCCGAGCGGCCTTCGACATCGCGAAGGTTCACGTCGTTGCCGAGCATCGCCCCGACCATCGTTCCCGACGAGGCGACCACGACGACCACCTCAGGCTCTGGGTTGTTCCACTTCGAGATCGGGTTGAGGCCGGCCTCGGCGCCATGGCCCACCGCCGCCATGATCTGGGCCTTGGTGAAGATCTCGGCGTCGGGACCGATCCCCACTTCGAGATATTGGGACCACATCCCCCTCTCGACCAGCAGCGATTTGAGCTTCATCGCCGGCTCGGAGCCCGGCTTGAGTTTGGAGAGATCGTCGCCGATGAGTCCGGTGATCTCTCGGCGAAGGGCGGGAGCGGCGGCCGGATTGCCGCGCGCCCGCTCCTCGATCACCCGCTCGAGCATCGAAATGGCGAAGGTCACTCCGGCGGCCTTGATGGCCTGCAGATCGATCGGCGCAAGAAGCCACGGCTTGCGGTCATCTTGCGTTGATGGATTGCTATTGGCGAGGATGGGAGCGAGCGGGCCGAGCGGCTCGCCTTTCGCCGCTCTGGCGACTCTCGCCGGATCGGAAGCCTCGCACAGATCGCGCATTGTCGGAAAATCGGCCGTGATATCGACAACATCCGTACCATCGAGCCGGACGATGGAGGGTCCGAGATCCGGACGCCAGACACGGCCGGCGAGGGCGGCCATCTCGTGGTCGCCCGGCAATGTGCGGCTTAGGGTCAGGGCTTCGGTCAGCGATGGCATGCAGAATCCTTAAGGACTTGCCGCCCGGCTCGCAATCGGCTCCGCGGCTTGCGGCAGCGAAAGGAGCGCTCGCGCTTCCGCGACGCTGGCCGGATGGCGATCGAACTTGCCGCAGAGATCGGCGACCCGTTTGACGAGCTCGGCATTGGAACCGGCGAGGCGGTCCTTGTCCCAGCGCACGTTGTCTTCGAGACCGGTGCGGCAATGACCGCCAAGCTCGAGCGACCAGCGATTGAGCTCGATCTGATGGCGACCAATCCCGGCCGCGGTCCAAGTCGCCTCGGGCATGAGCTTCGCGAGTTGCGACACTTCAAACTCGAGCACGTCGCGCAAGGCGGGCATCGCGTTCTTGACCCCGAACACGAACTGGACGTGAATGGGCGGCGCGATTAGTTCTTCATTCACAAGTTCGAGTGCCTGATACAGCATCGACAGATCGAACACCTCGATCTCAGGTTTGATGCCATAATCGCGCATCTTACCCGCGAGCTCCCGGATGAGCGCCGGCGGATTCTCGTATATCGAGAGCGGGAAATTGCACGACCCTGTCGCGAGCGATGCCATCTCGGGCTTCAGATACAGCATACCCCCACGTTCCGAGCCCTTGCCGGATCGCCCGCCCGTCGAGAACTGAACGATCATTCCCGGACAATATTGGCGCAAGCCTTCCTGAACTTGCGCGAACCGCTCAGGATTGGACGTCGGGGTCTGGTCGTCGTTGCGGACGTGAATGTGGGCGATGGTTGCGCCGGCCTCGAAGGCCTCGTGCGTCGACTCGATCTGTTCGCCAACGCTTATCGGGACAGCGGGGTTGTTCTCCTTGCGCGGCAGGGAGCCGGTGATCGCGACCGTTATGATGCAGGGCCTCGTCATGCGAGCCGCAACATAGACGCGGGCGCGCGGGAATGTAATAAGCGCGCCCGCGCCCAACCGGAGCCCGCTCGTGACGCCTCCCGAAACCGCCTTTCTCTTCGATCTCGACGGCACGCTCGTCGATAGCGTCTACGATCACGTGCTCGCCTGGCACGACGCCATGGCGGCTGAGGGCATCGAGCTCTCGTTTTGGCGAATCCACCGCAAGATCGGCATGAGCGGCGGGCTCTTCACCAATATGCTCCTCAGGGAGACGGGTGGCGAGATCAGTGAGGAGCGTATTGCTCGCCTGCAACGGCTTCACACCGAATTCTACAATCTGCGTTCGAACGTGATCCGCCCTTTGCCCGGCGCCCGTGAACTCCTGCGCTTCCTCACCGGCCAGAACGTCCCCTGGGCGATTGCCACGAGTGGGCGTATGGAGACGGCGGGGCCGGTGCTCGCGCATCTCGGCGTCGATCCGATGGTGACGGCGGTCGTCACCCGCGACCAGGTTCGGCACGCCAAGCCCGACCCCGATCTCTTCATCGAAGCCGCGAACCGGCTCGGAGTCGATATCCGCGACTCGTGCGTCGTCGGCGACAGCATCTGGGACATGCTGGCCGCCCGGCGCTGCCACTCGCTCGGGATCGGTCTCTTGTCAGGCGGCTACGGTGAAGACGAACTGCTCAAGGCGGGCGCTTACCGCGTGTTCGAAGATCCGGCCGACATGCTGAAGCATATCGATGAAGTCGGCGGCCGCCGCCGCTGAGGCCGATGCAGGTCTATGATTACATCGTCGCCGGCGCGGGGTCGGCCGGCTGCGCGGTCGCCGCGCGGTTGACTGAAAGCGGCAGGTTCAGCGTGCTCCTGCTCGAGGCGGGGCCCTCGGACCGCCGGTTCTGGGTGCAAACGCCGATCGGATACGGGAAGTGCTTCTACGATCCGCGCGTCAACTGGATGTACGAGACCGAACCCGTGCCGGGCCTCGCCGGGCGTCCGAGCTACTGGCCGCGCGGCCGGGTGCTCGGCGGCTCGAGCTCGATCAACGCCATGGTCTATTCCCGCGGCCAGCCCCAAGATTTCGACGGCTGGGAAGCGATCGGGAACTCGGGATGGGGGTGGAAGGAGGTCCTCCCCATCTACAAGAAGATGGAGGATCATGCACTGGGCGCCGGCCCCTACCACGGCGCCGGCGGGCCCCTGCACGTCACCACGATCGAGAAGCTTGCGCATCCACTCACTTATGCCTTCATGGAGGCGGGCAAGGAGGTCGGACTGCCCTTCAACCCGGACCTCAACGGCGCCTCGAGCGAAGGAGTGGGCTTTTACCAGGTCACCACCCGCGAGGGCTTCAGGTTTTCCGCGGCGCGCGCCTATCTGTGGCCGGCCCGCCGCAGATGCAATCTGCGGGTCCTCACCGGTGCATTGGCGCATCGCATCCTTTTCGACGGCGCGCGGGCGGTCGGCATTTCGTATCAACGGAGAGGACTGGTCGAGGAAGCACGCGCCGGCCGCGAAGTCATCCTCGCGGCGGGTGCGATCAATTCGCCGCAGCTCCTCCAATTGTCGGGCATAGGTCCGGCTGCCCTTCTCCGGGCGCATGCCATTCCAGTCATCCGAGATTGCGATGAGGTGGGCGCCAATCTCCAAGATCATCTCTGTTACGATCATGTTTACCGGGCGAGCCGGCGGACTCTCAACGAAGACCTTCATCCCTGGCACGGGAAGATGAGGGCGGGACTCCAATATGTTCTCACCCGCCGCGGCCCTTTGTCGATGAGCCTCAACCAGGGCGGAGGTTTTTTCCGGTCTCGTCCGGAAGCGGTCTCGCCCGATATACAGCTCTATTTCTCGCCGCTCACTTACGAAAAGGCGCCGCCGCGAACCCGGCCGCTCATGAATCCGGATTCGTTTCCGGGCTTCTGCACGAGCGTGTCGCCATGCCGACCGAAGAGCCGCGGCTTTGTTCGGATCCGTTCGAGCGACCCGCGGATCGCGCCTGAGATTCACCCGAACTACC